>DATJDB010000097.1:0-2142 GCA_035497635.1 Pseudomonas sp. | reverse complement strand
GACCGTGGACGAGCCGACCGTATCGATGACCTTCCAGGTCAACGACTCGCCGTTCTGCGGCAAGGAAGGCAAGTTCGTCACCAGCCGCAACATCAAGGAGCGCCTGGAAAAGGAACTGCTGCACAACGTGGCCCTGCGCGTTGAAGAAGGCGACTCGCCGGACAAGTTCAAGGTCTCCGGCCGTGGCGAACTGCACCTGTCGGTCCTGATCGAAACCATGCGTCGCGAAGGCTTCGAGCTGGCCGTAGGCCGCCCGGAAGTGGTGATCAAGGACGTCGACGGCGTGAAGCAGGAGCCCTACGAAAACGTCATCATCGACATCGAAGAGCAGCACCAGGGTGCGCTGATGGAGCAGATGGGCCTGCGCAAGGGCGATCTGACCAACATGGCTCCGGATGGCAAGGGTCGTGTGCGCCTGGAATACACCATTCCGGCCCGTGGCCTGATCGGTTTCCGCAATAGCTTCCTGACCATGACCTCGGGTACCGGCATCCTGACCTCGACCTTCAGCCACTACGGGCCGATCAAGTCGGGCGAAGTCACCAACCGCCAGAACGGCGTGCTGGTCTCCATGGCCACCGGCAAGGCGCTGACCTACTCGCTGGAAACCCTACAGAGCCGTGGCAAGCTGTTCCTCGAGCCGGGCCAGGACATCTACGAAGGCCAGCTGTGCGGTATCAACAGCCGTGACAACGACCTGACCATCAACCCCACCAAGGGCAAGAAACTCGACAACATGCGCGCCTCGGGCAAGGACGAAGTCATCGCCCTGGTGCCGCCGATCAAGTTCTCCCTGGAACAGGCGCTGGAATTCATCGACGACGACGAGCTCGTCGAAGTGACCCCCAAGTCGATCCGCCTGCGCAAGAAGTACCTCAACGAAAACGACCGCAAGCGCTTCGAGCGCAGCAAGGTCTGATTCGACCAGGGCTGAAATGAAAAAACCGCCGGTAGCGATACTGGCGGTTTTTTTTGGCTCCTATAAAAGCAGGCGCTTCAGCCGCGACCTGCTGGGGTAGCCCTTTACTGGCGCGCGCCGACCGCCAGGCCTTCCTCGCGCTGGCCGACAAAGGTCGCCCACGCCTCGATCACTGTCGGACGCCGACTCCCTTCACCGATCACCAGGCTGACTGCTTTGCCGGCGCCACCCGCCCGGAGGCTGCGCCAGCCTGCCTGACCTTCCTTGCTGAGAAGCAGGCGCCGGGTGACGGTCTTGTAGGGCGAGTTGTATTGCACGTGTTCGGCGTTCAGGTAGGCGATTTCCGGCTGCGACATGAACTCGATGAAGCGCCAGGCCTGCTCCGGCATCCGCGACTTCGCCGGTACGACCAGGGCATCCACATAGACGGTGCTGCCCTCGTCGGGAATCAGAAATTCCAGGTTCGGATTCTCGCCGATCATGGCCCGTGCATCGCCTTCCCAGGCCATGGCGATGCACTGACGGCCTTCGGGCATATCGTCCAGGTAGGCCAGGTTATCCACCGCTTGCAGATGCGGCCGCAGCTCGACCAGCGCCTTGTGGAAGGCGCGCATTTCACGCCCGGCCGGGCGCTCGGCGAGGGCGCCGTGCCAGTTCATCCACAGCGCAAAGAACTCGGCACGCGCATCCAGCAGCGACGCGCCGCAGCTCGATAGGCGCGCCAGCTGGCTGGGGTCGAACAGCAGGCCCCATGAGTTGGGTGCCTGTGCGCCAAGCGCTTGCTCGACGCGCTCGCGGTCCATCACGATGCCGACCCGCCCCCACATATAGGGAATGGCGTAGCGCCGTCCCGGATCAACATGGCTCAAGCGGCTGAGGATCAGCGGATCGATGTCCTCATAAACGGGCAGCGAGCGCGCCGCAACGGGTTGCAGCAAGCCCTCCTGGATGAGGCGCGGCAGGTAATAGCTGTCCGGCACCAGTACATCCGGCGGGAATTCCTGACGCAACAGCGCATCGGCATCCTCGTCGGTTTCAAAGGTGCGGTAATCGACCTGGATACCGGTTTCCTGAGTGAAACGGGTGATCAGATCGGGATTGATATAGTCGTTCCAGTTGGCCACGACCAGCGCCGGGGTGGCGTGCGCGGGCACGACTTGCAACGGGAGAACGGCCAAAATCGCCAGGCTGCGGGCACGCAACCGGCATGAACGGGTAAGGCG
>DATJDB010000096.1:0-13406 GCA_035497635.1 Pseudomonas sp. | reverse complement strand
TTGAATCCGAGGCCTTTAAAGCGGGTCGTTCATGCGCAGCAGCTCTTCGGGAAGGTGCTCGATGTACTCGTCTTCGTCGTTGGCAGGCGGCATCTGCAGGTGGTAGCCCTGCTTGTCGAGGTTTTCCAGCACCAGATGGATGTCCTCGCGATCCAGCGGGCGCTCGGGATGCAGGACCAGATCGAAAGCCAGCTGAGGGGTGCCAAATACGGCCAGCAGCTCTTCCGGCACCCGCTTTAGCGCGTCGCTTTTCAGCACATAGAGGTACATCTCGCGCTTGCGCGGGCTCTTGTAGATGGAACAGATGCGTTTCATGCCGATTCTCCGGGGGCGGACAACGCGTCGAGCAACGCCTGGCCCAGGCGCTCGCGGCGCCAGCCACGCAGGTTGTCCGGCAACTGATAGGGACCATCGGGATAGCCGCTGCGCAGCAGGGCTTCCAGGGATTTCTTGCGCAGCATCAGCTCAGGCGCCATGCCCAGGCGCACCGCCTCGGCCTGGCCGATGGCGCGCAGCTTTTTGATCAAACGTCCCGCTTCCAGCGGCAGCGGCTCCTCCACTGGCTGCGGCCAGGCCTCCGGCGACAGCGCCGCCGCCTGGCGGATCAGCTGCAACAGGGCTTCGCCATCCTGGCGCACGGTGCGCGGATGCATATCCTCGATGCGCGACAGCGCTCCTGGGTCGGCGGGCTGAAAGCGCGCCAGCGGCCAAAGCGATGTTTCCCGCAGGATGCGGTTGCGCGGCACGTCACGACGCCGCGCTTCGCGCTCGCGCCAGGCATAGAGGACGCGGTACACCGCCAGTTGCTGAGGGGACAGTTTCCAGGCCAGCTTGCCCTCGCGGTACGCCTCGTCGGGATCGACCTCGCGGCGCAGGTTGGCCACCAGCTCGGCGCCATCTTCCAGCAGCCAGGCGCGCTTTTCATCACTGAGGCGCGCATCCAAGGCGCGATAGACCTCGACCAGATGCTGGACATCTTCGGCGGCATAGCGCACCTGCAGCTCGCTCAAGGGGCGCTGCAACCAGTCGGAGCGGGTCTCGCCCTTGGGCAACTCGATGGCCAGCAGCGCCTGCACCAGGCGCGAATAGCCCATGGAAAAGCCCAGATCCAGGTAGCCGGCGGCCAGCTGGGTGTCAAACAGCGGCTGTGGCAGTGTGCCAGTCAGGCGCTGGAAGACTTCAAGATCTTCGCTGCAGGCATGCAGCACCTTGACTACGGCGGGATCGTCCAGCAGCGCGGCGAACGGTGACCAGTCGCGAATGCACAGTGGATCGATCAGTGCGGCCTGTCGACCATCACCGACCTGCACCAGACCAGCGATCGGATAGAAGGTGTCGACCCGCATGAATTCGGTGTCCAGCACCACGAACGGCAGCGTGCGCCAGGCAGCGCACTGCTGCGCCAGCTCGGCGTCGTCGCGGATCCAGTGAATGTCGATGCTCACGCAGGGCCTTCCCGTCGAATAAAGGGCGCGCAGTATACAGCGCTCCCGGGGCCAGGTATGAACCTTGGCGCCACCGAACCCTGTGGGGCCGGCTTTACGCCGGCCGGCGGAGTCGAGTGGCGCGCGTCAGGCCGGGGTCAGCTGCTCTTCGGCAACCACGCCGGCCGGCGCGACACCGCGATCGAGCATCGCCTGCAGGCGCGCACGGGTGTCGGCCATCAGCTCGGGCAACTGTTCGGCGCTGTAGCGGCTGGCGTCGATGGGTTCACCGATCTCCACCTCGACCGGCATGCCCAGGTTCAATTTCCAACTGCGCGCCGGCAGCACCGGGTGAATGCCGCGAATCGCCAGCGGCACGATGATCGCATCGGTATCCAGCGCCAGATGGAAACAGCCTTTCTTGAACGCAAGCAATTGACCATCCGCCGAGCGGGTGCCTTCCGGGGCCGCCCACAGCACGATGCCGCTTTCCATCAGCCGGCGCGCGTTTTCCATGTCGCGCACCGCCTGATGGCGATTGCCGCGGTTGATGGAGGGGAATTCACCGGCGCGCAGGGTCGCTCCGAACAGCGGAATGGAGAACAGTTCCTTCTTGGCCAGCATGCGGATCGAGCCTGGCAGATGGGCGAAGCTCACCGGGATGTCGTAGTGACTGGAATGGTTGCAGAGGATGATGTAGCGCCGGCCATCGGCGAAATCCGGCGCCTGTCCCTGCACCTGAATGTCGATGCGCGCCATGCGCAGCAGTACCCGGGCCCAGCCGCGCGCATAGCGGTCGATGTGCTCGCGCCGTAATCGACTGACTGCGGCGCGCCCGAGGATGACGCAGCAGTAATAGGCGGTAACCAGGACATTTCCCACCAGAACGCCCACACGGCGGGCCAGCGTGGCGCTCCCGGTAATGACGGCCAGATCAGACATGACGGCTCCCATTTCTGTGACGGGTCTATGCCAGGCAACTGGCGAAATATGACGGCCCCCTTATGATGCCGGTCCGCCCCTCAGAGACACAGGAGCCATCATGTCCCTCGCCCGCCTGCTGACTGCGCCACAACTGGCCGAGCGCCTGTCGACCCCCGATCTGCTCATCCTCGATTGCCGCTTCGCCCTGGACGATCCTGCCTACGGTCGTAGCCGTTACACCGAAGGCCATGTCCCGGGCGCCCGGTTCGCCGATCTCGACCAGGACCTGTCCGGCCCGGTGATCAAGGGCGTCACCGGCCGCCATCCACTGCCCGATCCCGCCCGTTTGCAAGAGCGCCTGCGCGAGTGGGGCGTGCATCAGGACAGCACGGTGGCGCTCTACGATGACGGCCCCGGCGCCTTTGCCGCGCGCGCCTGGTGGCTGCTGGCCTGGCTAGGCAAGCGCAACGATGTCTATCTGCTGGACGGCGGCTTCCAGGCCTGGCAGGCGGCCGGCCTGCCGGTGACCGCGCAGACCGACGAAGCGGCGCGCGGCAACTTCACCGCCCGCCCGGACGCCAGCCTGGTGCTGGATGTCGCCAGCCTGCTCCAGCGCCTGCGCGACCCGGCCCTGACGCTGATCGATGCACGGGGCCTGCCGCGCTTTCGCGGCGAGGTGGAGCCGCTGGACCCGGTGGCCGGTCACATTCCCGGTGCCTGCTGCGCCCCCTTCACCGACAACCTGGGCGCCGATGGCCGCTTCCTGCCGCCGGTGCAGCTGCGCCAGCGCTTCGAACGCCTGCTCGCCGGACGCAGCCCCGACCAACTGGTGGCCTATTGCGGCTCCGGCGTCACCGCCTGCCACAACCTGTTCGCCATGAGCCTCGCTGGCCTGCCGCTGGCGCCGCTGTACGCCGGCTCTTGGAGCGAATGGATCACCGATCCGGCGCGCCCGGTGGCGACAAGTGACTGATGGGTCAGCCCTCGACCGAACATTTCCCTTGAAGAACAAATAGTTACATTGCTCGCCCGGTTTTTTTAGCATGCTTCGCCGAGAACCTTCACGGCCTGCATGGAATGTGTGAATGCCGCGATCTAGAGCGGTTTGCCCCGCTGGAACAGGACCGATCCTGTTAGCGTCGCCCCGCTCGCTTCAAACCGAGAAACCGGAGTTATCGATGAAACAAGCCTGGATAAAAACAACACTGGCTCTGGCGATTGGCGCCCTGTCCAGCCAAGCCATGGCAAACGGCCTGGCCATCAACGAACACAGCGCCAGCGGCATGGGCACCGCCTTCGCCGGCCGTTCCTCCTCCGCCCAGGACGCCAGTACCGTGGCCGGCAACCCGGCCGGCATGTCCAAGCTTGATCGTCGCGAAGTGAGTGGTGGTCTGGCGTTCATTCATGCGCTGACCGATATCGAAGCGACCGGCGGCACCGGCAGCACCGACGGCGACATGGTGCCCTTCGCCACCGTGCCCTTCGGCTACTACGTCACCCCGATCAACGACAAGCTGCACTTCGGTCTCGGCCTGTACGTGCCGTTCGCGGTCATCAGCGACTACGAAAAAGGCCACATGGGTCGCTACCACGGTCTGAACAGCGAAGTGGAAGTGGTCAATCTGCAGCCGACCCTCAGCTACAAGATCAACGACCAGGTGTCGGTGGGCGGTGGCCTGGTGATCAGCCGTATTTATGGGAAGCTGACCAGCAATACCAATATCTCTCCAAAGTTGGCCCCCTTGGGTTTGGGACCATTCCCGGATGCCAAGGTTGAAATCGAAGGCGACGATATTGCCTACGGCTTCAACCTCGGCGTGCTGGTAGATGTTACCGAGCAACTGAGCTGGGGCCTGAACTACAAATCCAAGATTTCCTACAGCCTGGAAGGCGATACCAAAGTCAGTGGTATGCCCACCGGTCTGCCGACATCTGTTGGCCCATACCCCGTCCCGCCCTTCCAGATGCTGAATAACACCTTCGGCGCCGGTGTAGACATCACCATGCCGGAAATCATCGATACCTCGGTGACCTATCGACTGGACGATCAGTGGACTATCCATGGTGGCGCCACCTGGACCCGCTGGAGCCGTCTGGATGCGCTGGTTGTCGAAAATTCGGGTGTTCCCGCTTTTGCCGCTGGTGATTTCGCTGAGCTAAAAGAGCCCTTGAAGTGGAGCGACACCTGGTCCTTCGCCGTCGGCACCGCCTACCAGCTGAATCCGCAGTGGGTGCTGCGCGCCGGCCTGGCACTGGACGAGTCGCCGACCACCAACGAACACCGCACCACCCGCATCCCGGTGTCGGATCGCACCATCCTGTCCCTGGGTGCTGGCTGGAACATCAACCAGGACGTGACCCTCGACCTGGCCTACTCCTACCTGAAGGAAGACAAGGGCGAAGTGAATCAGACCGGCTACAACGCCGAGTATGAAAACTCCGCCCACGGCCTGGCAGCCCAGCTGACCTACCGTTTCTAAGCGACGGCGTTGCACCTAAAAGCCGGACCCTTGGGTCCGGCTTTTTGCCTTAGTGGGAGCGGACTTGTCCGCAAGCTCTTCATGCGGCCCCCCCCCCTGGCCGGGAACCCCAAAAAGCTCGCGAATGAATTCGCTCCCACAGGTTCCGCTCCACAATTGCTTACGCCGCCATCCGCTCGCATTCCTCGGCGCACGCCGTGCAAGCGCGCGCGCAAGCCTGGCAATGATCATGCTCGTGACGGGCACACTCGGCAGCGCAGGCGCGGCAGGCTGCGGCGCAGACTCGGCACAGGGCTGCGGCTTGTTCGCTGTCCCGGGTCATCAGCACAGCACATAGCCGGCACAGGTCCGCACAGTCGCGATCCAGCTGAATGCAGCGAGCCATCATCTGAAGGTCTTCTTCGCGCAGGCAGGAGGAGGCGCAGTGCTCACACGCCTCGGCGCAACGGGTACACGCCTGGACACAGGCTTCAAAGGCAGGATTGATCATCGCTAGTCTCCCAGGAGTCAGGCAGCTTGCGCTGCCGGAACTGTTGAGACCCGACCACCCTTAGTGCGTTCTGGCCCGACCGATCAACCTTGCCAGGCGGTCACGAAGTCGGCGGGATTGAGCGCCGGCGGCGTGCGGCGCTCGCCTTCGGCGCGACCCAGATAGAGGAAGCCGACAATCTGTTCGTGCTCGCCTACACCCAGCCCGGCCTTCACCAGCGGATCATGGGAAAGGTCGCCGCTGCGCCAGATCGCGCCCAGGCCCAGCGCATGGGCGCCCAGCACGATGGCGTAGGCGGCACAGCCGGCCGAGAGGATCTGCTCGCTTTCCGGCACCTTGAAGTGCGTCTTCGGCGCGGCGATCACCGCCACCAGCAGCGGCGCGCGCAGCGGCATGGCGCGCGCCTTGGTGAGCATGTCCGGCTTGACGTTGCCGTGCGCCGAGACCGCCTGGGCGAACAGTTCACCCAGGCGCTCGCGGGCCACTCCTTCGATGGTCAGGAAGCGCCAGGGGCGCAGCTGGCCATGATCGGGCGCGCGCAGCGCGGCGCGGAACAACTGCTGGCGTTGCGCCTCATCCGGCGCCGGGTCGTGCAAACGCGGCACGGACACACGGGTCAGCAGAGCGTCGAGAGCCTCCATGGGCCACCTCCAGAATCGATACAGGCGGCCATTCTAGTGGCCTATCGGAAGACTTCGCTCACTTTCGGCATCACGCGACCCGGTCGGGCGACAGATCAGGCTGCAGCGGCGGGGTCACCGGTGGCAGACCATGGGCTGCGCGGGCGGCGTCGCAGTTCGGGTTGTGTTGGCCGTTGACCCAGGAGGCTTCGAATTCGCGGCAGGTACTGGAGCGCTGTTCGTACATGGTGCAGCGCACCGAGCAGCCAACGTCGCCCAGCAGCGCAACGCAACGGGCCGGCTTGGCATCGGTGCCAATCATGGCGGCGTGATAGGGCGAAATCTGCACGACTCGCTCGTCCGGCACGCTGCCGCCGGCGGAGCGACATTCGCCCCAATAGAAGGACACGCGAAAGTACGCACAGCAGGCACCGCACGTGAGGCAGGGGTTGTCGTAGGACATGGGAGGCGAACTCGAAAACCGGCGGAGCAGCCGGCGCTAGGCGGCTATTCTATGCATCGCATTGTGGCTGTGAAGGGGGCTACGAAAGTTTTTTCATCGCCGTCATCGCTCCGTTTACAGGCGCCCCCACAGGGTTAGAATGCGCCCCTCAATTTCCCCGCCCGAGCCAACTCAATGGCCCTGCCGACCCTACGCATCATCGGTTTCATTCTCGGCATCTTCCTCATCACCCTGGCCGCCAGCATGCTGCTGCCGCTGTTCGCCCAGCTCTGGTACGCGCGCACCGACGAACTGGAGCCCTTTCTCTGGTCGAGCCTGATCACCTTTTGCGCGGGACTGGCCCTGGTGCTGCCCGGTCGCCCGGCCGAGGCACACCTGCGGCCGCGCGACATGTACCTGCTGACCACCGCCAGCTGGCTGGTGGTGGCGCTGTTCGCCGCCCTGCCAATGCTGATGATCCGCAACCTGAGCTACACCGATGCCTTCTTCGAGAGCATGTCGGGCATTACCACCACCGGCGGCACGGTGCTGACCGGCCTGGATGGCGCCTCGCCCGGCCTGCTGCTGTGGCGGTCGCTGTTGCAATGGCTGGGCGGCATCGGCTTCATTGCCATGGCGGTGGCGATCCTGCCGCTGCTGCGCGTCGGTGGCATGCGGCTGTTCCAGACCGAATCCTCGGACTGGTCGGAGAAGGTACTGCCACGCTCGCACATGGCCGCCAAGTACCTCATCGGGGTGTATCTGCTGTTCACGCTGGCCGGCACGCTCGCCTACCACCTGGCCGGCATGGGCTGGTTCGATTCCATCAACCATGCCATGACCTCAATCTCCACCGCCGGCTTCTCCACCTCGGACGGGTCGCTAGCCAATTTTCCGCCCGCGGCCCACTGGGTCGCGGTGGTGCTGATGATCATGGGCAGCCTGCCGTTCATGCTCTATGTGTCCACCCTGCGGGGGAACTACCAGGCGCTGCTGCGCGACCAGCAGGTGCAGGGCTTTCTCAAGCTGCTGACGGCCACCTGCCTGCTGCTGAGCCTCTGGCTCTGGCTGAATTCCGACCTGGCCTGGACGGACGCGCTGCGCATTGCTTCGGTGAACGCCGTGTCCATCATCAGCACCACCGGCTTCGCCTTGGGCGATTACAGCCAGTGGGGCGGCTTCGCCGTCATGGTGTTCTTCTATCTGACCTTTGTCGGCGGCTGCTCCGGCTCTTCTACCGGCGGCCTGAAGATCTTCCGTTTCCAGGTGGCCTATGCGCTGTTGCGCGCCAACATGCAGCAGCTGATTCACCCGCGCGCGGTGATCCAGCAGAAGTACAACGGTCACCCGCTGGACGAGGACATCGTTCGCTCGATCCTCACCTTCTCGTTCTTCTTCACCATTACCATCGGTGTGGTCGCCCTGGGCCTGGCGCTGCTCGGCCTGGATCCGCTGACCGCGCTGACCGGGGCGGCGACCGCAGTGTGCAACGTCGGCCCGGGACTGGGGCCGATCATCGGTCCGGCCGGCAATTTCGCCAGCCTGCCGGATGCCGCCAAGTGGCTGCTGTCACTGGGCATGCTGCTGGGACGTCTGGAAATCATCACCGTGCTGGTACTGTTCACCCAGGCGTTCTGGCGCCACTGAGGCGCTCGTTGCGCACCAGGCGCAACAGGGCCAGCAGGGTCGCGAAGGACGCCGGCGTGACGGCGTACAGCACCAGCCCGGCCAGCGCCGGGACCAGCGCCCCACCGGCCAGCCAGCGACCGGGCGCGCCGGCCAGGCAGAAGCCCAGCAGCGCCGGCGGCAGCGCCAACCAGGCCAGCAGCCGCAGATGAATGGCCCAGCCCAGCCCGGCACGCGCCTGACAGGCCAGACTTGCCGGGGCGTCGGCACACCAGGCCAGCCAGCGCTCGTCTTCCAGAAACAGGAAGCGCAGGGCGCAGCAGCCCAGCACCCAGAGCAGCAGGACCAACCCCCAGAGCCAGCGGCGTCCGGCACCGGACGTGTCTGTTCGTGTCGAACGCATCAATAGCTCCCGCAACGCCGCTCCGGCCCTCAAGGATAGTCAGCGCATACTGGCTTGCCGCATCGCCAGCCCGGCATACTGCGCACCCTGTGGGCCACCCTGTTGTCATAGCCTTGCCCCTTGCCGCTTCGGACCGACCATGCCGTATTCGCTTCCGCTCACCCTGTTGCTTGGCCTGCTGGCCTGTGGCCCCGCCCTGGCAGCCGATATTTCCGCCGAAGCCTATGGCTTTCCGCTGAGCAACCCGTTCGAGGCCACTATCGCCGGCACCCCACCGGAGCTGCGCCCGGATCTGCCCACCGATGACGAGATCGACCAGAGCGATCACAGCCTGCTGCTGCGTCCGGAACGCGAGCACAAGCTGCCGGCGAATTTCTGGCCGGTGAAAAAGCTTCGCTACCGGATCGCCACCCAGGACGGCCCGGCGCCGCTGATCTTCATCATCGCCGGCACCGGCGCCCACTACGCCAGCGGCAACATGGAACTGCTGAAGAAGGTCTTCTACCAGGGCGGCTTCCATGTGGTGCAGCTGTCCTCGCCGACCAGTTACGACTTCATGGCCGCCGCCTCGCGCTACGCCACCCCGGGCATTTCCTCCGAAGATGCCGATGATCTGTATCGGGTCATGCAGGCGGTGATGGCCAACCATCCGCGGCTGGAAGTTACCGATTACCACCTGACCGGCTACAGCCTCGGCGGTCTGCATGCCGCCTTCGTCAGCCATCTGGACGAGCAGCGGCGTCACTTCAATTTCCAGCGGGTGCTACTGATCAACCCGCCGGTCAATCTCTATACCTCGGTGACCAACCTCGACCGTCTGGTGCAGACGCAGGTGGCCGACATCCATGACACCGCATCCTTTTACGAGCGCATGCTCGAAAAGCTCACCCGCTATTTTCAGCATCAGGGCAGCCTGGACATGACGGCAGCGCTGCTGTTCGATTTCCAGCAATCCGGGCAACGCCTGAGCGATGAGGAAATGGCCATGCTGATTGGCGCCTCCTTTCGTTTCTCGGCCGCCGACATCGTCTTCACCTCGGACCTGATCAACCGGCGCGGGCTGATCATCCCGCCGGGCTATCCGATCAACGAAGGCACCGAGATCACGCCCTTCTTCCGCCGCGCCATGCTCTGCGATTTCGACTGCTACATGGCCGAGCAACTGGTGCCGATGTGGCGCAAACGCCTCGACGGCGGCAGCCTGCCGCAAATGGTCAATGCAGTGAGCCTCTACGCGCTGGAGGATTACCTGCGGGCCAGCGACAAGATCGCCGTGCTGCACAACGCCGATGACATCATCCTCGGCCCCGGCGACCTGGGCTTTTTGCGCCGCACCATGGGACCACGATTGACGCTGTACCCGCGCGGCGGGCACTGCGGCAACATGAACTACCGGGTCAATACCCAGGCCATGCTCGATTTCATGCGTCAGTAATGGATATATCTGCCATGTTCCGACAGCGTTTCATCCTGCTGACCCTGCTTCTGCTGGCCTTGCCGCCTGTGCACGCCCAAACGGTCATGCCTGACGAGGATGGCTTCACCCACCCACTGGATCGGCTGACCTTCAATCCCGGCCTGGATCAGCGCGAGTTCGAGCGTTCCACCCTGTTGGCACTGGATATCTACGATCCGCTGGAGCCTTGGAATCGCCGTATCTACCACTTCAACCAGCGCTTCGATGAATGGGTACTGTTGCCCGTGGTGAATACCTACCAGGCGGTGACGCCGCGCTTTGTGCGCAGCGGGGTGGGCAATTTCTTCAACAACCTCGGCGATGTCGGCAACCTGTTCAACAGCCTGCTGCAACTCAAGGGCAAGCGTTCCATGGAAGTGACAGCCCGCGTGCTGTTCAACAGCACATTCGGCGTGTTTGGACTGTGGGACGTGGCCAGCAAGATGGGACTGCCGCGCCACAGCGAGGATTTCGGCCAGACTCTCGGCGCCTATGGTGTGCCGCCCGGGCCCTATCTTGTGCTGCCCTTCCTCGGCCCCTCCAACCTGCGCGACACCACCGGAATAGCGACCGATTTCTGGGTGGAAGGCGAGATCGACTACCTGAACGTCAGCGAAGCCAGCAATTACGGCCACCCCGAAATCTACGGTCTGCGCGTGGTGGATATGCGTTACCAGACCAGCTTCCGTTATGGCCAGGTCAACTCGCCGTTCGAGTACGAGAAGGTGCGTTACGTGTACACCAAGGCGCGGGAACTGCAGATCGCGGAGTGAGACTGCCGTCCTGTTGGAGCGGCCATAGCCAATCACTCTGACCAATCTGCCACGCGCCACCGCATTACAGGCCAAGGCATGCCCGAGAGCACCCTCGTATAACTCGCCGCGTCGTTCCATCCGTCGAGACCGAACATGCCCGTCTACAAAGCTCCGCTGCGCGACACCCGCTTTTTGCTCAACGAAGTGCTCGATTACCCCGCCCACTACGGCGCCCTGGCTGCCGGCGCGGAGGCCACGCCAGACATGGTCGAGGCCATCCTCGGCGAATGCGCCCGCCTGTGCGAGGAGATCATCGCCCCGCTCTACCACTCCGGCGATGAAGAAGGCTGCCATTTGGAAAATGGCGAGGTGCATACCCCGCCGGGTTTCAAGGAGGCCTATCAGGCCTATGTCGACGGCGGCTGGCAGGGGCTTTCGCATCCAGTCGAATACGGCGGTCAGGGTCTGCCAATGAGCCTCGGCGCCCTCAAGCAGGAAATGCTCGGCACCGCCAACTGGCCGTTCGCCATGTACCCGGGATTGTCGCTGGGCGCCATGAACACGGTGATGATGCATGGCGACGAAGAACAGAAAAACACCTATCTCCCGCCGCTCACCGAGGGCCGCTGGGCCGGCACCATGTGCCTCACCGAACCTCAGTGCGGCACCGATCTGGGCCAGGTGAAGACCCGCGCCGAAGCCAATGCCGACGGCAGCTATGCGCTGACCGGTACCAAGATTTTCATATCCAGCGGCGAGCATGACCTCACCGAAAACATCATCCACATCGTGCTGGCGCGCCTGCCCGATGCGCCCAAGGGCACCCGCGGCATCAGCCTGTTCATCGTGCCCAAGTTCCGGGTCAACGCCGACGGCAGCCTGGGCGCACGCAACGGCGTGACCTGCGGCGCGCTGGAAAAGAAGATGGGCATCAAGGCCTCGGCGACCTGCGTGATGAATTTCGACGCCGCCACCGGCTACCTGATCGGCCCCCCCAACCAGGGGCTGGAATGCATGTTCACCTTCATGAACAGCGCACGCATCGGCACCGCCATCCAGGGCGTGGCCACCGCCGAGCTGGCCTATCAGGGCGCGCTGGCCTATGCGCGCGAACGTCGCTCGATGCGCGCGCTGTCCGGCGCCAAGGAGCCGCAGCAGGTGGCGGATGTTCTCCTGCATCACGGCGATGTCCGGCGCATGCTGCTGACCCAGAAGGCAATCGCCGAGGGCGGCCGGATGCTGGTCTATCTGGCCGCGCAGTATGCCGACCGCATGGTCGAGGGCCTGCTCGCCGGCGATGAAGCCAAGCAGGCCCACTGGGACGACAAGCTGGGCTTTCTCACCCCGATCCTCAAGGGCTGCCTGACCGAGTTGGGGCTGGAAGCCGCCAACCTGGGCATGCAGGTGTACGGCGGGCATGGCTACATCCGCGAGCACGGCATGGAACAGATTGTCCGCGACGCGCGCATCGCTACGCTTTATGAAGGCACCACCGGCATCCAGGCCCTCGACCTGCTCGGCCGCAAGGTGCTGTTGATGACTCAGGGCAAGGCGGTGCGCCGGTTCACCGGCGACATCGCCGCGCTGGCCTGGACTCTGTGGAAGGAGGAGCCCGGCATGCGCGGCAAGGCGCTGACCCTGCTCAGCCTGTGCGCGCAATGGAACTGGCTGACCCTGCGCATCGCCCTCATCGCCCGCAAACAGCGTGATCTGGTCAGCACCGCCAGCCATGATTTCCTGATGTATGCCGGCTACGTGACCCTGGCGTATTCCTGGGCCTTGCAGGAACGTGCCGCCCGCCGACACATGCGCGACGATGGCGCCGAGTCGCTGGACTTCTACCAGGCCAAGATCGCCACGAGCGACTTCTACTTCAGCCGCCTGCTGCCACGCGCCAAGGCCCACGCCACCGCCATGCTCAGCCCGGCGCGGAAGATCATGGACCTGCCGGGGGAACATTTCGCCTTCGATTAGAACAGGCGCAACTGTTCCTGCACGCCTTGCAGATCCACCAGCCGCACGCCCAGGCCGATCAGCCGCACCGGTTTGTCGCCCCGGATGAAGGCCTGGCCGAGCAGCAGCCGGTAGCTGTCCGGGTCCCAGCCGGCGCCGGCCTGTTCGAGCGTGGTCTGGGTGAAGTCATGGAACTTGAGCTTCACGAACGGCTTGCCGATCCGGTAGCTCTCGTCCAGCCGCGTCAGCCGGCGTTGCAGTTCGTCATACAGCTCGGGCAATTCGGCGAGGCAGGCCGCCAGGTTCGGCAGATCCTGGTCGAAGGTGGTTTCCACGCTCAGCGACTGGCGTCGGCTGTCCACCTGCACCGGGCGGTCGTCGATGCCGCGCGCCAGGTGCCACAGGCGCTCGCCGAAACTGCCGAATTCGCGCATCAAGGCCAGCCGATCCCATTCGCGCAAATCCTGGCAGGCTCGTATTCCCAAGCGCGCAAGACGCTCGGCGGTAACCTTGCCGACCCCGTGCAGCTTGCTCACCGGCAGCTCGGCTACAAAGGCCTCCACGTCATCCGGGGTAATCACGAACAGACCGTTAGGCTTGCGCCAGTCGCTGGCGATCTTGGCCAGGAACTTGTTGGGCGCCACCCCGGCCGAGGCGGTGAGTCCGGTTTCCGCACGGATTGCCGCGCGGATCGCCGTGGCGGTGGCGGTCGCCGACGGCAGACCACTGGCGAGCTCGCTCACATCCAGATAGGCCTCGTCCAGCGACAACGGCTCGACCAGCGCGGTGTGGCGGGCGAAGATCGCACGCACCTGCTGCGAGACCTCGTGGTA
>DATJDB010000095.1:0-2355 GCA_035497635.1 Pseudomonas sp. | reverse complement strand
ACCATCGCCAGCTCGGGCACGCGCCGTTTCCTGGAGGCGATGAGCGGCGAGCAGAAGGCCGACGCCCGCCTGATCGGTCAGTTCGGCGTGGGTTTCTATTCCGCCTTCGTGGTGGCCGACAAGGTCACCGTGGTGACCCGGCGCGCGGACGCACCCGCGGCCGAGGGCGTGAAGTGGGAGAGCGACGGCAAGGGCGAGTACTCGCTGGAAGCGGTCGAGCAGGCCGAACGCGGCACTGCGGTGATCCTGCACCTGAAGGCCGACGAGGACGACTTCCTCAAGGGCTGGCAGCTGAAATCGCTGATCCGCAAGTACTCCGACCACGTGGCGTTCCCGATCCGCATGCCGGTGGAAAAGGACGGCAAGCCCACCGACGAGTTCGAGAGCATCAACGCGGCCTCCGCGCTGTGGACCAAGCCGAAATCGGACATTTCCGACGAGGACTACCAGAGCTTCTACAAGTCGCTCGGCCACGATTTCAACGACCCGCTGGCGTGGACGCACAACCGCGTCGAGGGCAGCCAGAGTTTCACCACGCTGCTCTACATTCCCGCGCAGCCGCCGTTCGATCTGATGATGGGCGGCCGCGACGAGCGCAAGGGCCTGAAGCTCTACATCAAGCGCGTCTTCATCATGGACGCCGCCGAAGAGCTGCTGCCGAACTACCTGCGCTTCGTGCGCGGCGTGGTCGATGCCGACGACCTGCCGCTCAACGTCAGCCGCGAAATCCTGCAGCACAACCGTCAGGTCGACCGCATCAAGGCGGCTTGCGTCAAGCGCGTGCTCGACCTGATCGAGAAGCTCGCCCGCGACGAACCGGAGAAGTTCGCGACCTTCTACAAGGCCTTCGGCAATACGCTCAAGGAAGGCATCAGCGAAGACGCCAACAACCGCGAGCGCATCGCCAAGCTGCTGCGCTTCGCCTCGACCAAGGGCGAGGGCACCGCACAGAACGTCTCGCTGGACGACTACATCAGCCGCATGGCCGTCGGCCAGGACGCGATCTGGTACATCACCGCCGACAGCTACAAGGCCGCCGCCGGCAGCCCGCAGCTGGAAGCGTTCAAGGCCAAGGACATCGAGGTGCTGCTGATGTCCGACCGCATCGACGAATGGATGATCGGCTCCCTGAGCGAGTACGAAGGCAAGAAGCTCAAGAGCGTGGCCAAGGGCGAGGTACCGCTGGACGAGGCCGACAAGAAAAAGCAGGAAGAGGCCACGAAAGAGGCCGAGCCGCTGCTGAAGAAGCTCAAGGACCTGCTCGGCGATCGCGTGGGCGAGGTGAAGGTGTCCGCCCGCCTGACCGATTCGCCGTCGTGCCTGGCGCTCTCCGATTACGAAATGGCCCCGCACCTGGCGCGTCTGCTGCGCGAAGCCGGGCAGGACATGCCCGAGAGCAAGCCGACGCTGGAGATCAACCCGGCGCACGCGCTGGTCAAGCGTGTGGAGAACGAGGCCGATGAGGACAAGGCGCGCGATCTCGCTACGCTGCTGCTGGAGCAGGCGGAGATTTCCGCCGGTGCGCAGCTGCCGGACCCCGCCGCATTCGTGCAGCGGATGAACCGGGTGTTGCTGGGGTAGGGCACGGGATACCTCGTTGGCCTGAAGAAGCCCGCCGATGGCGGGCTTCTTTTTTGACTGATGCGAGGACTCCACGGGCAGATGAAAACCATATCACCAAGTGCTATGGTTGTAGCCATGAAACGGATTTTCAGAACACGGACGTTCAGCCGTTGGATGGGCAAGACGGGTCTGGCCGATCCTGATCTGTTCCAGTCGGTGATCGAGATGGAGGCAGGACTGATCGATGCCGACCTCGGCGGACAGTTGGTCAAGAAACGGATTGCCTTGCCCGGCCGTGGAAAGCGCGGAGGCGCACGAACCATCGTCGCCACCAATCGAGGCGACCGCTGGTACTTCATCTTTGGTTTCGGCAAGAACGAACGAGCCAATATCGACAAGCATGAGCTTCGCGCGCTGCAGGAGCTGGCGTCAGATCTTCTTGGTCAGGACGACAAAGCTCTTGCCGCCGCGCTGGAAGCCGACGAACTTGTGGAGGTAGACCATGACTAACAAAGTCCGCAAGAGCCGCATTCTTGCCGAAGTCCACGAGACGGCCACAGGCCTGCATCGGGCTGGTGTGATCAGCAAGCGCCGCATGCACGAGTACGAAGCGCTGAGCCATCTCGCCGTGCCGGACATTGACGCAAGCAAGATCAAGCTGATCCGCGAGAATTCGAAGGTCAGCCAGGCCGTCTTCGCTGCCGTGCTCAACACCAGCGTTTCCACCGTGCAGAAGTGGGAAATTGGCGAGAAGAAGCCCAGCGGTCCTTCGCTGAAGCTGCTGAACCTGAT
>DATJDB010000094.1:0-4470 GCA_035497635.1 Pseudomonas sp. | reverse complement strand
GAGTAACCACCGTCACGCTCGCCGGCGCCTCGGTAATCTTCTGCTCATAACCAGCAGCACTCACAACGGTATCGCCAAGAATCAGCGCATCCTGGGCTACGGCGGTAACGCTGACACTCAGCAGAGCGGTGGCTAGCGCGGTGCGGGCAAAGGGCAGGGGCATCGTGAAACTCTCCAGGGTGTTGGGCGCAAACGAGTCGTTCGACCTTCTGGAGCGGTATGATAATGATTCTCGATTGGGTTGAGAAGCGTTTTCAATCGCATTCGGGCTATTAGGCTCGTGGCAGAGTGATGCCGAGCGAAGCACGCGGGGAGCGGATAAGGGAGTGGTGCGGGGAGGGAAGGGTTGATTCGATTGTGGTGTGCGGCTGCCTTGTCAGCCGAGAAAGTCCGGCAAGCAGCGGATTCACTGCGGCTTGGAATGACCCTTGGCCGGGAAAACCCGGCCAGGGATCCGCTACGGTTCAGGGCATGATCACTTCGATCATGCCATCGGCCTGGATGCTGATGCGGGCGGTGCCGGCTTCCACCTGCGGGGCCACGGCGTCGCTGGCGGCTTCCATCATCATCTTGGCCGCTGTGCGGTATACCGGTTGCGGGAAGCCGCTGCTGTGCAGGTTGAGATTGACCAGCTTGTAGCCGGTGCCGCCTAGCGCTTCGCTGGTCAGCTTGGCCCGGGCACCGAAGGCCTGCACGGCCTGGCGCAGCAGTTCATCTTCGTGACGTTTGCGCAGAACGTCGGAGACGCTGAAATTCATGCCGCCCATGTTCAGGGTCTGCAGCAGTTCGCCGGTCAGTTGGGAAAGGGCGGGAAAATCGGCGCTTTCCAGGCGCAGCTCGGCGCGCTCGCGCCACGCGCGAATCTTCTTCCCCTTTTCTTCGTAGATCGGATAGCTGCCGCGACTGCCCTGGCTGACGGTCACGGCCTTGTTCTGGCGGGCCTTGCCGAGGGCCGCATTGAGGGTTTCGGTGACTTTTTTGGCTAGACGGGCCGGGTCACTGTCCTGTGCCTCGGTGTACAGTGTCACGTGCATGCGATCCTGGCTGACGTCCTGGCTGACTTCGCTGCGCAGGGAAACCTGATTGTAGCGGGGCTCTTCCGCCAGTGCGGGCAGGCTGGCACAGGCAAACAGGGCAAGCAGCGACAGGCGGGACAGGCTCGACATGATGAATCCTCAGGATGTGGCGCCGAAGAGCGCCGGGGCAGAGACAATGCACGGGACTTTCGCCCGAGCGGATGGCACACGCAAGGGTGGCACGGACACACTTGCGGCGCTATGCCGCAGTGGCGCGAAAAAGTCGCTGGTTATACTCGGGCAACTGCCCGGAGCCACTATGCGAGCCCCTCTCTTTCCGCTTTCCGCCAATCGCCAGAACCTTGGTCGGCTGGTTCTTATCCGTGTCCTGGTGCTGAGCGCCCAGGCGGCGTCCGTGGGTGTCGCCTGGCTGTCCGGGGTGGTAATGCTGCCTTGGACCGCCCTGGCCATAATCCTCGGCATTTCCACGCTTCTATGCCTGTTTACGGCTCTACGGCTACGTCAGCAATGGCCGGTTACTGAGCAGGAATACGCCGTGCAGCTGGCCTGCGACCTGATCATCCATAGCGTGCTGCTGTATTTCTCTGGGGGCTCCAGCAACCCCTTCGTCTCCTATTACCTGGTGCCGCTGACCATCGCCGCAGCAACGCTGCCCTGGCTGTACACGCTGCTGTTGGCCGCGTTGGCGCTGATCAGTTACAGCCTGCTGCTGTTCGCACACCATCCGCTGACTCTGCTGGTTACCCTGCCTGCGGAAATCATGGTCTACGGGATGTGGTTGAGTTTTGCGCTCGCCGCCTTGCTGATCACCGTGTTCGTGGCGCGCATGGCCGAGGCGCTGCGATTCCAGGAGGAGTTGCAGGCGCAGCGCCGCGAAGCGGATATGCGCGATCAGCAACTGCTGGCGGTCGCCACCCAGGCCGCCGGTGCGGCCCATGAGCTGGGCACGCCGCTGTCTACCATGAGCGTGCTGCTCAAGGACATGATTCAGGATTGCCAGGAGACGCCGGGCCTGCAGGACGACCTCAGGGTACTGCAGGATCAGGTGATGCTCTGCAAGGGCACGCTGCAGAGCCTGGTGCGCGCCGCCGAGGCGCAGCGGCGGCAGGAGATTGCCGAGCAGACGGTGCGCGAGTGGCTGGAAGCCGCACTGGAGCGCTGGCACCTGATGCGCCCCGAGGCGACCTATCGCTACGAGTGCGTCGGCAAGGGCGCGCCGCCGACCCTGATGCCGCCGGCCGAACTGACCCAGGCGCTGCTCAATCTGCTGAACAATGCAGCTGATGCCTCGCCGGAAAACCTGGCCATCCGCCTGGGCTGGGACCATCAATGGATCAAGGTGACCATTCGCGATCATGGCGCTGGTGTGCCGCTGGCGATCGCCGAGCAGCTCGGCAAGCCGTTCTTCACTACCAAGGGGAAGGGTTTCGGTCTGGGCCTGTTCCTCAGCCAGGCCAGCGTGACGCGTGCCGGTGGAACCGTAAAACTGTATAACCACGAAGAGGGTGGTACGCTCACCGAGCTGCGTTTGCCGCGCCTTTACGGTTTGCATTGATTGACCATGCCGCAGCCAAGGAGCACGCATGTCTGAAGAAGTCCTGTTCGAGGGAGATGAGCAGCCCCATCTGTTGCTGGTGGATGACGATGCCACCTTCACCCGGGTGATGGCGCGCTCCATGGAACGTCGTGGGCTACGTGTCAGCGTGGCATCCAGTGCCGAAGAAGGACTGGCCATCGCGATGCGGGACAGTCCCGACTACGCGGTTCTGGACCTGAAGATGGAAGGTGATTCCGGGCTTGTCCTGCTGCCCAGGCTGCTGGAGCTGGACAGCGAGATGCGCGTGCTGATTCTCACCGGCTATTCGAGCATTGCCACCGCCGTGGAAGCCATCAAGCGCGGCGCGTGCAATTACCTATGCAAGCCGGCGGACGCCGATGATGTGCTGGCCGCGCTGGTGTCCGAGCACGTGGAGCTGAGTTCGCTGGTGCCGGAAAACCCCATGTCGGTGGATCGCCTGCAGTGGGAGCACATCCAGCGGGTGCTGGCTGAGCATCAGGGCAATATTTCCGCCACCGCACGCGCGCTGGGCATGCACCGTCGTACCCTGCAGCGCAAATTGCAGAAGCGCCCGGTCCGCCGCTGATCTTACCTGCGCCCCGCTTCGCGAGCGACGGGGTGCGCGTTACCATGCACGCCTCCCTGCCGTAGTCCCGGGTAGTCGTTGTGCTCGCTCTCATTCAGCAAACGCTGGCGGTGACCGCTCCGGTCTTTGCCATGCTGTTCCTCGGTGTTCTGCTCAAGCGTCTCGGCTTGATCGACGCCGCCTTCGTCAACACCGCCTCCAGCCTGGTCTTCAAAGGGACCCTGCCGGCGCTGCTGTTCCTCGCCATCCTGCGTGCCGATCTTGGCGCCGCGCTGCAGCCAGGGTTGCTGATCTATTTCACGCTGGCCACGGTGGCCGGCTTCCTGCTGGCCTGGGGCTGGGCGATCTGGCGTTGCCCGCATGCGGACCGCGGCGTCTATGTGCAGGGCGCGTTTCGCGGCAACAACGGCATCGTCGGCCTGGCGCTGGCCAGCAGTCTGTATGGTGACTTCGGGTTGTCGTTGGGTGGTGTGCTCGCCGGCCTGGTGATCCTCTGCTACAACGCGCTCTCGGCGCTGGTACTGGCGCTTTACAGTCCAAGCAGCAAGACCGATCCGTGGAGCATCGCCAAGAGCATTCTCGGCAACCCGCTGGTGCTGGCGGTGCTGATCGCCATTCCCTTCGCCTACTGGCGCATTGCGCTACCGAGCTGGCTGCTGACCTCGGCGGGCTACTTCGCCCAGATGAGCCTGCCGCTGGCACTGATCTGCATCGGCGCCACGCTGTCGCTGGCTTCGCTGCGCGAGAGCGGCGGCACCGCGCTGAGCGCCAGCCTGATGAAGATGATCTGGCTGCCGACGCTGTCTACCCTGGGCGCCTGGTGGCTTGGCTTCCGGGGCCCGGAGCTGGGCATCCTGTTTCTCTACTTTGCCAGCCCGACGGCGGCGGCCAGCTTCGTGATGGCCAGGGCGGTGGGCTCCAACTATCAGCTGGCGGCGGCAATTATCGTGGTAACCACCCTGATGGCTGTGCTGAGCACCAATCTCGGCTTGTTCCTGCTGCAGTGGGGCGGGTGGATATAGCGGGACGGCATCCCCTTGTGGGGCCGGTTTCATGCTGGCCAGCGGCGCTGATCCCTGCACCGGTGCCCGGTCGCCGCACCGTCGGCCGGGATAAACCCGGCCCCACAAGGTGTGAGCATGCCGCAACGACGAGCGCCCAGCCGGGCCATCTCCTGTAGGGCCGGCTTCATGCCGGCCAGCGGCGGTGATCCCTGCACCAGTGCCCGGTCGCCGCACCGTCGGCCGGGATAAACCCGGCCCCACAAGGTGTAAGCATGCCGCAACGAC
>DATJDB010000093.1:0-15524 GCA_035497635.1 Pseudomonas sp. | reverse complement strand
GTCGCCACCACCAAGGCGCAGCGCAAGCTGTTCTTCAACCTGCGCAGCCAGAAGAAGCGTCTGGCCTGGCTCAACAACGACGAAGTGGAACGAGTCGCCGATAGCCTGGGTGTTCCAACGCGTGAAGTACGCGAGATGGAGAGCCGGCTGACCGGCCACGACATGGCGTTCGACCCGGCCAATGATGCCGATGACGACAGTGCCTATCAGTCGCCGGCGCATTTCCTCGAAGATCACCGTTACGACCCGGCCCGCCAGCTGGAAGACGCGGACTGGAGCGACAGCTCCAACAGCAATCTGCACGAGGCGCTGGAAGGACTCGACGAGCGCAGTCGCGACATCCTCTACCAGCGCTGGCTGGCCGAGGAAAAGGCCACGCTGCATGAACTCGCCGCCAAGTACAACGTCTCCGCCGAGCGCATTCGCCAGCTGGAGAAAAACGCCATGAACAAGCTCAAGGGCTCGCTGGCGGCATAACGCATATCGCTGTCATGAAAAAAAACCGCGCCTCGGCGCGGTTTTTTATTGTCTGGACCGTCGGATCCTGCCGGGCAGGCGGTGGCCAGAACAGCGCTGGCCGCCCGTCCACCGTCAGAACGAATGGACGTACTGCCGGCGCTGCCAGCTGCGCATACGTTCGGCCAGAAGACCAACGCTGTCCATTTGTTGGCGGACCGCCCGATTGAACAGCACGAGGGCCAGTTCGGCGCTGACCAGCGCGTCGGCACATGCGTTGTGGCGTTGCTGGACCTGCAGGCCGAACAGCTCCAGCCACTCGTCCAAGCCGGTCTGAGCCTTGCCCAGCTGCGGGCAGAGCATCGGGGCCATCTCGGCCAGATCCAGGAAAGGGTGGCGGAGCTTGTAGCCCAGGCTCTCCTTCATGGCGCGGGTCAGCATTTGCTGGTCGAAACGAGCGTGGAAGGCCAGCAGCGGGCTGTCGCCGACGAACTCCATGAAATCCAGCAACACTTCAACCGGGTCGTCACCGGCGGCGATCTCGCTGGGCGCGATGCCGTGAATCAGCACACTGGGTCCCGGTGTGCGGTACTCGCGCAGCAGGGTGCGCTCGAACTGCTGGCCCAGTGGGATGCCGCCCTGGTCGATAACCACCGCGCCGATCGACAGGACCTGATCGCGATTCACATTGAGCCCGCTGGTCTCTACGTCCACTACCACGAAGCGCTGTTCAAGCACCGGCTGGTCGGCAAGCGGCGCGGGTTCGCGCAGGCGTTCAAGCCGCTGGTGCTGATTGTCGGTCAGGCTGGTGGTGCTGCGCCGGCCGAACCAGGTTGCGAATGAATTCATAGCTGATACCGAAGGGCCAGGCTGCTCTGCAGGCGCTGTGCCTGGCGAAAGGATTCGCGGAGGATCCGGCGGTCAAGATGGTTGAGCGTCTCCGGATCGAGTCGGTTGGAAAACGGCAATTCAGCCCGGCTTTGCCTCTGGTGCAACTGCAGGCGCACCTGTTGGATGAAATGGTAGGCCTCTTCATAGGCCGCGCCGTCCTTCTCCTCAATCACTCCTTTGAGCATCAGCAGATGCAGACGTTCCAGGGTGCTGGTCGCGTCGATGCCATTGGCCAGAGCCAGCAGACGGGCGCCGTCGACAAAGGGGGTCAGGCCCTGCACCTTGACGTCCAGGGTGTCCTTGTCGGCGCCCTTGCGCACCAACAGGAAGTCGCGGAAGCGACCGACCGGTGGGCGATGGCGCAAGGCATTTTCGGCCATCATGCGTTGGAAAGCGGTGTCGCCGGAGATCAGGCCCAGCAGTTCCTGCTGCAGCGCCTGGCAGCCTTCCGTCGGCCCCCAGAGCATGCGCAAGTCGAAGTAGATGGTCGAGTTGAGCAGGTTTTCCGGGGTCGCCTCGCGCACGAAGCTCTGGAAACGCCGCGACCACTCATCGCGCGACAGGCACAGCTCGGGATTGCCGGTCATGATGTTGCCCTTGCAGAGCGTGAAGCCGCAGGTGGCCAAATGCTGGTTGATACGCTGGGCAACGGGCAGAAGCTTGCCGCGCAGCTCGGCTGCCTCGGCGGCGTCGCGCGCCTCGAAGAGAATGCCGTTGTCCTGGTCGGTGTGCAGGGTCTGCTCGCGGCGGCCCTCGCTGCCGAAGCACAGCCAGCTGAAGGGCACGCCCGGATCGCCCATTTCCTCAAGAGTCAGCTCGATCACCCGGCAGACGGTATGGTCGTTGAGTAGGGTAATCAGCTGGGTGATCTGCGTGGAGCTGGCGCCGTGGGCCAGCATGCGTTCCACCAGGCGGCCGACCTCCTCGCGCAGGTCCGCCAGCGCCTGCACGCTCTCGGCATGGCGCAGGGTGCGGGCCAGATGCACCAGATCGATGCGCTGCAGGGAAAACAGATCGCGTTCAGAGAGCACGCCCACCAGTCGATTGTTATCCACCACGCAGACGTGGGCGATGTGCCGCTCGGTCATGGCCATGGCCGCATCGAAGGCGGTGGCGGCGGGCGGCAGATGGAACGGGTTCGGCGTCATCATGTCCCGCAGGGGATGATCGAGATCGGCGCTGCTGCTGGCGATCACCCGGCGCAGATCGCGCAGGGTAAAGATGCCGACCGGGGCATGCTGCCCATCGACGGCAATGATGCTGCCCACGTTCTGCTCGTGCATCAGGCGCACCGCGTCGCGCAGCGGCATGTCCGGAGAGCAGGCCACTGGATCGCGGTGGGCCAGATTGTCCAGGCGGGTGTCCAGCGAGTAGTCCTCGCCCAGACTCTCCACCGCATGCAGCTGGACGCGCTGCTTGACCGTATCCAGCAGGCTACTCACGCCGCGCAGGGCGAAATCGCGAAACGGAGCGGAGTGACTGAACAGCTCGACGAAGATTTCCCGGGGTAGCAGCAGGCAGAAGCAGTCGGTACCGGCCATATGGGCAGTGCGCGTGGCGCGCTCGCCAAGCAACGCGGCAATCGGGAAGCACTCGCCGGTGCTGATTTCAAACGTGGTGTCCTGGCGGCCGCCCGGGTGGCTGCGCTTGCCCTGCACCCGCCCCTGTTTGACGATGTGAAAGTGCTGCACGGGACCTTCGTCGGGATGCAGGATCGACTCGCCCTGCGCATAGAAGCGCAGCTGGCTGTTTTCCACCAGGCGCAGCAGATGGCCTTGCTGCATGCCATCGAATGGCGGGTGCTTCTGCAGGAACTCGATGGTGCCCTGAATATTCTGCAGGACCGCAGTCTTGCCTGCTTCGGCAAAGGCATCTGCCTTGCTCATGGAGCCTCCGGCGTTCTGTTATGGGTTGGCATGGACGGCCTACCGTGGCCGTCAGGGGTGTCGGGAGTGTACTGCGCGGGGCACCATGCAAAGACCGCATAGGACGTAAGTCTACCTGGGCCGCCTGCACCGGCCGGAAACGAAAAGGCCGCCCCGAAGGGCGGCCTTTTCACCAGCAATCGCGCGTTACAGGCCGTTCTTGGCCTTGAACTCGCGGCGGCGGCGGTGCAGTACCGGCTCGGTGTAACCGTTGGGCTGCTTGGTGCCTTCGAGGATCAGCTCCAGCGACGCCTGGAAGGCGACGTTGTCGTCGAAGTTCGGTGCCATCGGCTGGTACAGCGCGTCACCGGAGTTCTGGCGATCCACCACCACGGCCATGCGCTGCATGCTCTCGACCACCTGATCCTTGGTGATGATGCCGTGACGTAGCCAGTTGGCCAGCAGCTGGCTGGAGATACGCAGGGTGGCGCGGTCTTCCATCAGGCCGATGTCATTGATGTCCGGCACCTTGGAGCAGCCGACACCCTGATCGATCCAGCGCACCACATAACCGAGGATGCCCTGCACGTTGTTGTCGATTTCGTTCTGCTTCTCTTCCGCAGTCCAGTTGGTGTTTTCGGCCAGCGGGATGGTGAGGATGTCATCCACCGAGGCGAACTGACGCTTGGCCAGTTCCTGCTGACGGGCGAACACATCGACCTTGTGGTAGTGCAGCGCGTGCAGCGAGGCGGCGGTCGGCGACGGTACCCAGGCGGTGTTGGCGCCGGCCATCGGGTGACCGATCTTCTGTTCCAGCATGCCAGCCATCAGGTCGGGCATGGCCCACATGCCCTTGCCGATCTGCGCACGGCCAGACAGACCGCAGTTCAGACCGTGGTCGACGTTCCAGTTCTCATAGGCGCCGATCCACTTCTGGGTCTTCATGGCGGCCTTGCGCACCATGGCGCCGGCTTCCATGGAGGTGTGGATTTCGTCACCGGTACGGTCGAGGAAGCCGGTGTTGATGAACGCCACGCGCGCGCTGGCGGCCTGGATGCAGGCCTTGAGGTTGACGGTGGTGCGGCGTTCTTCGTCCATGATGCCGACCTTCAGCGTGTTGCGCTGCATGCCCAGCACGTCTTCCACGCGGCCGAACAGCTCGTCGGCGAAGGCGACTTCTTCCGGACCGTGCATCTTCGGCTTGACGATGTACACCGAGCCGGTACGGGTGTTCTTGCGGCTGGTGTTGCCGTTCAGGTTGTGGATGGCGATCAGGCTGGTGACCAGGCCGTCCATGATGCCTTCCGGAACTTCGAGGCCGTCCTTGTCGATGATCGCGTCGTTGGTCATCAGGTGACCGACGTTGCGGATGAACAGCATGGAACGACCGTGCAGGCTCAGCTCGGAACCGTCCGCACGGGTATAGGTGCGGTCCGGGTTCATGGTGCGGGTGAAGGTCTTGCCGTCCTTGCTGACGGACTCGGACAGGTCGCCCTTCATCAGGCCCAGCCAGTTCTTGTAGGCAATGACCTTGTCGTCGGCGTCGACGGCGGCGATCGAGTCTTCGCAGTCCATGATGGTGGTGATGGCGGCTTCCATCAGGATGTCCTTCACGCCGGCCGCGTCGGTCTGACCGATCGGGCTGTTGCGGTCGATCTGGATCTCGAAGTGCATGCCGTTGTTCTTCAGCAGCACGGCCTTTGGCGCGGCGGCGTCGCCCTGGAAGGCGAGGAACTTGGCGGCATCCTTCAGGCCGGTGCTGGTGCCGTTGTTCAGGGCAACCTGCAGCTGACCATCAACGATGCTGTAGCCGGTGGCGTCGACATGCGAGCCGGTGGCCAGCGGAGCGGCCTCGTCCAGGAAGGCGCGGGCGAAGGCGATGACCTTGTCGCCGCGGACCTTGTTGTAGCCCTTGCCCTTCTCGGCGCCGCCTTCTTCGCTGATGGCGTCGGTACCGTACAGCGCGTCGTACAGCGAACCCCAGCGGGCGTTGGCGGCGTTCAGGGCGAAGCGTGCGTTCATGATCGGCACGACCAGCTGCGGGCCGGCCATGGTGGCGATTTCTTCGTCGACGTTGGCGGTGGTCACCTTGAAGTCGGCCGGTTCGGGTAGGAGATAACCGATTTCCTGCAGGAACGCCTTGTAGGCGACCGCGTCGTGGGCCTGACCCTTGCGAGCCTGGTGCCAGGCATCGATCTGGGCCTGCAGCGCATCGCGCTTGGCAAGCAGGGCGCGGTTCTTCGGTGCGAGGTCGTGGATGACCGCCGCAGCGCCTTGCCAGAACTGGTCGGCGCTGACGCCGGTACCGGGAATGGCTTCGTTGTTCACGAAGTCGAACAGAACTTTGGCGACCTGCAAGCCACCGATTTCAACGCGCTCAGTCATCACTTGCCTCACTTGGATCTCTGCGTTTAACCCGGACGCGGGGAGGAGAATCTGTCTTGTAGTCCGAGCCGCGAGATACTACATGAAGCGTTTCGGAAATGCAGCGCTGCCTTCGTCGAGGCCTCCGGGTGATCTATACCTAGCTGCGGGGATGTCGCGAGGAAAGCTGCATGGAACATCTGGTACTCACAGTTATCGCGCGGGATCAGACCGGGCTGGTCGAGCGCCTGGCCACCTGCGTTGGCGAGCATGGCGGAAACTGGTTGGAAAGCCGCATGGCGCGCATGGCCGGGCAGTTCGCCGGCATCTTGCGGGTGGCGGTGCCGGCCGATGCCCAGGAGGAGCTGCTTGAAGCGCTGGAGGCGCTGACCCAGCAGGACATCCATGTGCGGGCCGTACCGGCCGGGCCGGAGCCGGTGTGTAACTGGCGGCCCATGCGTCTGGAGCTGGTCGGTGACGACCGGCCGGGCCTGTTGCGCGAAGTGACGCGAATCCTGGGCGAACAGGGTGTGAACATCGAGGTGCTGGAAACCGAGCTCAGCGAGGCGCCGATGGGCAGCGAGACGCTGTTTCGCGCACAAGCCCTGCTGGCGGTGCCGCTACCGGTCGCCCCGGAGGCGCTGCAGCACCGCCTGGAATGCCTGGCCGATGACCTGATGGTGGAGCTGCGCATCGAGGCGCAGCAGGCCGAGCCGCCGATGTAGCCGCAGCGCGTACCGACTACCTGCGCCGCAGGGTCAGCCAGGCGTCCAGGCTGTAGACCAGCAGCGCCACCCAGATGCAGATAAAGGACAGCAGCCGGGCCGAGTCCAGCGGCTCGCCGAACAGCAGCACCGCCTGCAGCAGTACCAGGGTCGGTGCCAGGTATTGCAGGAAGCCCAGCGTCGCGTAGGGCAGATGGCGCGCCGCGGCGTTGAAGCACACCAGCGGAACCAGGGTGACCGGGCCGGCAGCGATCAGCAGCCACGCCTGGGCACTGGACCAGAAGTCAGGCTGGGCGCTGAGAGCCGCCGGATGCCAGGCCAGCCACAGCAGCGCGATCGGCAGCAGCATCCAGGTTTCCACCACCAGGCCGGGCAACGCCGCCACCGGTGCCTGCTTGCGAATCAGCCCGTAGACGCCGAAGGTCAGCGCCAGGGCCAGCGAGACCCAGGGCAGGCTGCCGAGCAGCCAGATCTGCTGGAGCACGCCCAGCGCCGCCAGCCCCACCGCCAGCCATTGCAGGCGCCGCAGCCGCTCGCGCAGCACCAGCAGGGCGAGCAGCACGTTGACCAGCGGATTGATGTAGTAGCCGAGGCTGGCTTCCAGCATGCGTTCGTTGTTCACCGCCCACACGTAGATCAGCCAGTTGGCGGCAATCAGCAGGCCGCTCACGGCCAGCACCGCCAGGCGTTGTGGGTGTGCGCGCAGCGCCTTCCACCAGCCGGGGTGTTTCCAGACCCGCAGCAGCGCGGCGCCGAACAGCGCCGACCAGAGCACCCGGTGCACGATGATCTCGCTGGCCGGAATGTCCTGCAGCAGCTTGAAGTAGAGCGGAAACAGGCCCCAGATGATGTAGGCGACAAGGCCCAGCAGGTAGCCGCGACGGGGATCGGTGGAAGGCATGCAAGTCCAGAGGCCGCTCCTGCGGAACGACCGAAAATTAGCCGCAGGAGATCAGTTTGATCCGGCCCTGCTCGTCGGTGTACAGCGTCAGACGCTGGGCGTCGTATTCCAGGGTCACCGCCATGCCAGGCTGCACTAGCCGCACCTGCTTGGCATGCGCCTGGCTGCGGGCCTTTTCCAGAATGGCCGCGTCCGGCGTCTGACCGACCAGATGACCCAGGCGGGTGGAGTCACAGCGTTGCACGCCGGGGCGTTCGGTGGCCGGCTGGATGGCGCAACCGGCCAGCAAGGCCAGCAGTATCCCGGTCAGCAGAAGGGGTGATCGCATGGGGAATCTCCAGGGAGGTCCGTGCACAGACCCGTATCAGTCGCGTTCGTTGGCGCCGCCGGTAAGGCGCGCCAGCTCGCGGCGCACCATGTTGGCGTAGGGCGGCGGGCTCAGCCGGTACAGCTCGCTTGCCACCCAGCTCAGCCAGCCCGTGCCCAGCATGTCGCGTTGCGCCAGCAGGCGCTGGGCCTCGGCTTCGGCGGTGGCCTGATTCGCCTGATGGAAGGCGGCGCGGGATTTGGCCTGGCACATCGGGGTTACACCACGCGGCTTTCGAAGCGCGACAGCCCCGGCAGCTCCAGCACCAGTTCGTCGCCCGGCTGCAGCGGACCGACGCCGACTGGCGTGCCGGTGAGGATCACATCGCCCGGCAACAGGCTGAAGTGACCGGCCATGTGGCGGATCAGCGGCAGGATCGGATTGAGCATCTCGGCGCTGCTGCCGTCCTGGCGCACCTCGCCGTTGAGGGTCAGGCGAATACGCAGGTCGGCCAGGTCGGCCACCCGGTCGCCGGAGACGAACGGCGCCAGCACGCAGGCGCCGTCGAAGGACTTGGCGATTTCCCAGGGCAGGCCCTTCTCCTTGAGCTTGCTTTGCACGTCGCGCAGGGTCAGATCCAGCGCCGGGGCGAAGCCGGAAATGGCATCCAGCACTTCCTCGTCGCTCGGATTGGGCGACAGCGGTTTGCCGATCAGTACGGCGATTTCCGCTTCGTAATGCACGGCGCCGCGATTCTGCGGAATCTTGAAGCCGCCGAGCAGCGACACGGTGCAGCTGCCGGGCTTGATGAACAGCAGCGGCTCGCTGGGCACCGGGTTGTTCAGCTCGGCGGCGTGCTCGGCATAATTGCGGCCCACGCAGACCACCTTGCCCAGCGGGTAGTGGATGCGCGTGCCGTCGACATACTGGTGCTGATAGCTCACGGGAATCTCCTGAGCGGTATTTCTTGTTGGGGTCAGGCGAAGATCTTGCCGGGGTTCATGATGCCGTTCGGGTCGAACACCGCCTTCACGGCCTTCATGCAGGCGATTTCCGCCTCGGAGCGGCTGTAACCCAGATAGTCGCGCTTGGTCATGCCCACGCCGTGTTCGGCGGAGATCGAGCCGTTGTACTTGGCGACGGTTTCGAACACCCAGGTGTTCACGGTGGCGCACTTGGCGAAGAATTCGTCCTTGCCCATGTCTTCCGGCTTGAGGATGTTCAGGTGCAGGTTGCCGTCACCGATGTGGCCGAACCACACCACCTCGAAGTCCGGGTAGTTGGCCTCGACAATGGTGTCGATGTCCTTGAGGAACGCCGGTACCTGGGACACAGTGACCGAGATGTCGTTCTTGTACGGCGTCCAGTGGGAGATGGTCTCGGAGATGTACTCGCGCAGTTTCCACAGGTTCTGCAGTTGCTGTTCGGACTGGCTCATCACGCCGTCCAGCACCCAGCCCTGCTCCACGCAGTGCTCGAAGATCGCCAGCGCGTCGTTGGCCACGTCCTCGGTGCTGGCTTCGAATTCCAGCAGCGCATAGAACGGGCACTCGGTGTCGAAGGGCGCCGGCACGTCGCCCCGGGCCAGCACCTTGGCCAGTGCCTTGTCGGAGAAGAACTCGAAGGCGGTCAGGTCCAGCTTGCTTTGGAAGGCGTGCAGCACCGGCATGATGGCGTCGAAATCCGGGGTGCCCAGCACCATGGCGGTGAGGTTCTTCGGCGAACGCTCCAGGCGCATGGTGGCTTCCACCACGAAGCCCAGGGTGCCCTCGGCGCCGATGAACAGCTGGCGCAGGTCGTAGCCGGTGGCGTTCTTGATCAGGTCGCGGTTCAGCTCGAGGATGTCGCCGGCGCCGGTGACCACCTTCAGGCCGGCGACCCAGTTGCGGGTCATGCCGTAGCGGATCACCTTGATGCCACCGGCGTTGGTGCCGATGTTGCCGCCGATCTGGCTGGAGCCGGAGGAGGCGAAGTCCACCGGGTAGTACAGGCCCTTGTCTTCGGCGGCCAGCTGCAGCTGTTTGGTGACCACGCCGGCCTGGCAGCGGGCGGTGCGGTCGAATTCGTTGATCTCGAGAATCTGGTTCATGTAGTCGAAAGACACGACCACTTCGCCATTGGCGGCGACCGCCGCGGCGGACAGGCCGGTACGCCCACCGGAGGGCACCAGGGCGACCTTGTGCGGGTTGGCCCAGCGCACGATGGCCTGCACCTGCTCGATGCTCTTGGGAAACACGATGGCGCTGGGCGCGGGCGCGAAATGCTTGGTCCAGTCCTTGCCGTAGGCTTCCAGGGACGCGGCATCAGTGAGGACTTTTCCCGGTTCGACCAGGGCCTTCAATTCTTCGATCAGGGCAGCTTGCAGCATGGCGAAATCTCGAAACGTTCATGGTCACCCTGAGCACACTTCAGGTCGTGACCGAGCATGGAAAAAGGAGATCATGCTAGCATACGCCCCCCGTTAATCGCGCGCTCCAGCCGATTTCGGGGTCGGCCGTGCACCGGCCCGGCCAGCCAATCCCGCTGACCATCCCACTGCCTAATTCATACGGGAACACAGGTACGCAGATGAGCAAGACCAGCCTCGACAAGAGCAAGATCAAGTTCCTTCTTCTGGAAGGTGTCCATCAGAACGCCGTGGACACTCTTAAGGCCGCCGGGTACAGCAACATCGAGTACCTCACCGGCTCGCTGCCCGAGGCGGAACTCAAGGAAAAGATTGCCGATGCCCATTTCATCGGCATTCGCTCGCGCACGCACCTGACCGAAGAAGTCTTCGAGTGTGCCAAGAAGCTGGTTGCGGTCGGCTGCTTCTGCATCGGGACCAACCAGGTCGATCTGAACGCGGCCCGCGAGCGTGGCATCGCCGTGTTCAACGCGCCCTATTCCAACACCCGCTCCGTGGCCGAGCTGGTGCTGGCCGAAGCCATCCTGCTGCTGCGCGGCATCCCCGAGAAGAACGCCGTCTGCCATCGCGGTGGCTGGAGCAAGTCGGCGGCCAATTCCTTCGAGATCCGTGGCAAGAAGCTGGGCATCGTCGGCTACGGTTCCATCGGCACCCAGCTGTCGGTGCTGGCCGAAGCGCTGGGCATGCAGGTGTTCTTCTACGACGTGGTCACCAAGCTGCCGCTGGGCAACGCGCATCAGGTCGGCAACCTGCACGACCTGCTGGGCATGGTCGACATCGTTTCCCTGCACGTTCCGGAGCTGCCGTCCACCCAGTGGATGATCGGCGAGAAGGAAATCCGCGCCATGAAGAAGGGCGGCATCCTGATCAACGCCTCGCGTGGCACCGTGGTCGAAATCGAGCCGCTGGCCAAGGCCGTCGAAGAGGAACACCTGATCGGCGCCGCCATCGACGTGTTCCCGGTCGAGCCGCGCGCCAACGGTGAAGAATTCGTCAGCCCGCTGCGTGGTCTGGACAAGGTCATCCTGACGCCGCACATCGGTGGTTCCACCGCCGAAGCCCAGGCCAACATCGGTCTGGAAGTCGCCGAGAAGCTGGTCAAGTACAGCGACAACGGCACCTCGGTGTCTTCGGTCAACTTCCCGGAAGTCGCCCTGCCGTCGCACCCGGGCAAGCACCGCCTGCTGCACATCCACAAGAATATTCCGGGTGTGATGAGCGCCATCAACCACGTGTTCGCGGACAACGGCATCAACATCTCCGGCCAGTTCCTGCAGACCAACGAATCCGTGGGTTACGTGGTGATCGACGTCGACGCCGCCTACTCCGATCTGGCCCTGCAGAAGCTGCACGAGATCGATGGCACCATCCGCGCCCGCGTGCTGTTCTAAGCGCCGGTTTCGGATGTAAAAAAGGGAGGCTTCGGCCTCCCTTTTTTATGGGTTGGGGCTGATTGCCGACGGGCTTGCCTTTCACCTTGGCGCCGGGCGTACCTCCGTCGGCCGGGATAAACCCGGCCCCACAAAAAAGCGGCGCCGTCCGAGCGTAACCTGTGGGGCCGGCTTTACGCCGGCCCGCAGAGGCTCGGTTAATGCCAGGCCGGCGACCAGAAAAGCGTCCTGCGCGCCCTACGCCTGGTCCAGCGCGCGCAGCGCCTCGGCTGCCTCAGCCAGCTCGGTTTCGTTGAACACCCGCACGCCGGCCTGGCGCAACGCCGCGGCAGTGACGCCTTCGCCGTCGATCAGGGTGCCGCTGAAGCTGCCGTCGTAGTTCTGCCGATTGCCGCAGGACGGGCTACGCGCCTTGAGGATGGCCAGGCGGATATGCCGTTCCCGAACCAGGCGCAGCGCGGCTTCGGCGCCGGCGCGAAAGGCATCGCTGACATCCAGGCCATACACATTCAGCACCGGCACTCGGCCGGCCAGTGCCTGACGGCCGCTGCCGCCGGGGATTTCCGCTGGCGGGCGGGGTGTGGGCAGGCCGCCGGTAACCTCCGGGCAGAGCGGGACCAGGCGCCCCTCGGCCTGCCAGGCTTGCAACTGATCGAACGGACCATGGCTGCCGCCGTCATAGCGCACCGGCTGACCGAGCAGGCAGGCGCTGACCAGGATGCGTTCCATGATTCAGACCCGCCGGCGAATCCAGCCGGTCAGCGCCAGGCGCTGACGGCGGGCGGGCAGAACCTCGTGGGGAATCTGATCGGACATGAAACAGACCAGCGTGCCGCCCGTTGGCAGTACGTCGCGCTCGCCCTCGGGAAGGTACATGCGCAGCTGCCCGCCGTCCGCTTCGCTCCAGTCGGGGTCGTTCAGGTAGAGCACTACCGTCACGGTGCGTCGGTCATCGTCGCGGAAGCGGTCCAGATGGCGCTGATAGAAGCCGCCCGGCGCGTAAACAGCAAAATGGCTTTCCAGGTCCTCCAGGCCGAGGAAGAGCTCGCGGTTCAGGGTCTGACGCAACTCATCGATGGTTGCCAGATACTGATCGCAGGTGGCGGACTGGCTGGGCTCCAGCCAGAGAATCGAGTCGCTGCGAATGGACTCGTTGAGCAGCTTGTCATCGCCGCGACCGATGCCGGCGGGCAAGAGTTCGCCGGCCGCATGGCGGGCACGGCACTCCGTGGCCAGCTGGGTGGTCAGAGACTGCGAAAGGAAGTGGGGCTGCACTGACCAGCCGCGCGCGACCAGATCGTCGATGATATTCGCCAGCACGGAAGTCCCCGGGGGTATCAGAGGCGTGCATTCTATGCCTGCGCGGGGGGGCGCTGAAAAGCACTTTTTGCGGCGATCGACAGCCGTGATTTTCCTTCTGAAAATGCGCGCTTTAGCGCGCCCTCCTGGAGCTTTCATGCCCGCGTTTTTCTGCCTGTTTTTTGCGCTTTTCAGCCTGCCGGCCCTGGCCGAAACCGAGGCGCATGCGCGGCTCTTTCAGGCTGCCGGCTGGCCGCAGCAGCGCGAGCATTTCCACGCCGCGCTGGGCCAGGCCCAGCAACGCTATCGCGACAGCCTGCCGGCGGGCGTGTACCAGACGCTGGTGACCAACAGTAATCAGCGCTTCCAGGCGCGGGGCATGGACCAGCGCGCGCTGGCCACGCTGCGCGCGCGTCTGGCCGATCCGACGCCGGCGCTGGGCTTTTTCGAGTCGCCGCTGGGGCGCAAGGTGGTGGCCGCCGAGGTGCGCTCCAGTCATCCGGCCAGCCTGAATCGACCGGGTCCGGCGCCGGCGCTCAGCGAGGCGCGACGGGCCATCTTGCGGCGTCTGGCCGATGCCCTGCCCGCCGGCGAGGCCAGCGTGGAAGTCAGCCTGGCCCTGGCCGGGGTCGCCGCCGACAGCCTGAGCCAGATGATTCCCGGTCTGCCGATGGGCATGGCCACCCAGGGGATGCTGGACAGCCAGCGCGCGCGGCTGCGCCAGCAGATCGAACCGCGTCTGCTGGACGGGCTGGCGCGGGTCTACCAGCCGCTGAGTGCGGAGGAGCTGGAGCGTTTCACCCGTTTCGCCGAATCCGCCGAGGGCCAGCGCTACTACCGCGCCGCGCTGGACGCGCTGCGTGCCAGCCTGCGGGTCGGCAACTGAGGCTTCAGCCCAGCTGGCGGGTCAGGAACTCGAAATACTGCTGGCGCAGCGCCTCGCGCTCGTTGACCAGGTGATGCCGGGCCTCGGGTAGCAGCAGTTGGCGGGGCTGACTGAACTTGTCGTCCAGCACGGTGAGGTTGTGCTGCCATTCCACGGTTTCATCCTGCTCGCCCTGCACGATCAGCGGACTGTGCGCGCTGCGCCGGGCGCCTTCGATACGCGGAATCCAGCGCGCCAGGGCGCCGACCCAGGCGGTAGGCAGGGTGCGTGGCTGCAGCGGGTCCTGGTGATGCACGAAATCGATGAACTCCGTGTCGCTGGAATTCACGCTGAAGCGCCGGGGAATCGCGTCGACGAACGGCCGCACCAGGTGATAGCTGAGCTGCGAGCGTTTCCAGGCGCGCGGGCGCACCAGCGGGGCGAGCAGAATGGTCTCGCCGAGTTCCGGACGAGTCCGGCCATGCAGCAGATAGTCGAGCAGGATGGCGCCGCCGGTGCTCTGCCCGCACAGGTGCCAGGGCCGGGGCAGGCGCAAGGCCTCGGCCTCGGCGAACAGCCCGTGCAGCACCGCCTGGTATTCGCCGAAGTCGTCGATGCTGGCGCGCTTGCCGCTGGACAGTCCATGCCCGGGCAGGTCGCAGGCCAGCACCGCAAAATTCAGGCTCAGCGCCCAGTCCACCAGATTGGCGTACAGACCCATGTGGTCGTAGTAGCCATGCAGCATGAGCAGCGTGGCGACCGGGCGTTCCGGCAGCCAGACCTGGGCGGCGATGCGGTAGGGGCCGGCGCGGAAGCTGCCCAGCCGACTGTGGACGCCGCTGCGCATCGCATCCAGTCCATAGAAGCTGCGGTAGAAACGGCCATGCGCCGGCTCCTGGCCGGCGATTGCCAGCGGTGGCAGGGCGGCTGCGAGCAACTGTTCGGGCTGAAAGGCGGACATGGCATACCGAATGCGGGAGAGGGCCGACCCGGTATACTGCGCGGCGCCGCACCCGGCAAGCCCTTCAGCCAAGGTCGTCGATCCGCATGTCCCTAACGCGCAAGTCCCTGTTCGCCTATCTGCTCGCCGGCCTGTGGCTGCTGGCCATGATCTGGGCCTTCTGGTGGTACCAGGCCCGCTATCTGCGGCCCTTCGATACCTCGCCGACGCTGTTCAGCGGCGAACACCTGCGCCTGCCCGCCTCCCTCGCCGGCCCCGGCCCGGTGCGCCTGGTGCATTTCTGGGATCCGGCCTGTCCGTGCAACGTCGGCAATCAGCAACACCTGGCCGAGATGCTCGAACGCTACGACGGCCAGGTGCTGTTCTATGCCGTGCAGCGTCCCGGCAGTCGCGGCCAGCTACCGGCGCCGCTGGCCGCGCTGCAACCGCTGAATGGGCTGGAGGGCGCCGAGGACTTGCCGGCTAGTCCGGCGGTCGCCGTCTGGGACAGCCTGGGCCGGCTGGCCTACTTCGGCCCCTACAGCGAAGGCGCGGTGTGCACTTCGGCCAACAGCTTCGTCGAGCCGGTGCTCGATGCGCTGCTCGCCGGGCGCCCGGTGCTGGCGCCGCAGACCCTGGCCAGCGGCTGTTTCTGCGACTGGCGGGACTGATCGCGCAGCGGGACAGCCGGGCCGGCGCGTGGCAGAATGCGAACCACCTCACAGAGCCATTGCCATGCATTCATCCGACGACGAAGACGAACTGTTCGCCAGCCAGGCGCTGGTCGAGGCCATCGAGTCGCAGCTGGAAAGCGGCGAGCCGCCGGCCACCCAGGCGGTCTATAACAAGCTGAACCTGGTCGGCTACGAGCGCGAGGAGATCCTGCAGATGATGGCCCTCGTTCTGGCGGATGAGGTGCGTGTGATGCTGAACGACAACCGTCCCTTCGATGGCGAGCGTTACGAGCGCTTGTTGCGAGCGTTACCCGAGCTGCCCGACGAGGCCGCCGAGCATTGAATCCCGTCCCTAAAGGAAGAGTTCCCATGCCTTATACGCCCGACCGCATCGCCGAACTGGATTTGCTGGCCCGCTACAACCTGGCCAACCTTCAGG
>DATJDB010000092.1:0-4218 GCA_035497635.1 Pseudomonas sp. | reverse complement strand
ACAGGTTGATCGGTGGCAGCAGCTTCTTCAGCAGGGCAGCTTTTCGTTCAGCAGCGTAACGCGGCATTGCATGGCTCTTTCCGCCCCCGGGGTTCAGTTTGGGTGCATCCGATCAGGCGACAACTATCCTGACACCGGGGGAGTTCAGAAGCCTGGGAGACTGGAAAGATGGGTATATGGAATTCTTGAATCCAGGCAGTTCCGTGAAGCTGAAGTTGGTTGGGGAGGGTAGAGAGATTGTCTATGAGGCACTTCCGGCGAGTGAGTATGGTAAAAAAGTCAGGCGTTATCTGATTCCGTTTGTGGATGATGGTAATCCGGATCGCTTCCATCGCTCGGTGAGACACGATCTTCCAGCGGGTTTCTCCGAATTCTCTATCTCAGTGCTGGAGGTCGAAGGTCCGTTAAAAGACGAGTGGGTTACTTTGGTGTTTGAGCAGCCGCTCAATTTCAAGTTTTCTCCTCCACCTGGCTATCGATGGCTATGGTTTTTCTTTTTCTGGCCTGTATTTGCTTTTTGCATCCTTGCCTATGGGCTGGTTTTGCTTTGGCTGTTATACCGTCAGCGAAAAAAAGAGCGAAACGGGGGCTAGTCTGGACATTCCATTTCCTGCAACCGAACATGCGCCGGCACGGGCTTTGACGCGTTCTGCCGGGAGGGTGTGAAGTGATGCCGGACTGGCTGGTACTAGGCGCCCGATATGTTGCCGAGGCGGTGAGCGTGCTGCTGTCCATCGGCTTCTGGATCTCGCTGGATAACTCCTTCTCGGCGTGGGCGATCATCGTGACCCTGGTGCTCTGGTTCCTTCTGAAGAACCTGCTCGTTTCGGTTGCCGCGCTGCTCTTTCACTGAAACGGGCGGCCGGCGCCGTTAGCGCCGCCCTGCTGCACAATCTCCGCCATTCGTCGCGCTATGCGCCGGGAAGCGCCCACGGCAAACTGGCCGGCCGCTTTTCTATCCGCTGCTGGAGTACGCATGAAGCCAAAAGCCAAGGTAACCGCCGTTCGTTTCACCCATGATGGTTACAAGATTGCGTTGATGGTCTTTCTGGGTGTGCTGTTCGTGCTCAATTCCCTCGCCCTGCTGGTGGGCGTGACGAGCTCGCTGGTTCCGGTGGTCATCCAGGGCGCGCTGCTGTGGATGATTGTCGGCGCGTATCGCAAGGTTCGGCTGCTGGTGCAGGTCTGGTGCGTGGTGTTGGTGGCTTCCGGGCTGTACGGCGGGGTGTCCCGGCTGCTGGCGCCCGAGCTCAACGTCATCGCGATGGGCAGGGAGTTTTTGGTGGCTGCGTTTGCCGCCTACTTTCTGATTTTTGCGAGCCGGTATATCAAGGATGTCACGCAGCAATAGGCCGGACGGCAAGGAGGGCGGATGAAAGGAAGTTGTCTGTGCGGTGCCATTGAGTACGAGGTTGCTCGGCTGGATAGGCCGATCATGCATTGCCATTGCCACACGTGCCGCAAGGCCCATGCGGCACGCTTTGCATCGACTGCCGGGGTGTGCCGCGAGCATTTTCCTGGACGAAGGAGGAGGGCTTGTTGAAGGCCAACGAGTCCTCGCCAGGCAAGCGCCGGCATTTCTGTTCGAACTGCGGAACCCATCTGGTTGCCGAGCGGCTTGGCCAGGCGCTGGTCGTTCTGCGGGTGGTCACCCTAGATGATGATCTCGCTGTGCGTCCGCAGGCGCATATCTGGTACTCCCATGACGCGTCCTGGTTGTGGGATACCGATGGCGTGGCTGTTCACAAGGAGTGGCAGCCCGGTCGGTAGATGCTTCCGTTGAGCGGAGCCGCGCTATCCCGGTATGGCCTGGCGATGGATCCCCGAAGGCTGGTGGAAAGTGTGTCCTGGGTCACAGGAACGCCCTCTGTAGTCAGTGCTGATCACAAAGTGCTATCACGCATCCCTAAGATGCAGCGTCGCGGCTCGGTCGGCCGTACAAAGTTTCCTATCCAACCGGTTTTCAAGGAGAACGACAGATGTCGGAAGCAGTGACGGCGCCGCATGACGCACGCACCGAGGGCGCAACGGCCCAGCAGCAGGCGCGCAATCTGCCCTTTCAGTTCCATGGCGATGGATTCGAGTTCTTCCGCATCTGGATCGTCAACATCCTGCTGTCCATCGTCACCTTGGGCATCTACTCGGCCTGGGCCAAGGTGCGCACGCAGCGCTACTTCTACGGCAATACCCAGCTCGACGGCAGCAGCTTCGAGTACCTGGCCGACCCGGTGGCCATCCTCAAGGGGCGGGTGATCGCCTTTGTCGTCCTGGTGGCCTACAGCGTGGCGCAACAGGTATCGGTGACCATCGGGCTGGTGGCGCTGGCGCTGTTCCTGCTGGCGCTGCCGTGGATGCTGGTGCGCGGGCTGAGCTTCCGTAACCACAACAGCGCCTGGCGCGGGGTGTGCTTCGGTTTCGCCGGCAGCTATGGCGGCGCGGCGATGGCCTTCGTGGTCTGGCCACTGCTGGGCGCGCTGACCCTTGGTCTGCTGATGCCGCTGGCCGTGCATCGCCAGCAGCGCTTCATCGCCGACAACAGCCGCTTCGGTACCGCGCCCTTGGAACTGAAGGTGGGGGTCGGTCCCTTCTACATGGCCTTTCTGGTGATGCTGGCCATCCTCGTCGTGGGTGGTCTGCTGGGCGCGCTGCTGAGCATGGCCGTACCGCCGCTGCTGCCGGTGATGATGACGCTGGCCTACCTGCTGCTGTTCGCCTTCGCCAGCGTGCGCCTGACCAACCTGACCTACAACAACCTGCACCTGGGCGCCAACCGCCTGCAGTCGCGCTACAGCCTGGGCAGCTACCTGCTGCTGATGCTTGGCAACCTGCTCGGCCTGGTGCTGACCCTGGGCCTGTTCTACCCGTGGGCCAAGGTGCGCACCGCCCGCTATGCGGCCGAGCACATCAGCCTGCAGGCCGGCGACGACCTGGACGGTTTCGTTGCCGCGCGCCAGCAGGACGTGTCCTCGCTGGGCGGCGAGATGGGCGAGATGTTCGATGTGAGCATCGGTCTGTGAGCCATCCGGCCCCGCACATCCCCGGCACCTACTACGCGGGCTCGTCCCGCCCGACCCCGGCCCGCCTGCTGGCCGAGGATGGCGTGGTGCGGGTGCTCGATGGCGCGCAATCACTGGCCGGCCCCGTGCCGCTCGAGGCGGTGGCCATCAGCTCGCGGCTGGGCAACACGCCGCGCATCCTGCGCTTTGCCGACGGCGGCAGTTTCGAGACGGCCGATAACGCGGCCGTCGACCGCCTGCAGAGCGGCAGCGGCCGGCGACACGGGCTGGTGCACCGGCTGGAGTCCAGCCTGCGCTATGTACTGCTCGGTGTGCTGGTGACGGTGCTGTTCGTCTGGGGTGGGGTGCGCTACGGCATTCCGGCCCTGGCCGAGGGGGTGGCCTTTGCGCTGCCCGAATCGGTCAGCCGCCAGGTGGGCCAGGGCGTGCTGGAGCTGCTCGACCAGCAGATCCTGTTTCCCAGCGAGCTGGCGGAGGCCGAGCAGGCCCGCCTGCGCGAGCACTTCGCGCCGCTGCTGCAGCGCGAGGGCGCGCCGATCCATCTGGAATTTCGCAAGGCCGCCGAGCAGATCGGCGCCAACGCCTTCGCCCTGCCGTCGGGCACGGTGGTGTTCACCGATCAGTTGGTGACGCTGGCCGGACACGACGAGGAACTGCTGGCGGTGCTGGCCCACGAAATCGGCCATGTCGAGCGTCGCCACGGCCTGCGTCAGGCGCTGCAGGGCTCGGCGCTCGGCCTGCTGGTGATGACCGTGACCGGCGACCTGTCCTCGGTGTCATCGCTGGTCGCGGCCATTCCGGTGCTGCTCACCCAGCTCGGCTATTCGCGCGACTTCGAGCACGAAGCCGACCGCTTCGCCGCCGAGCTGGCGGCCGAACAGGACATCGACGCCCGGCGCCTTGGCGAGATCCTGGCACGCCTGGAACAGGCCGCGCACAGCTGCAAGCCGGACGAGCCTTGCACGCAGGCGGCGGACGGCTGGAGCCGTTACCTGTCCACCCACCCGCCGACCGAAGAGCGCCGGCGGCTGCTGGGGGATTTCTGAGGAGGCTTAGTCTGTCTATGCCTCTCACACTCCCCCTTCCAGACGCCGCTGCCGCTCCTCGCGCTCGGCGCGGCGGCGCTCCGGACTGAAGGGCGGGTTGCCGATAGTGACCATCGGTGGCAGATGGATATGCTGCGCGGCCGGCAAGCGGGCGA
>DATJDB010000091.1:0-20427 GCA_035497635.1 Pseudomonas sp. | reverse complement strand
TGGCGGATGATTGCGCGCATGGAAGACAAGTTCATGGCGGCTCCTGGAATACGCTTTATGCCAAACCTTAGTTGGCGCATCGAGACTGCGGTTGATCATCACCCTCGTTATCGACGATTCGAGGATATAGTTCTCGGGGCGACAACCGCCTGTGACTCTGCCGGGTCGGCTTTTCGTCTTGCAGTGCAAAATCCGTTCTAGAACCGAGGTTTCAAGAAATGCCGTACAAGCACAAGGCTATTCCGATCCAGGTTCGTACCGGCAGCGAAAACGCTGAGGAGGCACTGGCCAGCATCGTCAATGGCTTTCGGCGTTTCCGTCAGGAAGTTTTTCCCGAGCAGGTGGAACTGTTCAAGGCGCTGGCCACGGCGCAGAACCCGCGTGCGATGTTCATTACCTGCGCCGACTCGCGCATCGTGCCGGAACTGATCACCCAGAGTTCTCCCGGCGACCTGTTCGTGACCCGCAACGTCGGTAACGTGGTGCCACCATACGGGCAAATGATGGGGGGGGTCTCTACGGCTATCGAATATGCCGTGCTGGCCCTGGGCGTGCAGCACATCATCGTCTGCGGCCATTCCGACTGCGGCGCCATGAAGGCGGTGCTCGATCCGCAGAGCCTGGAACGCATGCCCACGGTAAAGGCCTGGCTGCGCCATTCCGAGGTCGCGCTGCGCGTGGTCGAGGAGAACTGCGGCTGCGGCCACCACGACACCCTGCAGATCCTCACCGAGGAAAACGTGGTCGCCCAGCTCGATCATCTGCGCACCCACCCCTCGGTGGCGGCGCGCCTGGCCAGTGGGCAGCTGTTCATCCATGGCTGGGTGTACGACATCGAGAGCAGCGCCATCCTGGCCTATGACGCCGCGCACGGCAGCTTCCTGCCGCTCGATGGTGACGTGGTACCGATGGCCACCCCGCGCGCGCGCTTCTCGCGCGGCTGATTCCCTCCAGCGGCCTGCCTGGCCGCCCATGACCGCCGGTCGCCGGCGGTCGGCTCCCCTGGCGCCCCCGGCGCGCTGTCTATACTCCGAGGCGAACGACGTACTCCCGACCGGCCTGAGGCCAGAGCGGCGAAGTCAGCGGTCTCGTCCGTTCCTGTCGGCAGACAACAAGAACGATAGGGAGCGCAATGATGCGACATCCACGACTCTGGATGGGTCTGCTGCTCGGGGCGCTGCACACTTCAGCCCTGGCGGCCTGGGACGTCAACATGCACCGGGGCGCCACCGAAGTTGGTCGTTCGGTGTTCGATCTGCACATGACCATCTTCTGGATCTGCGTGGTCATCGGCGTGCTGGTGTTCAGCGTGATGATCTGGTCGATGATCATCCACCGCCGCTCCACCGGCCAGCAGCCGGCGCACTTTCACGAAAATACCCGCGTCGAGGTGCTGTGGACGATCATTCCGCTGCTGATCCTCATCGGCATGGCGGTGCCGGCCACCCGCACGCTGATCGACATCTACGACACCTCCGAATCCGACGTGGACATCCAGGTCACCGGCTACCAGTGGAAGTGGCACTACAAGTACCTGGGTGAGGACGTCGAGTTCTTCAGCAACCTGACCACCCCCCGCGAGCAGATGAACAACCTGGCGCCCAAGGGCGAACACTACCTGCTCGAAGTGGACAACCCGCTGGTGGTGCCGGTCGGCGCCAAGGTGCGCTTTCTGATCACCGCCGCCGACGTCATTCACTCCTGGTGGGTGCCCGCCCTGGCGGTGAAGAAGGACGCTATCCCCGGCTTCATCAACGAATCCTGGACGCGCATCGAGGAGCCGGGCCTTTATCGTGGTCAGTGCACCGAGCTGTGCGGCAAGGACCACGGCTTCATGCCGGTGGTGGTGGAAGCCAAGAGCCAGGCTGATTACGCCACCTGGCTGGCCGAGCGCAAGGCCGAGGCCGCGCAGCTCAAGGAGCTGACCGGCAAGGAATGGACCCGCGAAGAACTGGTCGAGCGCGGCCAGCAGGTCTACCAGACCTACTGCTCGGCCTGCCACCAGGCCAATGGCGAGGGCCTGCCGCCGATGTTTCCGGCGCTCAAGGGCTCGCCGATCACCACCGGGCCGATGGACGGACACCTGAACATCGTCTTCAACGGCAAGCCGGGCACCGCCATGGCCGCCTTCGGTCGCCAGCTGTCGGAAGTGGACATCGCCGCCGTGGTGACCTACGAGCGCAACGCGATCGGCAACAGCGTCGGCGACATGCTGACTCCACAGGATGTGCTGGCCTTCAAACAGGCCCAGGAATGAGGACATGACGGACATGAGCGATGCAGTGATCGACCACGGTCATGCCGTGCATGACCACCACGGCCCGGCCAAAGGCCTGATGCGCTGGGTGCTGACCACCAACCACAAGGACATCGGCAGCCTCTATCTGTGGTTCAGCTTCTGCGCCTTCCTGCTCGGCGGTACCTTCGCCATGGTGATCCGCGCCGAGCTGTTCCAGCCGGGCCTGCAGATCGTGCAGCCGGAGTTCTTCAACCAGATGACCACCATGCACGGCCTGATCATGGTCTTCGGCGCGGTGATGCCGGCCTTCGTCGGCCTGGCCAACTGGATGATCCCGCTGATGATCGGCGCGCCGGACATGGCCCTGCCGCGCATGAACAACTTCAGCTTCTGGCTGCTGCCGGCGGCCTTCGGCCTGCTGGTCAGCACGCTGTTCATGGAGGGTGGCGGACCCAACTTCGGCTGGACCTTCTACGCGCCGCTGTCCACCACCTACGCGCCCGAGTCGGCGACCTTCTTCATCTTCGCCATCCACCTGATGGGCATCAGCTCGATCATGGGCGCCATCAACGTCATCGCCACGGTGCTCAATTTGCGCGCGCCGGGCATGACGCTGATGAAGATGCCGTTGTTCGTCTGGACCTGGCTGATCACTGCCTTTCTGCTGATTGCCGTGATGCCGGTGCTGGCCGGCGTGGTGACCATGATGCTGATGGACATCCACTTCGGCACCAGCTTCTTCAGCGCGGCGGGGGGCGGTGATCCGGTGCTGTTCCAGCACGTGTTCTGGTTCTTCGGCCATCCCGAGGTGTACATCATGATCCTGCCGGCCTTCGGCGCGATCAGCGCAATCATCCCCGCCTTCAGCCGCAAGCCGCTGTTCGGCTACACCTCCATGGTCTACGCCACCGGCGCCATCGCCTTCCTGTCGTTCCTGGTCTGGGCCCACCACATGTTTACCGTGGGGGTCCCGCTCACCGGCCAGCTGTTCTTCATGTACGCCACCATGCTGATCGCCGTGCCCACCGGGGTGAAGGTGTTCAACTGGGTGAGCACCATGTGGCAGGGTTCGATGACCTTCGAGGCGCCGATGCTGTTCGCCGTGGCCTTCGTCATCCTGTTCAGCATCGGCGGTTTCTCCGGCCTGATGCTGGCCATCGCCCCGGCGGACTTCCAGTACCACGACACCTACTTCGTCGTAGCGCATTTCCACTACGTGCTGGTGCCGGGGGCGATCTTCGGCATCTTCGCCTCGGCCTACTACTGGCTGCCCAAGTGGACCGGGCACCTGTATGACGAGACCCTGGCCAAACTGCACTTCTGGCTGTCGTTCGTGGGCATGAACCTGGCCTTCTTCCCCATGCACTTCCTCGGCCTGGCCGGCATGCCGCGGCGCATTCCCGACTACAACCTGATGTTCGCTAACTTCAACATGGTGGCGAGCATCGGTGCCTTTCTGTTCGGCGCCACCCAGCTGCTGTTCCTGTTTATCGTCATCAAGTGCATTCGCGGTGGCCGCCCGGCCGCCGCCAAGCCGTGGGACGGCGCGGAAGGACTGGAATGGAGCGTGCCCTCGCCAGCGCCCTATCACACCTTCCAGGTGCCACCGGAGGTGAAATGACCAGCACCCCGCGCCTGGTCACCCGCCTGCTGCTGCTGGTGGTGGTGATGTTCGGCTTCGGCTTTGCGCTGGTGCCGCTGTACGAGGTGATGTGCCAGGCCTTCGGCATCAACGGCAAGACCGCCGGCCAGTACCAGGGCCGGCAGGAAGCCGATGTCAGCCGCGCGGTGCGTGTGCAGTTCCTGGCCACCAACGCCGAGGGCATGGTCTGGACCTTCGAGCCGCTGCAGGCCGAGGTGCGTGTGCATCCCGGCGCCAGCCATGAAGTGCGCTTTGTCGCGGTCAACCCCACCGACCGACCGATGACCGCCCAGGCGGTGCCCAGCGTGGCGCCTGCGCGGGCCGCCGCCTGGTTTCACAAGACCGAGTGCTTCTGCTTCACCCAGCAGGTGCTGCAGCCGGGCGAGCGGATCGAGATGCCGGTGCGCTTCATCGTCGATCGCGACCTGCCGCGCGATGTCCACCACCTGACCCTTGGCTACACACTGTTCGACATTACCGGCCGCCCGGAGAGGAGACTTTGATGGCTACCCAATCCCATGAGCCGTATTACGTCCCCGCCCAGAGCCGCTGGCCGATCATTGCCAGCCTCGGCCTGCTGGTCACCGTCACCGGGCTGGGCCACTGGTTCAACGACCTGTCGGCCGAACGCGACAGCGCCAGCGGGCCGCTGATCTTCTTCATCGGCGTACTGCTGCTGATCTGGATGTTCTTCGGCTGGTTCGGCTCGGTGGTGCGGGAAAACCGCGCCGGCCTGTACAGCGCGCAGATGGATCGCTCGTTCCGCTGGGGCATGAGCTGGTTCATCTTCTCCGAAGTGATGTTCTTCGCCGCCTTCTTCGGCGCGCTGTTCTACATCCGCTACTGGGTCGGCCCCTGGCTGGGCGGCGACGGCGACAAGGGCATCAGCAACATGCTCTGGCCCGGCTTCGAATACCGCTGGCCGCTGCTGAACAACCCTGATCCCAAGGTGTTTCCTGGCCCCAGCGAGGTGATCAGCGCCTGGGGCCTGCCGCTGATCAACACCCTCCTGCTGGTCACCTCCAGTTTCACCCTGACCTTTGCCCACCACGCCCTGCGCCGCAACCAGCGCGCACCGCTCAGGCTGTGGCTGGGGCTGACCCTGCTGCTGGGCTTCGCCTTCCTGGTGCTGCAGGCAGAGGAATATATCCACGCCTACACCGAACTGGGCCTGACGCTGGGTTCGGGCATCTACGGCGCCACCTTCTTCATGCTCACCGGCTTCCACGGCGCCCACGTGACCATCGGCGTCATCATGCTCAGCGTGATGTTCTTTCGAGTGCTGCGCGGCCACTTCACCCCGGACGATCATTTCGGCTTCGAGGCGGCGGCCTGGTACTGGCACTTCGTGGATGTGGTGTGGATCTGCCTGTTCGTGTTCGTTTACGTGCTTTGAAGCTGGCCGCTGAAAAAGCCCCAGGCGATCAGCGCCAGGGCCAGGGCGGAGAGCAGGACCCGGACATACAGGGCATAGACCATGCGGTTCGAGCGGCCCGTGTCCCTGAGCATGAAATACAGGGCCGAAAAGAGGCTCGCCAGGATGGCCAGCAACAACAGGAGAATCGCTGCCTTGAGCACGCGCCACTCCGGGGGAGGTGAAGTGGGGAAGCAGTATAGACAGCCCGGACCCCGCTTCCGGCCGGGCGGATTGCCAAGCCTGGCGGTGGCGCTGCTGCTGCCGCTGCTGGTTTTTCTGGGCTTCTGGCAGCTATCGCGCGCCGAGGAAAAGCGCCAGATCCTGGCGACCGAGGCGCAGCGCCGCGAGGCGTCGCCGGTCCCGGTGCTGCAGCTGCTGGCCGAGCCCGAGCCGGCATTCATGCGGGTGCAGCTGCGGGGACGTTTCGACCCGGCCCACAGCCTGCTGCTCGACAACCGCGTGCATCGAGGACAGGTGGGCGTGGAGGTTCTGCAGCCGTTCATGGACCGACCCAGCGGCCGCTGGCTGTTGGTCAATCGCGGCTGGATGCCCTGGCCAGACCGGCGCGTGCCGCCGCGCATCGACACGCCGAGCGGCGAGCTGCAACTCACTGCCTGGGCCTATGTCCCGCCGGGTCGCGGCCTGCTGGCGGTGGGTAGCGCCACGGGCTGGCCGCGGCTGATCAATCGCCTGGAGCCGCTGGCGATCTGGCAAGAACTGCGCCGCCCCGGCGTGCTGCTGGAACTGCGCCTCGAACCGGGACCGGCCGCGCTGACGCCCAACTGGCCCAGCGTGTCCATGGCGCCGCAGAAACATCAGGGCTACGCCGTGCAGTGGTTCGGCCTGGCCGTGGCGCTGCTGGCGCTGTTCATTCACCTGGGCATTCATCGGGCAAGGGAGGCTCGTCATGCATCAGTCGCTGCACCTTGAACATCAGACCCGTCCAACCGGTCGCGGTCGGCTGCAACTGCTGCTCATCCTGCTGGTGGTGATCGGCCCCATATTGCTGGCGACCGCCATGTACCAGTGGCGTTTCTGGGTGCCGGAGGGCCGCACCTTCCATGGCCAGTTGCAGGGCGGCGGACAAACGCTCGCCGACCTGGGCGTGACCGGCTCCGCAGCGGCCGGCTGGCGGTTGCTGGTCACCGACGCGAATGGATGCGCGGCGGAGTGTCGCGAGCTGGTTTATCTGGCGCGGCAGATCCATATCGGCCTGGGCCGCGAGGCGAGCCGCGCCAGCCATGCCCTGGCCCTGAGCGGCGCGCTGGATGCGGACTACGCCGCGCAGCTGGAGCGGGAATACCCGCAGCTCAAGCGCCTGCCGCTGGAAGCCGCGCGCTACGCCGGTTTCGGTCAGAAGGCCGCGCGGCTGTGGATCGTCGATCCGCTGGGCAATCTGGTGCTCGGTTACCCCGGCGGGGTGTCCGGCAAGGCCGTACTGGAGGACCTGCGGCACCTGCTCAAGCTGTCGCGCCTGGGCTAGCGATTCAAGGAGGGAACCATGAGTCGACCCGGATACGGACTGGCCATCTTCGCCACGCTGCTGGCCCTGGTGGTGGTGATGCTCGGCGCCTACACGCGCCTGACCCATGCGGGCCTCGGCTGTCCGGACTGGCCGGGCTGCTACGGCTTTCTCGCGGTGCCGATGAGCGAGCGGGCCCAGGAACTGGCGGCGCTGCGCTTTCCCGACGTGCCGCTGGAAATCGACAAAGGCTGGAACGAGATGCTGCATCGCTACGTGGCCGGTCTGCTGGGCCTGGTGATTCTGGTGCTGGCGCTGCGCGCCATCCAGTGGCGCTCCCGCCCGGGCCAACCGCTGCGCTTGCCGATCCTGCTGCTGGGGCTGGTGATGCTGCAGGCCGCCTTCGGCATGTGGACGGTGACGCTCAAACTCTGGCCGCAGGTGGTCACCGCCCACTTGCTCGGCGGCTTCGCCACCCTGGCGCTGCTGTTTCTGCTCAGCCTGCGTCTCTCCGGGCGGCTGTCGGCTTTGCCGGCCATTCCGTTCTCGCTGCGTCTGCTCGCCTGGCTGACCCTGCTGCTGGTGATCGGCCAGATCAGCCTGGGCGGCTGGGTCAGCGCCAATTACGCGGCGCTGGCCTGTATCGATCTGCCCACCTGCCACGGGCAATGGTGGCCGGCGATGGATTTTGACAACGGTTTCCGCGTCGCGCAGGAGAAGGGGCCCAACTACCTGGGTGGCCAACTGGACGGTGCGGCGCGCACCGCCATCCATGTCAGCCATCGGCTGGGCGCCTTGCTGGTCTCCCTGTTCGTGCTGCTGCTGGCCTGGCGCCTGCGGGCTGCGGGCCTCGGCCGGCTGTCGGCGGTGCTGCTGCTGGCGCTGGGTGTCCAGCTCAGCCTGGGCATCGGCAATGTGCTGCTGCATCTGCCGCTGCCCGTGGCGCTGGCCCACAACGCCGGCGGCGCGGCGCTGCTGCTGACCCTGGTACTGGTTCATTACCGGTTGCGCCGCCCGGCGGGCGTGCTGCTGGTACGGCCATTGCCGACACGCCCGGACCCCGCCCGAGAAGGAGCCTTGCCATGACTAGCCTGCAGCGTGTCGAGCGTACCCAGCAGCCCAGCTGGCGTGACTACCTGGAACTGACCAAGCCCCGCGTCGTGCTGCTGATGCTGGTCACCTCGCTGGTCGGCATGTTTCTCGCCACCCGCGCCGGCGTGCCCTGGACGGTGTTGTTGTTCGGCAACCTGGGCATCGCCCTGTGCGCTGGCGCGGCCGCCACGGTGAACCATGTGGTGGACCGCCACATCGACGGGCTGATGGCACGTACCCGTCGGCGACCGGTGACCAGCGGGCGCGTTTCTCCCGTGGCGGCGCTGCTCTTCGCCCTGCTGCTGGCGCTGGCCGGCCAGGCGCTGCTGCTGGCCTTCACCAACCCGCTCACCGCCTGGCTGACCCTGGCCTCGCTGGTCGGCTACGCGGCGATCTACACCGGCTTTCTCAAGCGCGCTACGCCGCAGAATATCGTCATCGGCGGGCTGGCCGGCGCCGCGCCGCCGCTGCTCGGCTGGGTGGCAGTCAGCGGTCATCTGAGCGCCGAGCCGCTGCTGCTGGTGCTGATCATCTTCGCCTGGACCCCGCCGCACTTCTGGGCGCTGGCCATCCACCGCAAGGCCGAATACGCGCGGGCCGACATCCCCATGCTGCCGGTGACCCACGGTGAGCAGTACACCAAGGTGCATATCCTGCTCTATACGCTGATCCTGCTGGCGGTCAGCCTGCTGCCCTTCGTCATCCGCATGAGCGGGCCGCTCTACCTGATCTGCGCGCTGCTGCTGGGCGCGCGATTCCTGTACTGGGCCTGGGTGCTGTACCGTGACACCCGGCCTCAGGCGGCCATCGGCACCTTCAAGTACTCTATCGCCTACCTTTTCCTGCTGTTCATCGCTCTGCTGGTGGACCATTACCTGCCGTGGATTCCATGACCCGTACGCAAACAACCGTTGCTGTCCTCGTTGCTCTGGTGGCCCTGGTGATCGGGCTGACCGTCTACAAGACCCTCAGTCGCACCGGCCAGCTGAACCCCGCCGAGCTGCTGGATGCCGGCATCGTGCTGCTGCCGCAGAGCCGTCCGCTGCCGGAGCTGACCCTGACCGACGTGGAGGGTCAGCCGCAGGCGGTCACCGGCCTGACCGGGCGCTGGACGCTGATGTTCTTCGGCTACACCTTCTGCCCGGACATCTGTCCGACCACCCTGGCCGAGTTGCGCCAGCTGCAGGGCCTGCTGAGCAAGGAAGACCTGCAGCGCCTGCAGGTGGTAATGGTCAGCATCGACCCGAACCGCGACACCCCCGAGCAGCTCCGGCAATACCTGGGCTTCTTCGATGCCGGCTTTCGCGGCCTGACCGGCGAGCTGGACGACATCCAGACTCTCTCCGGCCGGGTGGGCATTCCCTTCATTCCCGGCGATGAAAGCCTGCCCAATTACACCGTCGATCACAGCGGCAACCTGGCCCTGCTTGGGCCGGATGGCCGCCAGCATGGCTTCATCCGCGCCCCGCTCAAGGTGCAGAAACTTGCCGAGGCGCTGCCTGCGCTGCTGGCCAGCCAGCCCTGATCGCGGGTCACCCTGCGCGGGCCGCCCTATGCCGGTCGCCTCTGTGCCGGTCGCCCCTGTGCGGGCCCCCCTAGCCGGGCGCCCTGAACCGAGCTGAACAGTTCGGCCCGTCCCGGGTCACACATCCAGAACCCGCCGCCCGGCCTCGCCCGGGCACCGTTCTGGAGGGACCCGGATGCCGTGGCTGAAACTGCTGCATTTCGCCGCGCTGCTCTGCTGGTGCGGCAGCCTGCTCTACCTGCCGGCGCTGATCGCTTCCGGTGCCCAGGGTAGCCATCCGCGCCTGCATCCCGAAACCGACTACCCGGTGCGCGTGGTCTTCACTCATTTCGCCACCCCCGCCGCGCTGCTGGCCATCGGCTCCGGCACTTTGCTGTTTCTGCTCGCCGGGGAATGGGCCGGCTGGCTGGTAGTGAAACTGGCGGCGGTGGCGGGCATGGCGCTGTGTCATGCCCTGTGCGGCGTACTGGTGCTGCGCCTGGAACGTCAGCCGGAGCGGGCGCTGGCTGTTGAATGCATCGGCCTGGGCGGCGGCGCGGCGCTATTGGTCGGCGTTACCCTCTGGCTGGTGCTGGCCAAGCCGCAGTGGGGGGGCGCATGAGGTTATTCCTGCGCGGCCACGGCCACCGCATGCTCGTAGACCAGGCGACCGCCGAGGAATGCCGCCAGGGCGATCAGTCCGGCGGTCAGCAGCGAGAGAAACAAGCCCCAGAGAATCTGTGGGTCGTCCGGTTCAGTGCTGAAACGCAGCAGCCAGTTGAGCGAGGCCAGCGAGAGCATCATCACCGCCAGCAGGGCATGACACCAGGCGGTGATCTTGCGGCGAATCTGCGCCACTGTGAGCAGGTCGACCAGTCCGGCCAGGCTGGCGATCCAGCCGCCGAAGGCGCCAACTCCCGCCAGCCACAGACCGGCACGCGACCAGAACGGATCCAGCGTCCAGAGGAACGCCAGGTCGCTGGCCACCAGGCCAAGCAGCGCGGCGACCGGAAAGTGGATCATCATCGGGTGCAGCGGATGGCCGGCAATGGCGGCGTTGCTGGTGATTTCCTCGACCTTGCGGGGCGGCATGGGCAGTCATCCGTGGCGCGTCTTCTGCAATGGACCGCGCTGGCGCTGGCAGTTCCCGCGCTGTCCGGCTGTCGGGGGCCGCAGTCGGCGCTCGACCCGGCAAGCGCCACGGCCAGCGAACTGGCCCGCCTCTGGTGGGTGATGAGCAGCGTGGCCGGGCTGGTACTGCTGCTGGTCAGCGTGCTCTGGCTGTACGCCCTGTTGCGCGCCCCCCGCCAGCATTCCCAGCCCGAAGCCGCGCGCATCCAGCGCCGTCTGCTGATTGGCGGCGGCCTGCTGCTGCCCACCCTGAGCGTCAGTGCGCTGCTGTTCTACGGTGTGAACGCGGCGCGGGGCATGCTGCCGCTGGAGGATGCGGCGCTGCGCGTGTCGATCACCGGCCATCAGTGGTGGTGGGAGGTGCGCTACCCGCAAAGCGGCGTGGTTACCGCCAACCAGCTGATTCTGCCGGTGGGCCGACCGGTGGATATCGAGGTGACCAGCGCCGATGTCATTCATGCCTTCTGGGTACCGAGCCTGGGCGGCAAGCTGGACATGACACCGGGCCGGCGCGGCGTGGTGCGCCTGCAGGCGGACCGCGAGGGTGTGTTTCGCGGCCAGTGCTCGGAGTTCTGCGGAACCCAGCATGCGCACATGATCCTGCATGTCGAAGCCCTGGCGGAGGAGCGCTTTGCCGACTGGCTATCGCTGCGTGAACAGCGGGCGGCCATCGCGCCGCCTGAGGGTGCCGCCGGCGCGCTGTTTGCCCAACGCTGCGGGCTCTGTCACCGGGTCGCCGGCGTCAGTGAAGGGCAACGCGCGCCGGACCTCAGCGACCTGGCCTCGCGCCCGACCCTCGGCGCCGGCGTGATCGCCAACGATGCCGCCGGCCTGCGCCGCTGGTTGCGCGAGCACCAGCGCCTCAAACCCGGCAATGGCATGCCCAACCATGACGACGTGGACGAGACGACGCTGGACGCCCTGGCGGCCTGGCTGGAGGACCTCGCGCCATGAAGCGCCGCACGCCGCATCCCGATCCGGCCCGCCTGCATGCCCAGTTCGAGGCCGTGTGGGGCACCGCGCCCGGCTGGCGCGAGCTGACCGTGGTCAACCACACCGCCATCGGCCGGCGCTTCCTGGTCACCGGCGCGGTGTTCTTCCTGGTCGGCGGGCTGCTGGCCATGCTGATCCGCGCCCAGCTGGCCGTTCCCGGCTACGTGCTGCTGGAGCCGGACCTCTACAACCAGGTGTTCACCATGCACGGCACGGTGATGATGTTCCTGTTCGCCGTGCCGATGATGGAGGGGCTGGCGGTCTACCTGATTCCCAAGATGCTCGGTGCCCGCGACCTGGCCTTCCCGCGTCTGTCGGCGCTGGGCTACTGGTGCTACCTGTTCGGCGGCATCATTCTCACCGCCAGCCTGGTGCTGGAAATCGCCCCCAAGGCCGGCTGGTTCATGTACACGCCGTTGTCCAGCGCGGTGCATACGCCGGGCCTGAACTCGGATTTCTGGCTGCTGGGCATCACCTTCGTGGAGATTTCCGCCGTCAGCGCCGGCGTCGAACTGGTGGTGTCGATCCTGCGGCTCAGGGCACGCGGCATGGCTCTGCATCAGATGCCGATCTACGCCTGGTACATCCTGGTGATGGCCGGGATGATCGTGGTCGGCTTTCCGCCGCTGATCCTCGGCAGCATCTTGCTGGAGCTGGAGCGCGCCGCCGGCCTGCCGTTCTTCGACCCCAGCCGTGGCGGCGATCCGTTGCTCTGGCAGCACCTGTTCTGGCTGTTCGGCCACCCCGAGGTGTACATCATCTTCCTGCCCGGGGCGGGTATCGTCTCCACCCTGCTGCCGGTGTTCTGCCGACGGCCGCTGGTCGGCTACCGCGGGGTGGTGCTCAGCGTGCTGGCCACCGGGTTCATCAGCTTCGGCCTGTGGGTACACCACATGTTCACCGTGGGCATTCCGCAACTGGCGCTGGCCTTCTTCTCGGCGGCCAGCATGCTGGTGGCGATCCCCACCGGCGTGCAGGTGTTCGCCTGGCTGAGCACCCTGTGGCTGGGCCAGCCGCGCTATCAGGTGCCGATGCTCTGGCTGGTGGGCTTCCTGATCGTTTTCGTGGCCGGTGGGTTGACCGGGGTGATGCTGGCGCTGGTGCCCTTCGACTGGCAGGTGCACGACACCCATTTCGTGGTGGCGCACATGCACTACGTGCTGGTCGGCGGCATGTTCTTTCCGTTGATGGCCGGCCTGTACTACTGGCTGCCGCACTTCTCCGGGCGCATGCCCTCCGAGCGCCTCGGCCGCTGGGGCTTCTGGCTGGTGTTCATCGGCTTCAACCTGACCTTTCTGGTCATGCACTGGACCGGCCTGCTGGGCATGCCCCGCCGCGTCTACACCTACGACAGCGGCCTGGGCTGGGACCTGCCGAACCTGGTGTCCTCGATTGGCAGTTTCGTGATGGCCGCCGGGGTGGCGACCTGCCTGCTCGACCTGCTACTGCATTTTCGCTTCGGCCGCCCGGCCGGCACCAACCCCTGGCAGGCCGACACCCTGGAATGGGCCACCGCGCTGCCGCCGGACTCGTTCAATTTTCTCAGCCTGCCGGACGTGAAGAATCGCCATCCACTGTGGCGGGAACCCGGGCTGGCGGGCAGCATCGCCAATGGCGAGCATGCCCTGGCGGAGATCGAGCACGGACGCCGCGATACCTGGGGCGTGGAGGCACTGACCGGGCGGGTGCGCGACATCACCCAGCTGCCCGGCAACACCGGGCTTCCGTTGCTCGCCGCCCTGCTGCTGGCCGGCCTGTGCCTGAGCCTGCTGGTGAAGCAGTACGGGCTGGCGCTGGGGCTGTGCGTGGTGATTCTGGCGGTGCTGCTGCGCTGGTCGTGGCGCAACGGGCCGCTGCTCAACCCCGAGGCGAGCTCGCGGGTGCAGGCGGATCAGCCGCCGCTGCACTGGCAGACCCATGACGGCCCGGGCGCGTGGGGCATGGCGGTGACCCTGGTGGGCAATGGTGCGCTGTACCTGTCGTTGCTGTTTGGCTGGTTCTACCTGGGCATCGTCACGCCCGGCGCGGCGCCGGTCCCGGTGGCGATCGATGCGGGCTGGCTGCTGGGCAGCGTTCTGCTGCTGACGGCTGGCACACTGTACCTCGGCCTGCTGCTGCGCCGGGTGCGCCGGGGCGGCGCGGCGCGGCTGGATAGTCATCTGGCGCTGCTTGCCCTGCTGGCGCTGCTGCAGGTGGTGCTGCTGATCGTCACGCTGCAGGGCGCCGAGCTGCAGCCCCGGGGGCGCTCGCTGGATGCGGTGGCGCTGGTGATGCTGCTCTACAGCCTGATCCATTGCGCCCTGGCGGCGATCCTGACCGCCTTGCAGGCCTGGCGCGCCCGGCTGGGCTACGTCAGCGACCAGCAGCCCTACGAACCGCTGGTGGTGGCGCAACTGTGGTTCTACAACCTCGGGGTGCTGTGGCTCAGCTGTGTGGCTCTGGTGCTGTTCCCGCTGGGCTGGGGGAGCGGCTCATGAGTCGCCTGCGCGTCCATCCGCTGCACAGCATTCTCGGCCTGGTGATCTGGAGCCTGTGGTTCGTGGCGCTGTATGGCGCCCAGGGGCTGGGCTGCGCCTTGGCGCCACCAGCGCCGGAAGACGGGGCCGCCACCTGGCTGAATGCGCTGCTCGGCGGCTTCACCGGGCTGACCCTGTTGCTGCTGCTCGGGCTGGCGCTGTTCAGCTGGCGCTCCGCCGCGACCAATTCGTCGCAGCGCTTTCTGTTGCGTCTGGCGGCCGGCGTGCATCTGGTCGGTGCCGCCGCCACGGCCTTTATCGGCCTGACCCTGCTGGGCTTGCCGCCGTGCGCCTGATCCTCGGGTTGATGGTGTGCCTGCCGCTGCCGGCACTGGCCCACGGGTTGTTCGAGCAGGCCTTCAGCGAACGCCTGCCCCTGTGGCTGACCGGGGCGCTGATGCTCACGGCCTGGGCGCTGTATCTGCTCGGCAGCCGGCGAGTGCCGCCACGCAAACCGGAGATAGCCTGTTTTCACCTGGCCCTGCTGCTCGCCGTGCTGGCCATTTTCGGGCCGCTGGACGACTGGGCGGAAACCAGCGCCAGCTGGCACATGAGTCAGCACATGCTGTTCATGCTGGTGATCGCTCCGCTGGCTGCGCTGGCGCGGCCGTTGCCGCAATGGCGCAGCGTACTGGGCCGTACGTTGCAGCCGTTGTGGAATCCCCTGTTGCGCAGTGCCCGGCATCCCGGCGTGCTGGCGCTGCTACACGGTGCGGTGATCTGGATCTGGCATGTGCCGCGCCTCTACCAACTGGCGTTGGACAACCTCTGGTGGCACGCCATCGAGCATGCCTGCTTCCTGCTCAGCGCCTGGTTGTTCTGGTGGGCGGTGCTGCGAGCGCCGCCCCGTCAGGCGCCGCAGGCGCTGCTGGCCATTTTGCTGACTCTGATGCACACCGGCCTGCTCGGCGCGCTGCTGACCTTCGCGCCGGTGTCCTTCTACGGCGATGCGCGCAGCGTGGCGGACCAGCAACTGGCCGGGCTGCTGATGTGGGTGCCGGGCGGGGCGCTCTACCTGATCGGCGCCGGGTGGGTGGCCTGGCGTTGGTTGGGGCGGCGGACGTTGGGGACGCGGGACGAGGAAGAGGTTGTTCGACCTACACGGTCGGCGGCATGAGCACGGGGGCTGGCGGGTCACGAGCCGTGGGAGCGGACCTGTCCGCGAGCTTTTCGAGCCGGCCAAGTAGAAGCTCGCGGACAAGTCCGTTCCCACAGAACAGGGATTGTGCGCTTCCCAAACACCACGAAGCCCGCACAGGGCGGGCTTCGTGGGAGCGTGTGGCTGGGCTTAGAACGCCGGCACCACGGCGCCCTGGTACTTCTCTTCGATAAACGTCTTCACCGCGTCGCTTTGCAGGGCCTTGGCCAGTTTCTGCATGGCCGGGCTGTCCTTGTTGTCCTGGCGGCTGACCAGAATGTTCACGTAGGGCGATTCGCCGCCTTCGATGATCAGGGCATCCTCGGCCGGGTTGAGGCCGGCTTCCAGGGCGTAGTTGGTGTTGATCAGCGCCAGGTCGACCTGGTCCAGCACACGCGGCAGGGTCGCGGCTTCCAGCTCGCGAATGCGGATGCGCTTGGGATTCTCGGCGATGTCGCGCGGGGTGGCGGTGATGCCGGCCTCGGGCTTGAGGGTGATCACCCCGGCGCTGGCCAGCAGCAGCAGGGCGCGGCCGCCGTTGGTGGCGTCGTTGGGGATCACCACGTTGGCGCCGCTGGGCAGGTCTTCGAGGTCCGCAATCTTGTGCGAGTAGGCGCCAAACGGCTCGACGTGGATACCGGCGACGCTGACCAGCGTGGTGCCGCGGCTCTTGTTGAATTCATCCAGGTACGGCTGGTGCTGGAAGAAGTTGGCGTCCAGGCGCTTCTCGGCGACCTGCACGTTGGGCTGCACGTAGTCGGTGAATACCTTGATATCGAGGTTCACGCCGTCCTTGGCCAGCTGCGGCTTCACGAATTCCAGCAGCTCGGCGTGCGGCACGGCGGTGGCCGCCACGCTGAGGGTTTCCGCCGCCTGGGCGGAAAAGACCGCGAAGGCGGCAAAGGCAGCAAGCAGTTTCTTCATGGTGTAGCTCCTTTACGGATAGCGGACGCGGCTCCGACGACACGGTCGCCGCAAGGGTTCACTTGCGGGAAAAATGCACCACCAGCCGGTCGCCGACGGATTGCAGAATTTGTACCAGAACCAGCAGCAGGACGACGGTTACCACCATGACATCCGTCTGAAAACGCTGGTAGCCGAAGCGGATGGCCAGGTCGCCCAGACCGCCGGCGCCCACCACGCCGGCCATCGCCGTATAGGACACCAGGGTGATGGCGGTGACGGTGGTGGCGGCGATGATGCCCGGCCGTGCTTCGGGCAGCAGCGCGTTGAGGATGATCTGCCGGGTGGTGGCGCCCATGGCCTGGGTGGCCTCGATGATGCCGCGATCCACCTCGCGCAGCGCGGTTTCCACCAAGCGAGCGAAGAACGGCGTGGTGCCGACCACCAGCGGCGGAATGGCCCCGGCCACGCCCAGCGAGGTGCCGGTGAGCACCACGGTGATCGGAATCATCACGATCAGCAGAATGATGAACGGCAGCGAGCGCAGCACGTTGACCACAAACGACAGCAGCGCATACAGCGGCCCGTTGGCGAACAGCTGGCGGGGGCCGGTGAGGAACAGCAGTACGCCCAGCGGCAGGCCGAACACCACGGTGAACAGCAGCGAGCCGCCGAGCATCAGCAGCGTGTCCAGCGTCGCCAGCCAGATTTCGTACCAGTCGATATTGACGAAGAAAGCATCCATCAGCGCACCACCTCTACGTGAACGTCAGCGGCCTGCAGGCGGCTCAGGGCAGCATCCAGATCGCCGCCAGTCAGGGCCAGGGTCAGCTGGCCGTAAGGGGTGTCCTTGATGCGGTCGATACGCCCGGCCAGGATGCTGTAGTCCACCCCAGTCTCGCGGGCCACGGCGCCCAGCAGCGGCTTGTAGGTGGCCTCGCCCTGGAAGGTCAGGCGCAGGATACGGCCCGGCACATGGGCGAAGTCCTCGTGCTGCTCGCCCTCGTCAACCGCCTCGTCTTCCAGCACGAAACGGCGCGTGGTCGGGTGTTGCGGGTGCAGGAAGACTTCCGCCACCGTGCCCTGTTCGACAATCTGCCCGGCATCCATCACCGCCACGCGGTCACAGACCCGGCGGATCACATCCATCTCATGGGTGATCAGTACGATGGTCAGGCCCAGCTCGCGGTTGATCTCGGCCAGCAACTGCAACACCTGGGCGGTGGTCTGCGGGTCAAGGGCGCTGGTCGCCTCGTCGCACAGCAGGATCTTCGGGTCGGTGGCCAGCGCGCGGGCGATACCGACGCGCTGCTTCTGGCCGCCGGACAGCTGCGCCGGATACTTGCGTGCATGATCCTGCAGACCGACGCGGCCGAGCAGTTCGTTCACCCGGCGGTCGATATCGGCGGCCGACAGCGCGCCGCTCAGGCGCAGCGGCAGGGCCACGTTGTCGGCCACGGTCTTGGAGCTGAGCAGGTTGAAGTGCTGGAAGATCATGCCGACCTGGCGACGAAACGCGCGCAAGCCGTCGGCATCCAGGGCGGTGACGTCTTCACCGTCGACGACGATGCGTCCGCCGCGGGGATTCTCCAGGCGGTTGATCAGGCGCAGCAGGGTGCTCTTGCCGGCGCCGGAGTGGCCGATCAGGCCGAACACTTCGCCCGTTTCGACCACGAGGTCGGTGGGCTGCAAGGCCGGTACATCGCGACCGGCGACACGGTAGGTCTTGTGGACTTGCTGGAACTCGATCACGTAAGCGGACCTTGTGGGTGCGTGACGGTGCCATAGCACCAGGCAAAAGTGGCGCATTTTAGCCGATTGTGGCGTCCCGGCCACGAAGGCGGTTGGTAAGCGGCGAGGAACATCCGATTGCGGTGCCGGTCCTTTCAGAACCGATCGTGCGCCCACCAGGAGGGACCAGCCATGGCCCAACAACCGCCCGGCCACAGCGAACTGGCCGGCACCGATACCACCGACCGGCAGAATCACAGCGACAAGCTGGACGCCCTCGAGCCGTACCGCTCGGACGCCACCGGCCAGGCCCTGACCACCAACCAGGGGGTGAAGATCGCCGATAACCAGAACACCCTGAAGGCCAGGGATCGCGGCCCGTCTCTGCTCGAAGACTTCATCATGCGTGAGAAGATCACGCACTTCGACCACGAGCGCATTCCCGAACGCATCGTGCATGCGCGCGGTACGGCGGCGCACGGCGTCTTCCAGGTGTATGAGTCCCAGGCGGCGCTGACCAAGGCGGGCTTCCTGCAGGACCCGGCCAAGGTCACGCCGGTGTTCGTGCGCTTTTCCACCGTGCAGGGGCCGCGCGGTTCGGCGGACACGGTGCGCGACGTGCGTGGCTTTGCGGTGAAGTTCTACACCGAGGAGGGCAATTTCGACCTGGTGGGCAACAACATGCCGGTGTTCTTCATTCAGGACGCCATCAAGTTCCCCGACTTCGTGCACGCGGTGAAGCCCGAGCCGCACAACGAGATCCCCACCGGGGGTTCGGCCCACGACACCTTCTGGGACTTCGTCTCGCTGGTGCCGGAAAGCGCGCATATGGTCATGTGGGCCATGTCCGACCGCGCCATTCCCGCCAGCCTGCGGGCCATGCAGGGGTTCGGCGTCCATACCTTCCGCATGATCGATGCCCAGGGCGCCAGCCGCTTCGTGAAGTTCCACTGGCGACCGCTGTCCGGTGTGTATTCGCTGTTATGGGACGAGGCGCAGAAGCTGGCCGGCAAGGACGCCGATTTCCATCGCCGCACACTCTGGGAAGACATCGAGAGTGGCGACTACCCGGAGTGGGAACTGGGCGTGCAGGTGGTTGAGGAAGCCGACGAGCACAGCTTCGACTTCGACCTGCTGGACCCGACCAAGATCATTCCCGAGGAACAGGTGCCGGTGCGGCCGATCGGCAAGCTGACCCTCAACCGCAACCCGGACAACTTCTTCGCCGAGACCGAACAGGCGGCCTTCCATCCGGGGCACATCGTGCCGGGCATCGACTTCAGCAACGATCCGCTGCTGCAGGGGCGCCTGTTTTCCTACACCGATACCCAGCTGCTGCGCCTGGGCGGGCCGAACTTCCACCAGATTCCGATCAACCGGCCGGTCTGCCCGTTCCACAACAACCAGCGCGACGCCTACCACCAGCACCAGGTGCATAAGGGTCGCGCCTCCTACGAGCCCAACTCCATCGATTCCGGCTGGCCGAAGGAAACCCCGGCAGGACCGGCCGGCGGCGGCTTCGAGAGTTATCCCGAGCGCATCGAGGGGCACAAGATCCGCAACCGCAGCGAATCGTTCGGCGATCACTTTTCTCAGGCGCGGCTGTTCTGGAAAAGCATGAGCGAGGTGGAGCAGGCGCACATCGTCGATGCCTACAGCTTCGAGCTGGGCAAGGTGGAGCGCATGGCCATTCGCGAGCGCGAGGTTACGCAAGTCCTTGCCAACATCGATCTGGAACTGGCGCGCCGGGTGGCGGCGAACATTGGCGTGCCGGCGCCGACGGCGGGAACGGTGGAGCTACCCAGCGTCCGCCAGAAGCGATCACCGTCCCTGAGCCAGGAGAACCTGCTGTCCGGCACTATCCGCTCGCGCAAGATCGCCATTCTTGTCGCCGATGGCGTGGATGCCGCCGTGGTCAGCGCCGCCCAGGCCGCACTGAAAGCCGAGGGGGCGGTGTGCAAGCTGGTGGCGCCCAGCCTGGCGCCGGTGAAAGGCAGCGATGGCAACAGCCTGGTGCCGGATGGCTCGCTGGCCGGGCTGCCGTCGATCATGTTCGACGCGGTGCTGGTGCCCGGCGGGGAGCCGGCGGTACAGGCCATGGCGGCGGACGGCACCGCGCTGCATTACCTGCTGGAAGCCTACAAACACCTCAAGGCCATCGCCCTGCTGGGCGAGGCCAAGTCGCTGCCGGGGCAGCTGCGTCTGGATGAGGATGAGGGGCTGCTGGTGGGCGCTGATCTGGCGGCGGTGCTGGCGCCGTTCATCAATGCCATCGCGCGACACCGGGTGTGGACGCGCATGGCCAAGGCCATGAGTGTGCCGGCGTAGACGGCCGGGGGGCTTTTGTGGGGCCGGCTTTACGCCGGCCAGCAGCGTGTCGGGTCGTGACAATGTCGGCCGGGATAAACCCGGCCCTACACTGCCAACCGCAGTCTGGAGCCCCTATTGCTCGGCGCTGGGGCTGATCAGCAGCAGGCGCGGCACGCGCGAGGCAATGTGGCTGACTTCCACCTCCGGAGCGCTGTCGTCCACGGCCAGTCGCTCCAGCAGCATTTCCTGGGCCCGGTTGGACTGCCAGGTCCCGCGGGTTTCCAGCACGATGCGGCAATCGCAGGTCCGTAGCTCCTCGGCCAGGGCGTCGAACTGCTTGGCCAGGGCG
>DATJDB010000090.1:0-40723 GCA_035497635.1 Pseudomonas sp. | reverse complement strand
TCAATAGGATGCACGGTGACAGCAGGGACAGGTGATGGGTTTGTTTGGCGACTGCCAATTTACCTGCTTCCCTGACTGTCAACTCGCTCTTTCCCCAGATTCCGCGATGAACCGTTTTTTGGGGGGCTTCTGTGGGGCTTCTCCTTTCGTAGAAGCGGCTTCAGCCGCGATGCTTTTGCTGCGAGCCCCAGCCAAAAGCTCGCGACTGAAGTCGCTCCTACAGGTCCGCGCCGTGCCCGGGCTTTAGCCGCGATGCTTTTGATGCGGTAACCAGAAGCCCGCGACTGAAGTCGCTCCTACAGGTTCGGCGAAACGGTCCGCAGGTTTTCAGAAAAAAAGAGGTTAATCACCCATGTCCAAGATCATCTTCATCACCGGCGCCACCTCCGGTTTTGGCCGCGCCGCCGCACGCCGTTTCGCGGCCGATGGCTGGTCGCTGATCCTCACCGGTCGCCGCGTCGAACGCCTGCAGGCGCTGCGTGAAGAACTCGGCAATCAGGTGCCGGCGCACATCGCCGAGCTGGATGTGCGCGATGCCGACGCGGTCAAGGCCGTCGTGCAGGCGCTGCCGGCCGAGTTCCGCGCGGTGCGCACGCTGCTCAACAACGCCGGTCTGGCCCTGGCGCCGCAGCCGGCGCAGAACGTCGATCTGGCCGACTGGCACACCATGATCGACACCAACGTGAAGGGACTGGTCAACGTCACCCACGCGCTGCTGCCGACCCTGATCGAAACCGGTGCCGGCGCCACCATCGTCAACATCGGCTCCACCGCCGGCCAGTGGCCCTACCCGGGCAGCCATGTGTATGGCGCCACCAAGGCCTTCGTCGAGCAGTTCAGCTACAACCTGCGCTGTGACCTGCAGGGCACCGGCGTGCGGGTAACCGACATCGCCCCGGGCATGGCGGAAACCGAGTTCACCCTGGTGCGCACCAAGGGCGACCAGGCGGCCTCGGACAGTCTGTACAACACCACCACGCCGCTGACCGCCGAAGACATCGCCGAGCAAATCTTCTACGTGGCCAGCCTGCCGGATCGCATCAACATCAACTTCCTGGAAGTGATGCCCACCCGCCAGGCCTGGGCGGGGTTTGCTGTCGACCGCGACTGAAACGACGGGGCGGGCAATCCATCTGCCCGCCCCTGATTCAGGCGGCGCGGAACTGACCGACGCTGCTTTGCAATTGAGTGGACAGCTCGCCCAGCCGCCCGGCGGTCTGATGGTTGCTGGCCACCGCTTCGTCATTCTCGCCGGTCATGCGTGCGATCAGACCCACCTGACGGGCGATCTCTCCGGACGCCATGCTCTGCTCCTTGAGGGCGTGGGAGATCTCCGCCACGCGCGACACCACCTGTTCGGCCGCCTCGCTGATCTGCGCCATGGCCTCGCCGGCACGGCGCGCCCGGCCGACGCCTTCACCAACCCGCTCCACGCCCTGCTCCATGCTGGTCACCGCGCCGTGGATGCCGTCCTGGATGGAACGCACCATATCGGCGATTTCCCGCGCCGATTCGGCAGTGCGCTCGGACAACTGGCGCACCTCGTCCGCGACCACCGCGAAACCGCGACCCTTATCACCGGCGCGCGCCGCCTCGATGGCCGCGTTGAGCGCCAGCAGGTTGGTCTGCGAGGCGATGTTGCTGATCACGTCGACGATGGAGGCGATCTGGCCACTGCGTTCGCCCAGCGCATCGATGGTGCGCGCCGAATGGGCCACCGAGTCGGCGATGCCGCCGATTTCGCCGACCACCGAGGCGACAATCTCTCCGCCCTGGCGTGACAGCTGCCCGGAACTGCTGGCCAGCTCGTCGGCGCTGGCGGCGTTGCGGCTGATGTCCTCGATGCTGACGGTCATCTGCTCCACCGCCGCTGCCATGCTGGACGCCGCGTCGGTCTGCTGCTGGGTTGCCACGCGAATCTGTCCGGAGGCGGCCGCCAACTGGTGGGCGGCGTCCGCCACCTCATCCGAGTGGCCCTTGATGCCGCCGATCAGTTGCGCCATGGCTTGCGCCATCTGGTTGAAACCGCTGGCCACCTGCGCCAGCTCGTCGCGCGCCTCCAGGCGGATGCGCACCGTCAGGTCGCCGGCAGCCAGCCGTTCGCTGCCCTCGCGCAGACGAATGACGCTGCCGAGTACCGACCAGTAGGCACCGGTCGCCAGATAGCCCACCACCAACAACAGCCCGAAAAACAGCGCCAGGTTGCGCAGCAACTCGCCGCGCGCCTGGGCGCTGCGTTCGGCCAGCAGGCGATCCAGTTGCGGCAGCAGCACCTCGAACATCTGCCGGTAGCCTTCATCGATGGTTTCGGTGGTCAGACGGTAGAAGGCTTCGCTACTCATCTGCCGTTCGCCCTGGTAGGCCAGGCCATGCACCACCCTTTCGATCTCGACGCTGCGCTCGCGCAGCAGGGCCAGGGAGCTCTGCAATGAGCCCCGCAGCCCAGGATGCAGGCTGATCACCTTGTCCAGGCTGTCCTGCATGTCGCGCAGGCCGGTGCCGATTTCGTCGACCCGCACCAGCAGCATGCCGCGCTCCTCGGCGGTCGATTCGCCGCGCGCCAGCACACCGGAACCCAGGCCCCGCAGCCGCCCGAAGCGTTCCAGCAGGAACGGCAGGCGTTCGATCGCCACCGCCTTGAGGAAATAGCTATCCGCCTCGGGATCGAAGGTCAGCCCGTGGTCATCGGCAATGCGTGCCTGCAGGCGCAACAGTTGGTCCACCAGCGCGCCGTGATCGGTAAAACTCTGCCCCTGGGTCGAGCTACGCAGGCCGTCGACGATGCGCTGCCAGTCCGTGCGAATCTGCGCCAGAGCGCTGCGCTGCGCCGGCGCGAGGCGTTCCTCCAGTTGTGCCAGGCCGTTGCCCAGGTCGCGTTGCACCTCGCGCAGCGACGCCTCGGCGTCACGGTCGCCGCCCAGCAAACGCGCCGACAGTCCGCGCTGCTGCTGCGCCAGGCGCACCAGTTGGGACAGCGGCCGCGCCAGCTCGGCGGCCTGCTGTTCCTGCTCGGCACGCTGGATGGTGGCCTGCTGCTGTTGGGCAATGCCCCACAGCATGGCGGCCAGCGCCAGCAGCATCAACAAGCCCATGGCCAGGAACTTGAGGGGGTAGTTCAGGCGATTCATCAGGGCCTCGGCGGGCCGGAAGAGTCTTCTCATCGCACGATCTCATGGCCTGGCAGCTCGCTCGCCTCCCCCGAACTACCAAGCTGGCTAATGAAATGCGGGAAGGTGGCGGAAGGCTATCCCCGGCGATTGCCCGTCTCCATGATGGCGATCAAGGACGAAAAAAAGGCGTCAGAAAAGCGCCAAGAACTGTAGGGCCGGGTTTACCCCGGCCGACGAGGGTGAGAGCGATACCCAGGCGCCCGTTGGCCGGCGTAAAGCCGGCCCTACAGGGCGTGCACCGGCCGGCTTGCGGCCGACAAGAAACCTGTGGGGCCGGACCTGCCCGGCCGGGTTTAGCCCGGCGAATGGGCCACCCTGGCGAGGAACTACCGCCCCGTTGGCCGGCGTAAAGCCGGCCCCACAAGGCCCTAGCCAGAAAGGCGCTGACCGCCCCTACGCCTCCCGCAGCAAACAAAAAAGCCGCCCCGGTTTCCCGGGGCGGCCTCTTGTGCATTGAGCGCCGGCTTACGCCAGGCTCTTGCTCACCACTTCATACACATCCGGCGACAGCTCGCCGCTGGCCAGAATGCGCTCCAGCTCGCCGCGCATCAGCGCCTGGCGGGCCGGGGCGAACGTGCGCCAGCGGGTCAGCGGCGCCAGCTGGCGGGCGGCGATCTGCGGGTTGAATCCGTTCAGGGCAATCACCTGATCGGCCAGGAAGCGGTAGCCGCTGCCATCCAGGGCGTGGAAGTTCACGTGGTTCTGGTTGGCGAAGGCACCGATCAGCGAGCGCACCTTGTTGGGGTTCTTCAGGGTGAACGCCGGGTGCGCCATCAGCTGTTGCACGCGGGACAGACCGCCAGACAGCGGGCTGCCGGCCTGCACGCTGAACCACTGGTCCATGACCAGCGGGTTGTCCTTGAAGTGCTCGGCGAACTTGGCCAGCGCACCGGCCTTCTCGGCCTCGAACGGCGAGTTGACCAGCACCGCCAGCGCATGCAGACGCTCGGTCATGTTGTCGCTGTGTTCGTACTGCTCCAGGCAGGCGGCCAGCACTTCCTCGCGGCCCGCTTCCATCAGGTAGCTGAGGGCGATGTTCTGCAGGCTGCGCCGGGCGATCTGTCCCGCTTCGGCCACATACGGGGTCTGACGGGACAGCTCGCGGCTGGCCTGGTAGCGCGCCCACAGCGGCTCGTAGAGCGCTTCGGCGATCTGCTTGCGCACGAATTCGCGGGCGGTGTGGATGGCATCCACATCGGCCTCGTCGCTGATTTCCGCCAGATAGGCTTCGCCCGGCAGGCTGAGCATTTCGGCGACCATGGCCTGGTCCAGGCTGTCGTTGTCGAGCACCGCGCGCAGGGCGGCGATCAGGCGCTGGTCCAGCACCATGGCCTCGTCGCGCTGCCGCTGGCCGACCAGCTCCTGCAGCACCTGTACGGCCAATTGCTGGCCGGCTTCCCAGCGATTGAAGCCGTCGGAATCGTGCTGCATGAGGAACATCAGCTGGTCGCGGCTGTACGGGAAGCTCAGCTTCACCGGCGCGGAGAAGCCACGCAGCAGTGAGGGCAGCGGCTTCTCCACCACGTTGACGAAGGTGAACGACTGCTGCGCCTCGGTCACCGACAGCACACGGTTGCTGCCCTGGGCGGCGGCTTCGCCGGCCAGTTGCAGCGGCAGGTCGTTGCCCTGCGCGTCCAGCAGGCCCAGGGCGACCGGAATCACGAAGGGCTGCTTGTCCGCCTGACCCGGGGTCGCCGGGCAGCTCTGGGCGAAGGTCAGGGTGTAGGTCTGTGCGGCGGCGTCATAGGCCTCGCTGACCTGCAGGCGCGGCGTGCCGGCCTGGCTGTACCAGCGCTTGAACTGGGTCAGGTCGATACCGCTGGCGTCTTCCATGGCCTTGATGAAGTCGTCGCAGGTCACCGCCTGGCCGTCGTGGCGCTGGAAGTACAGGTCCGAACCCTTGCGGAAGGCGTCAGCGCCCAGCAGGGTGTGGATCATGCGCAGCACTTCGGCGCCCTTCTCGTACACGGTCAGGGTGTAGAAGTTGGAGATTTCCATGTAGGCGTCCGGGCGCACCGGGTGGGCCATGGGGCCGGCGTCCTCGGCGAACTGGTGCGTGCGCAGGTAGGCCACATCCTCGATGCGCTTGACGGTGCGCGAGTTCATGTCGGCGCTGAACTCGGCGTCGCGGAACACGGTGAAGCCTTCCTTGAGCGACAGCTGGAACCAGTCGCGGCAGGTCACGCGGTTGCCGGACCAGTTGTGGAAGTACTCGTGGGCGACGATGGCTTCGATGCGCTGGTGGGCGGCGTCGGTGGCGGTCTCGGCGCGGGCCAGCACCGCGCTGGAGTTGAAGATGTTGAGGCCCTTGTTCTCCATGGCGCCCATGTTGAAGTCGTTCACCGCGACGATCATGAAGATGTCCAGATCGTATTCGCGGCCGTACACCTCCTCGTCCCAGCGCATGGACTTCTTCAGGCTGTCCATGGCGTGCTGGCACTTGTCGACGTTTTCCGGCTCGACGTAGATGCGCAGCGCGACGTCACGGGCGCTCTGGGTGGTGAAGGTGTCTTCGATGCACCAGAGGTCACCGGCGACCAGGGCGAACAGGTAGGCCGGCTTCTTGAACGGGTCCTGCCAGGTGGCCCAGTGGCGGCCGTCCTCGCCGTCGCCGGCGGCGATCGGGTTGCCATTGGAGAGCAGCACCGGGTAGCGCTGCTTTTCCGCGCTGACCGTGGTGGTGAAGCTGCTCATCACGTCCGGGCGGTCGAGGTAGTAGGTGATCTTGCGGAAGCCCTCGGCCTCGCACTGGGTGCAGAACATGCTGCCGGACTTGTACAGGCCTTCCAGCGCGGTGTTGGTTTCCGGGTGAATGCGTACCGTGCTGTCCAGGGTGAAGGACGCGCTGTCCGGTTGCAGGGTCAGGCTGCCAGGGGCTAGCTGATAATCAGCGGCGCCGAGCGCGCGGTCGTTCAGGCTCAGGCTGAGCAGTTCCATGTCCTGGCCGTGCAGCACCAGGGCGGGCAGACCGGCACCGGCCTGCGGGTTGCGGCGCATCACCAGCTGGGCATGCACCAGCGAGTGATCCTCGTACAGCTCGAAGGTCAGGGTGGTCTCGTCGATCAGGTAATCCGGAACCTGATAATCCTTGAGGTAGATGGTTTTCGGCTGTTCGGTACGCATGGAAACCTCAATAGTGTTCGCAAAGCCCGTCGTCACCGGCGGGTCGATGAAGCCTGGCCGACTACGCGCAGCTCGCGGCGACGTTGTAGGCGGTGAACTTGCGGATATTGATCACGCCGGTATCCAGAAGCAGGTATTGACCCTTGATGCCTTGCAAGGTGCCTTCCACCACCGGGGTCTTCTCCAGGTCGTGGGTGACAATCTTGCTCGGGTAGGCCTCGACGGGATAGCGGATGGTCTGCACCGGAACATCCTCGACGGTCTGGATGGCCTGCAGGCCGAAGCGCTGTTGCAGGTAGCCGATGCCGTCGGCGCAGGCGGCGAACACCTGGTCGCGGATGGCCGGCAGGTCCAGTTGCTCCGCATCGCCCTTGAGCAGCGCACGCCAGTTGGTCTTGTCCGGCACCTGGCTGCGCAGCAGGTCTTCCACCAGGCCGGACTGCTGCCGGGTGGCCACACGCATGATCGGCAGCGCCTGCGACGCGCCCTGATCGAGCCAGCGGGTCGGCAACTGCGTGGCGCGGGTAATGCCGACCTTGATGCCCGAGGAGTTGGCCAGGTAGACGACGTGATCGGTCATGCAGAAGCTGTTGCCCCACTCCGGGTCGCGGCAGGTGCCCAGTTCGTGGTGGCAGCGTTCCGGACTCATGATGCAGGTGTCGCACTGCGGCAGCTTCTTGAAGCAGGGATAGCAGTAGCCCTGCGCAAAGCTCTTGTTGGTCTTGCGACCGCAATGGGTGCAATGGATGGCACCCAGGTATTCCAGGCGCAGGGTCTTGCCGATCAACGGGTTGACCGGCACCTGCTGCTCGCCGAGGCGAAAGGCGTACTGCACCGGGGCATCCAGGCGCACGGCCATCTTCTCCAGCGCGCCGCGTCCAAGCTCCAGCATCAGTGACGGGTTCCGGAAGCCGGCGCGAACAGGTCGCTCTCGGCGGCGGCCTTCTTGCTCTTGGAGCCGCATTCCTGGCCGTTCATGAAGCCGGTGCGTTCTTCCTCGGGCAGGTTCTGCAGTTCCCAGGCGATCATCGCGCCCAGGCAGGTTTCCTTCTGCTCCCGGGTCAGTTGGCGGCCGTCCGGCCACTTGCCCAGCTCCACGGCCTGCTTGAGGTTCTGATAGATCTCGGGGGTGATGTTCTCGATGGCTTCGATAAAGGACGACATGGCCGGGCTCCGAAAAGATGAATCGGCGGCCATTCTAGCGGGGCGGGAGGATTAAGGGAAAAGCACCGGGCTTGCACCCCCCCGTGGGAGCGAATTCATTCGCGAGCTTTTAGCCGGGCGCTGCACGTAGCCAGGAGCTCGCGGACAAGTCCGCTCCCACCAGTTAGCTTCCAAGCCCGCACCTACTCCCAAGCCCGCCGCTTGCTCCGGGGCAGCGGTCAGCGCTTGCGCGCCAGCCAGCCACCCAGCACGCCGGTGGCGCAGCCGATCAGCAGGCCGCCGACGTGCGCGGCGTTGGCGATGGCGCCCAGGCCCAGCGCGGTGACCAGGCCGGACAGGCACACCAGCAACCAGATCAGCATCAGCCCCACCACGCCCGGCGGCAGCCGGTAGGCGGCATTGGGCGCCAGCTTCTGATACAGCCAGCAATGGCCGAGCAACCCATAGAGCACGCCGGACAGCCCGCCGAAAATGCCCGCCCCGCCGAACAGGTATTGCGCCAGGTTGGAGACCAGCGCGAACAGCAGGGTGAAACCCAGCAGTGCGAAGCGGCCCTGATGGGCCTCGATGCGCCGCCCCAGTTCCCAATACCACATGCTGTTCATGGCCAGGTGCAACCAGCCGAAGTGCACCAGCATCGGGGTAAACAGCCGCCACCACTGACCGCTGTCGAGGGTGTGGTCGATATCGGCGAAGTACAGGTATTCCTCGGTGATGCCGTAGTCGGCGAAGCTGAACCAGCGAATGGTTTCCAGGTTCTCGCCGCCCCAGGTGATGGCGAAGACCACCAGGGTTACCAGCAACATCAGCGCCGTCAGCGGCGCGTTGCGCAGGCTGCCGAAGCGGCGCGCTGGCTCGGGCGCGACGACTTCACCCTCGATGGGCGCGTCCGGATCGCCCTGCGGGTAACGCTCGTACAGATCGCGCACCTGCGCGACCAGCGACTCGGGCACCCAGAGCACCTGCCGGCCGCTTTCCTCGCTGACCCGGCAGGGCACCTGCAGGCGGCGCAGCAGTGCCAGGAAGCCGCTGAGATCGATGTCCAGCGGCAGGCGCAGCGCCGCCACGACACTCATCGCGGCGCTCCTGCGGCATCTACCTCGACCCAGACGAACTTGTCGGCATGCAGGCGATGCTCACCGTCGAAACGGTAGGCGACCAGTCGCCCCTCCAGCACGGCGCTGTAGTCCAGGCACGCAAGGTTGTGGCGAATCGGCGCCGGCCGCCCGTCGCGCCAGTAATGGCCGACGAACAGCGGCGGCTCGTCCGGCCCGTAGCGCAGCAGTTCGCGCTTCTGCGGCGGAGTCAGCGGCGTGCTGGCCACATGCTCCGGCAACGGCTCGGGCTGGAACGCGATGTCACCGTAGGTCTGCGGGTCCTCTTCCCAGAACTTGGTGCGGAAGAAGGTGCGCGGGAAGCCTTCGCGGCTGGTCAGCACCACACCCTCGGGCAGGCGCATGTCCAGACCGCGCAACAACCGGTTGAAGGCCTGGGCGGCAAAGCTATCCGGACGGCCGGCGGCGCGCACGAAGGCGCGATCAACGCGTCCATCGGGAAAGTGCTCGCGCAGCATGTCGATCAGATCGCTGTCCCAGCAGGCGTGCACCAGGCGAAACGCACCGGCGTCGACGAACAGCGGCAGCTCCTGAAACCAGTCCAGAAAGCCCTGCCACTCTTCAGGGTAAGCCTCGAACTGCCGGTGGGTTTCCTGCAGCAGGACGGCATGGCGGCGGATGTGCTCACGCACGAATACCCGGCCGCTACCGGGCGGCGCCGGCGTGGCCCAGCCCAGCGCGCTGAATTCATGGTTGCCCATGATGCACAGCGCCTGGTCGGCCTGAACCATGTCGCGCACGATGTGCAGCGCCTCGCGGACCTGCGGGCCACGGTCGATGATGTCGCCGAGAAACAGCGCCTTGCGCTGCGGATGTTGCCAGACACCGGCTTGCAGACGATAACCGAGACGTTCGAGCAACTGCCGGAGAGCTTCGGCGCAGCCATGCACATCACCGATGATGTCGTAGCCGCGCAGTGGATCGAAATGCATCACTCGCCCCCGCCACCCAGACGGCTGCCCCAGCCCAGTTTGGTACGGCAGATTTCGTAATAGTTGTGATCCAGCGGGTGGATCAGGCGCAGCTTCTGCGGCTTCTTGGAAATGGTCACCGTGTCGCCGGGGGCGCAGGTGAAATGGTTCTGACCATCGCAGGAGACCTGCGGATAGATCTGCATGTTCGGCGAGACCACGACCTTCAGCTCGCTGTTGCCATCCACCACGATCGGGCGGCTGGACAGCGTGTGCGGGTACATGGGCACCACCACGATGGCGTCCAGCTTGGGATGCATGATCGGCCCGCCGGCGGACAGCGAATAGGCAGTAGACCCGGTCGGCGTGGCAATGATCAGTCCGTCGGATTTCTGGCTGCTGACGAACTGGCCGTCGATGTACAGCTCGAACTCGATCATCCGCGTCGATTTGCCCGGGTGCAGCACCACATCGTTGAGGGCATCGCCCTGGCCAATGGGTACGGCGTTGCGGCGCATTTCCGCTTCCAGCAGGAAGCGGCTTTCGACGGTATATTGGCCGTCCAGCACTTCGCCGACCTTCTGTTCGAGGTCATCCGGGCGAATGTCGGTCAGGAAGCCCAGGTTGCCCCGGTTGACGCCCAGTACCGGCACCTTGTGGCGCGCCAGCGCGCGGGCGGCGCCAAGCATGCTGCCATCGCCGCCAATCACGATCACCAGGTCGCAGACCTCGCCGAGGTTCTTGCGCGAACAGATCTGCTGGCCGTGGCCCGGCAGCACTTCGGCGATTTCCTCTTCGAGAATCACGTTGAGATGGCGGTCGAGCAGGAAGCGCTTGAGCCGGCGGATGGTATCCAGGACCTGGGAACTGCCCAGGCGGCCAATAATGCCGATATTGCGAAATTGCTCCATGGGACTCCTGTTTACCGCGCGCCAAAGTGCCGGCAATTATGGGCGAAAGCGACTGCCAGGGGCAGCCCTTGTGATTCTCGGGGCACAGCGCAACTATGCTCGACACCATGCATCCCTTTCTTGAACTCACCGATCTGCTGCCCGCCCTGCGCCAGCCCGTGGTCCGCGATCTGGCCTGGACGCTGCTGTCGCCGCCGCTGCTGGCGGACACCGAATGGCCGCAGCGCCATCCGCTGACCGGCAGCGGCTGGGCACGCCAGCCGGGCCGGCTGGCCGACTGGCTGCTGCGCCTCGACGAGCAGCCCGAGCCGCTGCTGGAGTGGCTGGCGCATGGTCCGCTGCGCCGCCTGGGCCTGTATTACGAGCGGCTCTGGCAGTTCGCCCTGCAGGCCGCGCCGGGCATTCTGCTGCTGGCCAGCAACCTGCCGATCCGCCTGGGCGGTCGCACCCTGGGCGAACTGGATCTGCTGCTGCGCGACGAGGACGGCGTTCACCATCTGGAACTGGCGGTCAAGCTGTACCTCGGCCCCCGCCAGGGCGACAGCCGCGACGCGGCGCAATGGCTCGGTCCGGGCAGCGAAGACCGCCTGGACCGCAAACTGAAGCATCTGGCCGAACACCAGTTGCCGCTGTCCAGCAGCCGCCACGGCCGGCTGGCGCTGGCCGATCTGCGCCCGGAGGAAGTCCGGGCCGAGTTCTGGCTGGGCGGCTATCTCTTCTATCCGTGGCCGGACGGTTGTGCCGCGCCGGACGGCGTGCACCCGCTGCATTGCCGGGGGCGCTGGCTGATACGTAGCCGATTCGAGGCATTTCGTGCGGACACCCTCCCCGGCCCCTGGCAGCCCTTGCCGCGTCAGGCCTGGCTGGCCACGGCACAGCTGCCACACGATGAAATCTGGACTGCCGAACGTTTCGACGACTGGCTGGAGCAGTTGCCGCAAACGGCTCCGGGGCAGTTGCTGGTGCGCCTGCAGGAGACGCGCACGAGCATCTGGGAGGAAGCGGAACGGGTGTTTCTGATGTCCGACGCCTGGCCGCTCAACGACCAGGCCCGCGACTGACTCAGGCGTATTCCTGATGGCCGTGCTTGCTGCCGACCAGGCGGCCGGCGGACAGGGACATCATCAGCAGAGCGATACGCTCGTGCATGATCAGGGTATGGCTGTTGCCGGTGTCGACCATGTGCTTGCGCAGGGTCTCGCGCACCTTGGGCGCGCCGGTGACATCGATGATTACATCGACGCGCTCGCCCAGTTCGGCCAGCTCCATGAAATGGTCGGTAACCGGCACGCCGAACTCGCGGGCCAGCACGATACCCGGCATGGACAGATCCAGATCGGCCACGCCCACAACGGTAACGAAGGGCGAAGTCAGCATTTGCTTGAGCAGCGGAGTGCCGGTGTCGCCGGCGCCGATGACGGCAATACGAAAGCCTTGCATGAGTAGTACAACCCTCGGTGAGTGACGGATGTCACTTTGCCGCTATGCGTTGGGACCCGGATTGATTTGCATCAAGCCGGCTGCTGCACGGCTCTGCGACCAATGGTCAGTGGCGCCACCCCTGCAAGCCACCGGTGTGCACGAAGATCAGTCGGGTACCTGTCGGAAAGTCACCCGCAACCACGCCTTCGCGCAGCGCCAGCAAGGCCTTGGCGGTATACAGCGGTTCCAGCGGTAGTCCACAGGCCTGTTCGGTTTCGTGCATGAAGCGCAGCAGTTCATCATCCAGCCGGGCAAAGCCACCGCGACTGGCCGAATGCAGTCGATAGGCGTCGGGCGCCACGCCCAGATCGCCCAGCCGCCGGGGCACACCATGATCGTCGGGAACCGCCAGCGCACCGTGCACCAGGCGCTGTCCGCCTTCGCCTAGCACCAGCCCCGCCAGTGTGGTGCCGGTGCCGGCGGCCAGCCACCAGCCGTGGTAATCCTCCCAACCCAGCATCGGCAGTTGCCGGCGAGCCAGGTCGACCAGCTCGACGCAGCCCTGCGCACCGGGCAGATCACCACCGCCTTCCGGCACGGGATGCAGCTCGGGATAGCGCGCCCGCCAGGCATCCCAGAAATCCGCCCGGTGACGCGCCCGGTAGCCGCCATAGCCGAGCCAGTGCAGGCGCATGCCGAAGGCCTCCAGATCACGCATGGTCGGCGTATCGCAAGGCTCTCCGCGCAGCAGGCCGACGGTGGAAAAACCGAACCGCGCACCGGCCGCCGCCACCGCATGCAGATGGTTGGAGTGCGCGCCGCCAAGGGTCATCACCCCTGCCCTACCCGCTGCGGCGGGGTCCTGCAAATGCGGTTTGAGCTTGTACCACTTGTTGCCGGAAATCTGCGGGTCGATCAGGTCCAGCCGCAGCACCGCCAGCTCGATGCCTGCCTGGCTCAGCCAGTCGAGTTCGAGACGGTGCAATGGGGGTTCAGGGGACCAGTCGGGGAGGATAAGCATGGACGCGGAGATGGGTCGGAATGGCGCGCCAGCCTAGGGCGCGCCGCCAGCGCAGTCCAGCCGAACACCACAACGCAGGGCGATCAGCGCCTTTCCGGCCGCCGGGACGCCGCATCGGCGGCCAAGGCAGAATTATCGCCCCACCCGGAACGTCAGGCTGTTGCCCGCGCGGCCCTCACCTTCGCCTGATGACGCGCGCAGCAACTGCTTTCGCCGCGTACGAAGCGGCTCGGCGTATCGATGCGGTCGATGGGCATGGCGCAGCGTTCGCCGCTGGGCAGGCGCGCGCTGCAGGTCGGCTGCTGATAGTGGGCCAGCCAGTCGCGATAGTGTTCCGGGGACACCAGGCACTTGGCCGCCACAAACGCTTCGGGATCGTCCTGGTAGCGACCGATCTCCGCCAGCGGGATGGTCAGGTGGCCGGTGCCCGGGTGGTAGACCACGAACATCACGCCCAGCCCGGCCAGGCGCTCGATGCCGCGCAACTGGTTCTGGCGCAGGCGCTCCACCTCCGCCTGCTGGCGGACCTCCCGCTCGCGGTGCGCCTCCAGCTCGGCCTGCAGCGCCGCCAGGCGCTGCTGCTGCTCGGCCACCACCGCGGCGATGCGCGCTTGCATTTCCAGCTCGAACTGATCCCGCAGCAGCTCGGTCTCGCTGCGCCCGTCGCGCTCTGCCGAGCGCAACTGCTGGACGAAATCCTCGCGGGCTTGCTGGAACTGATCGGCCTGGCTCTGCTGCTGCACCTTCAGATCGACATTCAACTGTTCCTGACGAGCCAGCACCTGCTGCTGGGTCTCGAACTGCTCGAGCAGCGCCTTCTCCCGCTGCTCAGCCTGCAGGCGCAGGCGAGCGAACTGTTCCTCGTATTGCTGGGTCAGGCTCTGCAGGCGCAGACGTTGCTGGCGAATCAGTTGCGCGGTCTTGTGGCGATGCTGCAGATCCATCGTGCGGGCCAGCCGCTTGGCCATGCTCTTGGCCACTTCCGGCGCGACCCGGTTGCCGGTCCCGCTTTTCGCGGGAGCATCCTCGTCGGCCAGGATGCCCAGGTTGTTGCGCCGCGCCGCATCGCGCAGCAGCAGCAACTCGTTGCGCCCGGGCTTGAGACTCGGGTCCCACAGGTGCATCTGGTGCCAGGCCACCGGACAGCGACTGCGGCAGGCGATGCGAATGGCACCGCCGCCCAGGTCGGGGCCGGGCGCACCCTGCTCGGCGAGATGCCGCAGCGGGATGTTCCAGCCCGTGTCGGCGCGGCCGGTTTCGTCAAAATCGATGAGAAAAAAGGCCACCGCGCGGATGTGCAGGCGGGGCGTGATCAGCACGTAGGCGGCGGGGATCTGCTGGTCGGCGAAATCCACCAGACTGACCACGCCGTCCAGCACCGCCTCGAATTCCGCCAGATGCATTTCCTTGCAGATGCTTCCGGCGCGGAAGAACATCACCGCTTCGACCTGCTGAGGCTTGGCCTGCAGACTCATGCTTACCCCCTGAAACCAACGAACCCCGCACCAGGCGGGGTTCGCAGTCTAGGAAAAGCGCCGGTCCGGCTGCGTGATGCAGTTGGCAGCCGCCTCGGGCGGCGGCTGCGGCGCGACGGATGGCGAAGCTTACAGCTCGGCGGCCAGGCGCGAGCCCTGGTTGATGGCGCGCTTGGCATCCAGTTCGCTGGCGACATCCGCGCCACCAATCAGATGCACGCTCTGCCCGGCGGCGATCAGCCCGTCGTGCAACTCGCGCAGCGGTTCCTGGCCGGCGCAGACGATCACCGTGTCCACCGGCAGCACCTGCGGCTCGCCGCCGGCGATGCTGATGTGCAGGCCGGCGTCGTCGATCTTCAGGTACTCGACGGTGTTAAGCATCTGCACATTCTTGTTCTTCAGGCCGGTGCGGTGAATCCAGCCGGTGGTCTTGCCCAGGCCATCGCCCACCTTGGTTTTCTTGCGCTGCAGCAGAAAGACTTCGCGGGCCGGCGCATGGGGTTGCGCCTTCATGCCCGCCACGCCGCCGCGCGCATCCAGACCCAGGTCGATGCCCCACTCCTTCCAGAACGCCTCGCGGTTCAGGCTGGTGGATTCACCGTCGTGGGTGATGAACTCGGAGACGTCGAAGCCAATGCCGCCGGCACCTATCACCGCCACGCGCTGGCCGACCGGCTTGCGCTCGAGAATGGCGTCCAGGTAGCCCATCACCTTCGGGTGCTCGATGCCGGGGATCGCCGGGGTCCGCGGCGCGATGCCGGTGGCCAGGATGATTTCATCAAAGCCGCCCTTCGCCAGCTCATCGACGCCGACCCGGGTGTTCAAGCGCACGTCCACGCCGGTGGCCTGCAGGCGATTGCGGTAGTAGCGCAGGGTTTCGTAGAACTCTTCCTTGCCCGGCACACGCTTGGCGACGTTGAACTGGCCGCCGATCTCGCTACCGGCATCAAACAGGGTCACGCGATGGCCACGCTCGGCAGCCACGCAGGCGGCGGACAGGCCAGCCGGACCGGCGCCGACCACGGCGATTTTCTTGCCCTGGGCGACCGGGATGTAATTCAGCTCGGTCTCATGGCAGGCGCGCGGGTTGACCAGGCAGGTGGTCAGCTTGCCGCCGAAGGTGTGATCCAGGCAGGCCTGGTTGCAGCCGATGCAGGTGTTGATCTCGTCGGCGCGGCCTTCGGCGGCCTTGTTGACGAACTCCGGGTCGGCGAGGAACGGACGCGCCATGGACACCATGTCGGCGTCGCCCTCGGCCAGCACCTGCTCGGCCACCTCCGGGGTATTGATGCGGTTGGTGGTGATCAGCGGAATCGACACCACGCCCTTGAGCTTGGCGGTGACCTTGGTGAACGCCGCACGCGGCACCTTGGTGGCGATGGTCGGGATACGTGCTTCGTGCCAGCCGATGCCGGTGTTGATGATGGTCGCGCCGGCCGCCTCAATGGCCTTGGCCAGGGTGACGATCTCTTCCCAGACGCTGCCGCCTTCGATCAGGTCGAGCATCGACAGGCGATAGATGATGATGAAATTCGGGCCGACCGCCTCGCGCACGCGGCGGACGATTTCCACCGGCAGGCGCATGCGGTTCTCGTAGCTGCCGCCCCAGCGGTCGGTGCGCTGGTTGGTGTGGGCCACCAGGAACTGATTGATGAAGTAGCCTTCCGAACCCATGATCTCGACGCCGTCGTACTCGGCCTGCTGGGCCAGACGGGCGCAGTTCACGAAGTCGGCGATCTGCTGTTCGATACCTTCTTCGTCCAGCTCGCGCGGCTTGAACGGGTTGATCGGCGCCTGGATGGCGCTCGGCGCCACCTGCTTGGGGCTGTAGGCGTAGCGGCCGGCATGCAGGATTTGCATGCAGATCTTGCCGCCGGCTTCGTGCACGGCCTGGGTGACGATCTTGTGCTTTTCCGCTTCTTCCGGCGTGGTCAGCTTGGCGGCGCCGGCATACACCGCGCCTTCCTCGTTCGGGCCGATGCCGCCGGTGACCATCAGGCCGACGCCGCCCCGGGCGCGCTCGGCGAAATAGGCCGCCATGCGCTCGAAGCCGTTGGGCTTCTCTTCCAGGCCTGTGTGCATGGAGCCCATCAGGGTTCGGTTGCGCAGGGTGGTAAAGCCCAGATCCAGCGGGGCGAGCAGATGCGGGTAGCGAGTGGTCATGGCGATCCTTCCGGCGGGTTCACGGTGCTGGCCGCATTCATCGTTGCGGCCTGTTGTGGGGCCAGACGATAGTCAGCCCGGCGGCCGCGCTCAATGATCGAAACTGACAAGTTACTGATCGAAGCGCGCAGCGCAGCTTGGCATTCGCCGGACCGCCACCTACCCTGTGCAGCATGAAACGTACCCTGCTGATTTCCGCCGTTCTGTTGCTGCTCGCCGCTGCCGGCCTGCTGACCTTCCTCGACTGGGCCAGGGAGCGCCCGGCCTTCCATTACCTGTCGGATCTGCGCACACAGGTGATCAGCCCGCCGCCGCCGTCCGTGCGGCACGGCAATCTGCTGACCATCCGCCCGCAGCTCTACGCCATCGACTACCAGAGCCCGGCGCATTTGCGCCTGGTGCTGGCCGCCTCGCTGGATGCGGCCCGCGACGCCGGCCTGCTGAACGCCGAGACGCTGGTGGTGCTGCCGGACCATATCGGCACCTGGCTGCTGGCCACCGGGGAGAAGCCCGAGTTCTACCGTGCCCGTGACCGTCTGGAAGTGCGCAACTGGCTAGTGCTCGGCAATCCGTTGCTGGCCGTGAAAGTGCTGCTGCGCAACCTGGACGCCAACCGCCTCGACGAAGCCCTGCTGCGCATGAAGGCCGAGCAGATGGCCGAGGATTACCAGACGCTGTTCGGCGGTCTGGCCAAGGAATACGGCGTGACCCTGCAGGCCGGCTCCATCCTGCTGCCCGAACCGCACATCGACGACGACAGCCAGCTGCACAGCGGCAGCGGGCCGCTGTGGAACCTCAGCCTGGTGTTCGGCCCGGATGGTCGGATCACCGGCGAGCCGTTCCTGCAGGACTGGCCCTGGACCTCGGTACGCATTCCCACGCAGCGGGTGACGGTTGCCGACCAGCAGTACCTGATCGAGCGCGACTGGCTCCCCGGCTGGCCGCAGAGCCGTGTGCAGCTGCCCAACGGACGCACCAGCCCGCCGCTGTTCCTGCGCGGCCGACTCAGTTGGCCGATCGGCGGCGTGCCGCGCGGTGTGGCGCTGACACCGGCCCAGGCACCGCAGCTCAGCAGCCTGCCCGGCACGCACCTGCTCAACCAGTGGATCGAGCCGTGAAGGCACCGCGCGTGCGCCTGGGCGACCTGTCGGTGGGCAGCGTGCTGAGCCTGGCTGCTGCCCTGCGCGAGCGTGGCCACGACCCGGATCCCCTGCTCGCCCAGTACGACCTGGACCCGGCGCGCCTGGCCGAACCCCGGGCGCGGCTGTCGATTCCCCGCTACATGCGCCTCGGCCATGCCGCCATGCAGCTGAGCGGCGACCCGGCGCTGGGCCTGGAGATGGGCCGTCTCAGCCATATCGCCCAGGTCGGCCTGGCCGGTGTCACCGCCGCCCAGGCGCCTACGGTGCGCGAGGCGGCGCGCACGCTGATCCGTTTCGAACCGCTGTACGCCGCCAACTACCGGGGGCAGTCGAGCTTCGCGGAGGACGCCGACGGCGCCTGGCTGAACTTCTATTCGATCAGCCCCTACAACGCCTACAACCGCTTCGTGGTCGACGCGCTGCTGGCCGGCTGGCTGCACCAGCTCGGCGCCCTGGCCGGCCGGCCGCTGGCGGCGCAGCGGGTGGAGATTGAGTTCCCCGCCCCGGACTATGCCGGGCGCTACGCCGAGGTGTTCGGCGGTCCGGTGGAATTCGCCACCGGCCACAATCGCCTGCGCCTGGATCGTGAAGCGCTGGCACTGCGCAATCCCGCCCACTGTCCGAGCACCTGGCACCAGTTGCTGGAACTGTGCGAGGCCGAGCTGGCCCAGCTGACCCGCACCCGCAGCCTGCGCGAACGCATCACCCAGTTGCTCGGCCCGCTGCTGCACGGTCGCGAGCCGGACCTGGAGGAAATCGCCCGCCGCCTGCAGCTGCCCAGCTGGACCCTGCGCCGCAAGCTGGCCGAGGAAGGCACGCGCTTTCGCGACATCCTCAACGACACCCGCCGCGACCTGGCGATGACCTACATCCGCGACACCGAGCTGAGTTTCGGCGAGATCGCCTACCTGCTCGGCTTCGCCTCGGCGGAAGCCTTCCAGCGTGCCTTCAAGCGCTGGAGCGCGCAGACGCCCGGCGAATTTCGCCGCGCGACGCGAACCGGGTAGGTACAACGACCGCTGTGCGTTGCGCCATGCCGCACGCGACATCGGTCAACCGGCACGAAGCCGAGCTACGCCATTCCCCGCGTTTCCGGCTCATCGTCGGAGCGCCCAATGCTCGCCGGCGTCTCGACCAGCAGCTCTTCCGGCACTTCCTCGATACGCGGGTCGAGCGCCGCCGCCATCGGGCTCAATGTATCCGGCATCGGCACGTGACTGAGTGGCGCCTCGTCGACACGATGGCGTCCGGTAACACGCTTGGGCTGCACCCAGAAGATCAGCGCCAGGGCGTAGATCGACACCAGCATGTAGAACATCCCCGGCCCGAAGCGATGCATCATCAGGCCGGCCAGCAGCGGCCCGAGGCAGGCGCCCACACCATAGGTGGTCAGCAGCATGGCCGATAGCGCCACCCGCCGCGACTGCTCGACATGGTCGTTGCCCAGCGCCACCGCCAGCGGATACAGGGTGAACAGCAGCATGCCCGTCACGAAGCCATTGGCCAGCAGCAACCAGTACGGCAGGCTGAACAGCCCCCAGAGCGGAATGGCGGTCAGGCACAGCAAGATGGAATTGCCCCGGATCAGCCAGCTGCGATCCACGCGATCGGACAGCCAGCCCAGCGGCCACTGCGCACAGAAACCGGCGACGATGCACATGGCCACGAACAGACTGGCCTGCGAGGTATCCAGGCCATTGCGACTGGCATACACCGGCGCCAGGCCATAGAAGGCGCCGACCATCAGCCCGGCGACGAAGATGCTGCCCAGCGCCTGCGGCACCCGCTTGCAAAAGAAGCCGATTTCCAGCGGGGCCGCCACCAGCTTGGCCGGGTGCACACGCCGCGTGACTGCCAGCGGAATCAGGCACGAGGCGAAACAGATCGCCACCAGCACCAGCGGCTTGAAATCCAGTGAGGGAAGCATTGCCAGCAGCCCCTGGCCGACGACCAGCCCCAGGTCCACAGCCACCATGTAGCCTGCGAAGACCTTGCCACGCATGTGGCTTTCCGCCTGCTCGTTGAGCCAGCTCTCGATGACCATGTACTGGTTCATCATCACCGCGCCCATGACGAAACGCAGCAGGAGCCAGACTTCCAGCCGCTCCACCAGCACGTGCAGCAGTACGATCACCGTGGCCAGCCCGGCGCAGGCCACATAGGAGCGAATATGGCCAACGCTGGCGATCAGCCTGTGGCCGAACTTGCCGCCACACACCAAGCCGAAATAGTAAGCCGCCATCAACCCGCCGACCCAGGCATCGCCTGCGCCCTCTTCCGTCAGGCGCAGGCCCATGTAGGTGCTGAACAGCCCCGAACCGGCGAGCATGAGCAGGGTGGCGGCATACAACGCCGGAAAGGTGACGAGCGGGCTGAACATGGCAACTCTCAGGCAGGACGGCGACAGGCACAGTCCAGCGAACAACGGTACAACGGCGGCCCGGCAGCCCCATCCGGAGCCGCCGAAAAGCGCGCATTATCCATCACGATGGACTATCTCGCCATGTATGCAGGGCGCCGACCGCACCGCCGGTTTCGTGCCTTGCCACGTGCAAAGCAGGCTCCGGCAAGGGCGGGATGGCCGGCTCCCGACGACGTGACGACTCCCGTCCTCCCCTGCACAATGCCCCCCATGAGCGACTTCCACCCCGCCTGCTGCGCGCCGCTGCGCGAGCACTGGCCGCTACCCATCCCCATGCCCGGCGCGCGGCTGGTCAGCACGGTGTTCCAGGCCGACCAGTTGCAGCCCGGCGATTTCGTCAGTTGCGCCATCCCCGGCGTGCCCGGCGTCGCCAAGCGCCAGTGCGAATACCTGGCCGGACGCCTGTGCGCGCGCCACGCCCTGCACTCCCTGACCGGCCAGCCGGGCGTCCCGGCCGTCGGCGAGGACCGCGCGCCGCGCTGGCCCGCCGGCGTGGTCGGCTCGATCACTCACAGCCACGGCCAGGCCGCCGCGCTGGTCGCCCGCACCGAACACTGGCGAGGCCTGGGCATCGATCTGGAACGGCTGCTCAGTGCCGAGCGCAGCCAACGCCTGCTTGGGGAAATCCTCACCGCCGGCGAGCGCCAGCGGCTCGAACGAGTGGACCCGGCGCTGCACGCCTGGCTGGTCACCCTGACCTTCTCGGCCAAGGAGAGCCTGTTCAAGGCGCTGTATCCCCTGGTCGGCCAGCGCTTCTATTTCCAGGACGCCGAGCTGCTCGACTGGGACCCGGCCGGCCGCCTGCGCCTGGGCCTGCTGCGCGACCTGGGCGACGAATGGCGGGTGGGCGCGCAACTGGAGGGCCAGTTCGGCATGCTGGGCGAGCAGCTGCTGACGGTCGTTAGCACACCGGCCAGCCCGGGCTAGGGTCTGTACGTAAAGTGCCTAGCGATACACCGGATGGCGCAGGCATAGCGCCATCACCTGCTCCCCTACCTGACGAACCACCGTCTCGCTGCCGCCGGATTCCAGCGCGTCCAGCACGTCACACAGCCAGCCCGCCAGTTGCTCGCACTCCGGCACGCCGAACCCACGGGTAGTCACCGCCGGGGTGCCGATCCGCAGCCCCGAGGTCACGAACGGCGAGCGCGGGTCGTTGGGCACCGAGTTCTTGTTGGCGGTGATGCAGGCGTCGCTCAGCGCGGCATCGGCGTCCTTGCCGGTGTACGGTCGGTCGGACAGGTCGATCAGCATCATGTGGTTGTCCGTCCCGCCGGAGACGATCCGGAAACCCCGCCGCTGCAGCACCGCGGCCATGGCCCGGGCGTTGCTCACCACCTGCTGCTGATAGCGCCTGAAGTCGGGCGACAGCGCTTCCTTGAAGGCAACGGCCTTGGCGGCGATCAGGTGCATCAACGGGCCGCCCTGGACACCCGGGAAGACCGCCGAATCGAGCTTCTTGTAGAACGTATCGTCCTGCCCCCTGGACAGGATCAGGCCGCCGCGTGGGCCACGCAGCGTCTTGTGGGTGGTGCTGGTCACCACATGGGCGTGCGGCAGCGGGTTCGGGTACTCGCCGGCCGCCACCAGGCCGGCGACATGGGCCATGTCGACCCAGAACAGCGCGCCGACCCGGTCGGCGATGTCGCGCATGCGCGCCCAGTCCATGTACCGGGAATAGGCGGAAAATCCGCCGATCAGCAGCTTCGGACGGGTTTGCAGGGCGATGCGCTCCATCTCGTCGTAGTCGATCAAACCCGTGCGTGGGTCGAGTCCGTAGGGAACGATCCGGTAATGGCGCCCGGAGAAGTTCACCGGGTTGCCGTGGGTCAGGTGCCCGCCCTGGGCCAGGTTCATGCCCATCACCGTGTCGCCGGGACTGAGCAAGGCCAGGAACACGGCGGCGTTGGCCTGGGAACCGGCATGCGGCTGCACGTTGGCGTAGTCGCAGTCGAACAGGGCCTTGACCCGCTCGATGGCCAGGCGCTCGGCCACGTCGACATGCTCGCAGCCGCTGTAGTAGCGCCGGCCCGGATAGCCTTCGGCGTACTTGTTGGTGAATAGCGAGCTCTGGATCGCCATCACCAGCGGGCTGGCATAGTTCTCGGAGGCGATCAGTTCGGCGTGGTCTTCCTGACGGACTTCCTCGTCATGGATGGCCGCGGACAGCTCGGGATCAAAATCGGCTAGGGTCAGGGATGCGTCGTACATAAGGGAACCTGTGGGTTGGAAATCGGGGGCCTGCTAGGCCAGCAGCCGGATGACGCGCGCGGCAATGTCGTCGATCTGCGCGTCGTCGCAGATCAAGGGCGGTAGCAGCCGCAGGGTGGTGCCGCGGGTCACGGTGATGAGCAGGCGCTGTTCCTCCAGCGCCCGGCCAACCAGCTCGGGGCACTGGCGATTCAGCTCGATGCCGACCATCAGGCCCTGGCCACGAATCGCCAGCACCTCAGGACAGCTACTCAGCCCCTCCTGCAGGGCCGCCAGCAGCCGGCGACCGAGGGTGGCGGCCCGCTGCGGGAGCTGCTCGCGCGCCAGGATGTCGAGTACCGTGCATGCCACCCGGCAGGCCAGCGGATTGCCACCGAAGGTGGAGGCATGCTGGCCGGGGGAAAACAGTTCCGCCGCCCGACCACGGGCCAGGCAGGCGCCGATCGGCAGGCCGTTGCCCAGCGCCTTGGCCAGGGTGATGACGTCGGGCACGATCCCGGCGTGCTGGAAGCCGAACCAGCTGCCGGTGCGGCCCAGGCCGGTCTGCACTTCGTCGACCATCATCAGCCAGTCGTGCGCGTCGCACAGTTGCCGCAGGGCCTGCAGATAGCCGGCGGACGCGGCACGCACCCCGCCTTCGCCCTGCACCGGCTCGACCAGCACCGCAACGATGCCCGGGAATTGCCGCGCCGCTTCCCGCAGCGCCTCGATGTCGTCGTAGGGCACCCGCACGAAGCCCGGCATCAGTGGCTCGAAGCCGCGCTGCGCGGCCGGGTTGCCGGTGGCAGCCAGGGTTGCCAGGCTGCGGCCATGGAAGCTGTTCTCCATGACCAGCACCTGGGGATCCGTCACCCTCCGGGCACTGGCGAGCAGGCGGGCCAGCTTGAGCGCCGCCTCATTGGCCTCGGCCCCCGAGTTGCAGAAGAACGCGCGCCGCATGCCCGACAAGGCGCACAGGCGCTCAGCCAGTCGCTCCTGCCATTCGATGCGGAACAGGTTGGAGGTATGCAGCAGTTGGCCGGCCTGATCGGCGATCACGGCGGCAATTTCGGGATGGGCGTGACCGAGGCTGGTCACCGCCACGCCGGCGATCGCGTCCAGGTACTCGATGCCCTGCGTGTCCCACAGGCGCGCGCCCTGGCCGCGACTGAACGAAACGGGCTGGCGTGCGTAGGTCGGCATGAGATACGCGGATGAGGGGGGGCATGGCATTCCTTCGTGAGGTCGTGGGCAAAGGTTCAGGATGGCGTGATCGTGCTATTCGCTGGCCGTCGGCCAGTAGTGGCTGTCCGGCAGGGCGCGGGCACCGAAGATGGCCTGGCCGACCCGCACCACGGTCGCGCCTTCTTCGATGGCGATTTCGAAATCCCCGGACATGCCCATGGACAGCTCCTCCAGGCCGATACCGGCCGGTGCGTCCTGGCGCAGGCGCTCCCGCAGCTCGCGCAGCCGCACGAAACAGGGACGCACACGGGCAGCGTCGGCGGAGAACAGCGCCAGCGTCATCAGGCCTCGCACCCGCAGCGCGGAGAACGCCGGCAAGGCGCGCAGGAAGTCGGCGACCGCGTCGGGCGCCAGGCCGTACTTGCTGGCCTCGCCGGAGGTATTCACCTGGACGAACACGTCCAGCCGCCGACCCTCGACCTGCAGGCGCCGGTCCAGGGCCTCGGCCAGCCGCAGGCTGTCCAGCGCCTGGAACTCGGCGGCGAAGCGCGCGACCTGCCTGGCCTTGTTGGTCTGCAGGTGGCCGATCACCGACCATTGCAGGTCGCTCAGGTCGGCCATGGCTTCCCATTTGCGCTGCGCCTCCTGCACCTTGTTCTCGCCCAGAAAGCGGCAGCCGGCGGCATAAGCCAGGCGCAGGTGCGCCTCGTCGAAGGTCTTGCTCACCGGCAGCAGGCGCACCCCCGCCGGATCGCGCCCGACCCGCCGGCAGGCGTCGGCGATGCGCTGGCGCACGGCGGCCAGGTTGCGCTGGAAGTCCTCGACGCTGTTGGCCTGCGGGTAGCGGCCATGCTGTTCGTGCAGGCGCGGCATCAGTGGGCCCCTCCCACATCGGCGACCGACTGACCGGCCGGCACGCGGCGCGGCAAACGGCCGTTGAGCACGGCGAATGCCGCCAGCCCGATCACCAGCCCCCAGAACGCTCCGCCGATCCCGAACAGGCTGATATCGGCGGCGGCGGCCAGGAAGGTGATCAGCGCGGCTTCGCGGGATCTGGCATCGGCCATGGCGCTGGCCAGGCTGCCGCCGAGGGTGCCGAGCAGGGCGAGCCCCGCCAGGGTGGTGATGAACGTCGCCGGGAAGGCCATGAACAGTGCGGCCAGGGTGACGCCGAAGACCCCGACGAGGATGTAGAAAACACCCGCGGCGACACCGGCGATCCAGCGCTTGGCGGGTTCTTCGTGGGCGTCCTTGCCGGTGCAGATGGCGGCGGTGATCGCGGCGAGGTTGAACGCGTGCGAACCGAACGGCGCCATGAGCAGCGAGCCCAGCCCGGTGACGGTGACAATCGGGTTGGCGCTGGTGCGGAAACCATCGTTGCGCAGCACCAGCATGCCGGGCATGTACTGGCCGGTCAGGGTGATCAGGAACAGCGGCAGCGCGACACTGAGCAAGGCGTTCAGCGAGAACGCGGGCGGGGTGAACACCGGTGCCGCGAGCCGCAGCTCCAGCCCGGACAGGTCCACCCGTCCCTGGACCAGCAGGAAGACCAGGCCGAGCAGCAGAATCCCCACCACCGCGTAGCGCGCGCTCAGGCGCTTGAGCACGACGTAGGCGCCAATCAGCAGCGCGGCCAGCAGCGGGTCGACGCTCACGCCGGCGAAGGCGCCGATGCCGAACTGCAGCAGGATACCCGCCAGCAACCCCGCGGCCACGCCCGGCGGGATCAGGCGGATGACCTTCTCGAAATAGCCGGACACGCCCAGCAGCACGAAGGCGGCGGCCGAGACCAGGTAGGCGCCGACCGCCTCGGCATAGGGCGTCGTCGCCAGGGCGACGACCAGGAATGCCGCCGCCGGGGTCGACCAGGCGGTGATGATCGGCTCGCGGAACCGCCAACTGAGCAACAGCCCGCTCAGCCCCACGCCAATCGATACCGACCATACCCAGGAAGCCGTCAGCTCAGGACTCAGCCCCGCCACCCGGGCCGCCTGAAACACCAGAATGAAGGTACCGCCATAGTTGACGATCACCGAGACCAGCCCGGCGACGATCGGATGGACGAGATCGCGGAGGCGAACCGCGGATGGGGAGGCTGTGGACGACATGGCTTCAGGTGGCTCCTGGCAACACGAGGCTGGAATTGGCGGCTGATTTATAGCGCGGCAATGGTCCGCAGAACCCGTACACTTTTTGACAATTAACCAGACCACTTTCGATTCGTCCTAGCCATGCGCCCGGGCGAAATCCGTCATGAAGTCGGTCAATGCCTCGACAGCCGGCAGGGTGACCGCGTTGTAGAGGCTGGCCCGGACGCCACCGAGAGAGGCATGGCCGTTGAGTCCCTTGAATCCGGAGCGGTCGGCCAGGCGCAGGAACGCCTTCTCCAGCGCATCGTCGGCGAGCACGAACGGCACGTTGTTGATCGAGCGAAACGGCGCTTGCACGCTGTTGCGGTAGAAACCGTCGCTGCCGTCAATCGTGCGGTACAGCAGTGCGGCCTTGGCCTGATTGAGCCGGTGAAGCCGCTCGATGCCACCGCTGCGTCTTAGCCACTTCAGCGTCAGACCGGTGAGGTACCAGGAGAAGGTGGCCGGCGTGTTGAGCATCGACTCCGCCCTGGCGATGTGCGCGTAGTTGAGAATGTCCGGGGTAACCGCCAGCGCGCGGTCCAGCAGCGCGTCGTCGACGATCGCCACGGTCAGCCCGGCCGGCCCCATGTTCTTTTGCGCGGCCGCATAGATCAGGGCGTGCCGGGCCACCTCGATGGGCTTGGACAGCAGGCTCGAGCAGGCGTCGCAGACCAGCGGGACCGCGGCGTCGGGAGCATCGGCGAACTGCACGCCATGCACCGTTTCGTTCTCCGTGTAGTGCAGATAGGCGGCATTCGGGTTGAGGCTCCAGTCGGTCCTCGCGGGGACGCGGTCGAAGCCCGTCGCTTGGCTGCTCGCGGCGATGCGTACGTCGCAGTAGCGCCGGGCGGCCTGGATGGCCTTGCCGGACCAGAGCCCGGTATGCAGATAGTCGGCGGTGCGCTGGTCGCCCAGCAGGTTCATCGGCACCTGGGCGAACTGCAGCGAGGCACCGCCCTGCATGAACAGCACCCGATAGTGGCTGGGTATCCGCAGAAGCGCCCGCAGGTCCTGTTCGGCCTGGCGGGCGATCTCCCTGAACACGTCGGAGCGATGGCTGATTTCCATCACCGACATGCCGGTGCCCGCGAAGTCGAAGAATTCCTCGTGCGCTTGCCGAAGGACCTCGATCGGCAACGCGGTGGGTCCGGCGCTGAAGTTGTATGACCTTGCCATTCTTTTCTTTCAACCCTGCTCAAGTTGCCCGAAACGCGGATCGCCAAGGACAAACGCGATGGCGATGAACGGGAGTCTACGGATAAACTGGCCCGCTTCCGCCGGCCGGTTTTTTTGTTCAGGGCAGACCACTTCGTGAAAACCTTCGAGCTCGAAACGCTCAAGATGCGGCTCAACGATGCCGAGCTTCAGCGCCTGGATCTGCATCAGCGCATTCAGCGCGCCCTGCGTGCGCTGATCCTCGACGGCGCCCTGGCTCCGGGCCTGAAGCTGCCGGCCACCCGCTCGCTGGCCACATCGCTGGGGGTGGCGCGCGACACGGTCGAAAACGCCTATGTGCAACTGCACCGTGATGGTTTCATCGTGCGACGCGAGGGCTCGGGCAGCTACGTGGCCGAGGCGGTAGGCAACGAACTGCAGGGGATCGCGCGCCAGCGCCCGAGGCCACGGGAAGCCCGGCGCACCGAGACGGCGGCGGCGGAAGCCGGCCTGAGCCGGCGCGGCCGCATGATTCTCGACAGCGGCGGCGTCAGCGATCAGCAGGTGGTCAAGGCGTTTGCCACCGGCCTGCCGGAAACCCGCACCTTCCCCATCGATGTCTGGCTGCGCCTGCAACGCCAGGCCGTGAAGGACCACCGGGCCAGTGTCCTGCTGCATGGCGACCCGCAGGGCGCCGAGCCGCTACGCAAGGCCATCGCCACCTACCTGAATCTGGAACGCGGCGCCGCATGCACCCCGGAGCAGATCCTGGTACTCAGCAGTACCCGCCAGGCGCTGTTCCTGTGCGCACAGCTGCTGGTCGACGCCGGCAAGCCGATCCTGCTGGAAAACCCCGGCTACTACGGCGCCCGGAAAGCCTTCGAAAGCGCCGAGGCCAGGGTCGTGCCCATCGATGTCAATGCGCTGGGCATCCGCACCGACCTGCTGCGCGCGGACCGCAGCGGCGCCAATTGCGTCTATGTGACGCCCTCCCACCAGTACCCCACCGGGGCGACCCTGCCACTGGCGCGCCGGCTCGAGCTGATCAACTGGGCGGCGGAAAACGGCAGGTGGATCATCGAGGACGACTACGACAGCGAGTTTCACTACGACGGCTTGCCAACTGCCTGCGTGCAGGGCCTGGACAAGTACCAGCGCACCCTCTACGTGGGCACGTTCAGCAAGACACTCTCTCCGGGCCTGCGCCTGGGTTACATGGTGTTGCCCCAGCCCCTGGTAAAAGCGTTCACCCATGCGCGCAGCATCATGGACGGACACACCCCGCAGATCCTTCAGCTGACGCTGGCGCGCTTCATGGAAGACGGCCACTACAACGCCCATGTGCGGGCCATGCGCAAACTGTACGCGGGACGTCGGGCCAGCATGTTCGAGGCCATCGGCAAGCATCTGAGCGGTATCGCCACCGCCATGCGACCTCCGGGCGGCTTGCAGATGCCTTGCCTGCTGGACGAGGGCTGGTCGGAAGAAAGGACCATCCGCCTGGCTGCCAACGCCGGCGTACAGTTGCCCGGGCTCAGTCGACTGTATGCCGGGGAGGAACGGAAACAGGGTTGGCTGCTGGGTTATTCATCCCTGACCGCCACGGAGATCGACGCCGCCATGCTGCGCCTGGCCAAGGCGCTGCGCGGCAAATAGGCCCTGCGGCGCGACTCCTTGCGACATTGCGGCGCCTGCCGTCAGTGGACACCGTAATGGCAAAACAGTAGCGTTCGCCGGCCACCCCCAGTCCACCCTCAGGTAGTGAAATGAAATCGAGCCTCGCGAAACCCCTGCTGTTTTTGTGCGCGCTGCTGTTCGCCGGTCCTGGTGTTGCCGGCTGCGGCGAGATGCAGGGCATGTGCCTGGTGATCAGCGGGGGCGAGGAAACCGAGCGGGAATGCAGCATCACCCAGTGCGCCAACGTTCACTCGTACTGGGAACAGTGGGACATCGGCGGCGGCGAAAGCGCGGTCAGCGTGAGTGCCACCGTGGACACTTCCTCGACCACCGTAGACGGTGAGCCCGGCTTTGCCGTGCCGCAGTCCATCGTGAAAGACGGCCTGACCTGCTACAGCACGCCGAGCCTGGAAAAGACCTACTGCGCGAAAGACATCCCGAGGTAGGCCCTCACACGCGAAACGCCAGCTCGAAGGTCGTCCAACCCTCCGCGCTGTGGCAGCGGATCTGTCCCCGGTGTGCCTCGACGATCGAGCGGGTGATGGCCAGTCCCAGGCCGGCGTTGCCGGGGTGGCCCTCGCGGCGGGCCGGATCGACGCGGTAGAAGCGGTCGAACAGGCGCTCCAGGTGCTCGGCGGCGATGGTGCCGCCGGGGTTGGCCAGCGACAGGCGCACCGCGTGTTCGGTCTGCTGCAGGCTCAGGCGAATGCTGGCGCCGTCCGGCGTGTAGCGCAGCGCGTTGGACAGCAGGTTGGATAGCGCCCGACGCAGCATCAGCACGTCGCCCTGCAGCGTGGCCTCCCCGCTCAGTTCGAAGCGGATGCCGCGTTCCTCCGCGGACAGCTCGTAGAAATCCAGCAGGCTGGCGCACAGCTCGTGCAGCGCCACCGGCCGCTGCTCGGGAATGATCAGCCCGTTGTCGGCCTTGGCCAGGAACAGCATGTCGTCGATCATCCGCGCCATGCGCCGCAGCTCTTCCAGGTTGGAGTGCAGGTTCTCCTGGTAGTCCTCGACGTTGCGCGCGCGGGTCAGCACCACTTCGGTATGGGTGAGCAGGTTGCTCACCGGGGTGCGCAGTTCGTGGGCGATGTCCGCCGAGAAGTTGGACAGGCGCACGAAGGAGTCCTCGAGGCGCGCCAGCATGGCGTTGAACGCCTGCACCAGCGCGCGCAGCTCGGCCGGCACCTCCTGCTCGATGCGTTCCTCCAGCGAACGGGCCGACACCGAGGCGATCACCTCGGTCACCTGGCGCAGCGGGCGCAGGCCACTGCGCACCAGCAACCAGCCCAGCAGCACGCTGAGCAGCACCGCCAGCCCCAGCCCCGCCCACAACCAGCCGGCCAGCTGGTGGGAGAACACCTGGTGGGTGGTGACATCCAGCATCAGCTGGATGCTCACCGGCCGCTCATCCACCATGACGTTCCTTTCCAGTCCCCGCCAGGCGCGCCCCTCGTACCGCCATTCACCGGAGCCCGCCCCGAACGGGGCCGCGCCCCGCTCCGGCGTGGCGAACAGCAGGCGCCCGTCCTCCAGGATCCGCGCCTGCAGATCGGCCTGGCCGCTGAACAGCGCGCGCAGCTGCCCGTCGCGGCTCGCCGGCGGCGCCTCGCGCAGCAGGCGTTCGGCAGCGGCAGCGGCGACGCTCAGGGTCTGCTGGTCCAGCTCGTCGAAATGGTGCTGGCTGAGCCGGTTGAAGAAGAACCCCGAGCCCGCCAGCACGCCGGCCACCGCCAGCATGAACAGCAGGCTCAGGCGCGCGGTCAGCGACAGGCGCCTCATGACGGCTCAGGCTCTTCGAGCATGTAGCCCATGCCGCGCGCGGTGTGGATCAGCTTGGGCTCGAAGTCGTCGTCGATCTTCGCGCGCAGCCGGCGGATGGCCACCTCGATGACGTTGGTGTCGCTGTCGAAATTCATGTCCCAGACCTGCGAGGCGATCAGCGACTTGGGCAGCACCTCGCCGCGCCGGCGCAGCAGCAGTTCCAGCAGGGCGAACTCCTTGGCGGTCAGGTCGATGCGCCGCCCGGCGCGCACCGCGCGGCGCTTGAGCAGGTCGACTTCCAGGTCGGCGATGCGCAGGTGGGTGGCCACCGCCGCCTGGTTGCCGCGGCGCAGCAGGCTGCGCACCCGGGCCAGCAATTCGGAGAAGGCGAAGGGCTTGACCAGGTAGTCGTCGGCGCCCAGCTCCAGGCCCTTGACCCGGTCCTCGACCCGATCGCGCGCGGTAAGGAACAGCACCGGCATGTCCTGGCCGGCGGCGCGCACCCGGCGCAGCACTTCCCAGCCATCCAGGCCGGGCAGCATCACATCGAGGATCAGCAGGTCGTAGGGCTCGCTCAGCACCTGCTGCACGGCCTCCGTGCCGCTGGTCACGCGGTCGACGCTGAAGCCGGCCTCGCCGAGCCCCTGCTGCAGGTAGGTGCCGGTTTTCGGTTCGTCTTCGGCGACCAGGAGTTTCATGGACAACACCCCACGGGGAACAGACGCGGGCAGTGTGCAGCGCCGGAACGACGCTGACCACAAGCTGACAGAAAAGTAATCCCGGGCTCAGCCTGATGTCAGCCATCCCGCGCTAGGGTGCGGACAACCATAGAAGGAACACCGCCATGCCCAGCCTGCCGGCCCCGTCACACTCAGCACCGCCCGCAGCACCGGACCGCGACCCGGTCTGCGGCATGACGGTCAAGCCCGACAGTCCCTACCAGGCCCAGCATGCCGGCCAGCGCCTGCGCTTCTGCAGCCAGCACTGCCTGGACCGCTTCGGCGCCGAGCCGCACAAGTACCTGTCCGCCCAGCACGCCGAGCACGCGCCAGCTGCTGCCGCGCCCGACGCAGCGGCGGCCGCCGCCGAATACACCTGTCCGATGCATCCGGAGATCCGCCAGATCGGCCCGGGCACCTGCCCGATCTGCGGCATGGCGCTGGAGCCGGTCATGCCAGAACTGGAAGAAGAGGAAAACCCGGAGCTCAGGGACTTCTCCCGGCGCTTCTGGTGGACCCTGCCGTTGACCGTGATCGTCACCGCGCTGGCCATGGGCGGGCATGCCCTGAACCTGTTCCATGGCGCCGCGCAGAACTGGGTCGAGCTCGCATTGAGCACCCCGGTGGTGCTCTGGGCCAGCTGGCCGTTCTTCGTGCGCGGCGTGCGCTCGGTGATCCGGCGCAGCCCGAACATGTGGACGCTGATCGGCCTGGGCACCGCCGCCGCCTACCTGTACAGCCTGGTCGCCACCCTGGCGCCCGGCGTGTTCCCTGCCGACTTCGTACAGGACGGGCGCATCGGCGTGTACTTCGAAGCGGCGGCGGTGATCATCTCGCTGACCCTGCTCGGCCAGATCCTCGAACTCAAGGCGCGCTCGCAGACCTCGGCGGCGATCCGCTCGTTGCTCGGCCTGGCGCCCAAGACCGCGCGGCGCATCAATGCCGACGGCAGCGAAGAAGACATCCCGCTCAGCCACGTGCACAGCGGCGACACCCTGCGCGTGCGACCGGGCGAGAAGGTGCCGGTCGACGGCCTGGTGCTGGACGGCGAAAGCGCGGTGGACGAGTCGATGCTGACCGGCGAGCCGCTGCCGATCATGAAGCGCGCCGGCGACAGCCTGATCGGCGCCACCCTGAACGCCCACGGCAGCCTGGTGATGCAGGCGCAGAAGGTCGGCAGCGCGACCGTGCTCGCGCAGATCGTGCAGATGGTCGCCCAGGCGCAGCGCTCCAAGGCGCCGATGCAACGGCTGGCCGACGTCATCGCCGGGTACTTCGTGCTGGTGGTGATCGGCATCGCCATCCTGACGTTGTTCGTCTGGGGCCTGTGGGGGCCGGAGCCGAGCTGGGTGTTCGGCCTGATCAACGCGGTGGCGGTGCTGATCATCGCCTGCCCATGCGCCCTGGGGCTGGCCACGCCGATGTCGGTAATGGTCGCCACCGGCAAGGCGGCGGGCAGCGGCGTGCTGTTCCGCGATGCTGGCGCCATCGAGAACCTGCGCAAGATCGACACGCTGATCGTCGACAAGACCGGCACCCTGACCGAAGGCCGCCCCGCGTTCCACAGCGTCGAGGCGGCGCCCGGCTTCCCACGCGACGAGGTACTGCGGCTGGCCGCCAGCCTGGATCAGGGCAGCGAACATCCGCTGGCCCACGCCATCGTCGATCAGGCCCGCGCCCGGGGCCTGGCACTGAGCACGCCCGAGGCGTTCGAATCGGCCTCCGGCATCGGCGTGCGCGGCCAGGTCGAAGGCCGGCGCCTGCAGCTGGGCAACACCGCGCTGATGACCGAGGCCGGCGTGGATACCGGTCCGCTGCAGGCCAGCGCCGAACGGCTGCGCGGCGACGGGGTGAGCATCATGTACCTGGCGGTGGACGGCGCGCTGGCCGGGCTGCTGGCGGTCGCCGACCCGATCAAGCCGACCTCGAAACTGGCGGTCGAGCGCCTGCGGGCCGACGGTGTGCGGGTAATCATGGCCACCGGTGACGGCCTGACCACCGCCCGCGCGGTGGCCCGCGAGCTGGGCATCGAGGAGGTGCATGGCGAGGTCAAGCCGCAGGACAAGGAGCACCTGGCCGCGCTCCTGCAACAGCAGGGCCACCGCGTGGCCATGGCCGGCGACGGCATCAACGACGCCCCGGCCCTGGCGCGCGCCGATATCGGCATCGCCATGGGCACCGGCACCGACGTGGCGATGAACAGCGCCCAAGTCACGCTGGTCAAGGGCGACCTGCTCGGCATCCTGCGCGCGCGCAGCCTGTCGGTGGCCACCGTGCGCAACATGCACCAGAACCTGGCGTTCGCCTTCCTCTACAACACGCTGGGCATTCCACTGGCCGCCGGCCTGCTCTATCCGCTGACCGGCCTGCTGCTGTCGCCGCTGATCGCCGCGCTGGCAATGAGCATGAGCTCGGCCTCGGTGGTGTTCAACGCGCTGCGCCTGCGCAAGGTTTCCATCGACTGATCAAGACGTTCCCAACGGAGAAGTTCCATGCAACCCACACTGCGTATCGCCACCCTCGCCGCCCTGCTGCTGAGCGGCGCCGCCCAGGCGGCCGAATCCCTGACCATCGACGTGCACCGCGACGCCAATTGCGGCTGCTGCAAGGACTGGATCGCCTACCTGAAGGACAACGGCTTCACGGTGCGCGACCACGTCGAGCGCGACATGAGCGCGGTCAAGCAGGCGCTGGGGGCGGTGCCGCGCCTGGCCTCCTGTCACACCGGCGTGATCGACGGCAAGTTCGTCGAGGGCCACGTGCCGGTGGCGCAGATCCTCGAACTGCGCCAGCGCCCCGACCTGCTGGGCATCGCCGTGCCCGGCATGCCCGCCGGCTCGCCGGGCATGGACTACGGCCAGCCGCACCAGGCGTATCAGGTGATCGGCCTGAACCGCGCCGGGCAGGATCGGGTACTCGCCGACTACCCGGCAGCGCACCGCTGACCCATCGGCTGACAGAAGCGTAATCAGCACGCCAGCCTGTGGTAAGCCGCAGCGCCTTAAGGTGGGCGCATTCTCCCCGCACTGATAGGAGTGCCCGCATGCGATCCGCCCTTGTGCCCTTCGGCCTGGCCTGCGCCCTGTTCGCCGGCTCGCCGGCCATGGCCGCAACCCTGTACGTGGCCAACGAAACCGCCGGCAGTTTGAGCATCATCGACGAGCAGACGAACAGCACGCGCAACCTGCCGCTGGACATCCTGCCGCACAATGTCGGCCTGACCCCGGACGGCAGGACCCTGCTGCTGACCGGCATGCCCGGCGGCCATGCCCACGGCGGGCATGGCGCGGCGGGCGGACGCCTGTTGCTGATCGATGCCGGCCAGGCGGCCCCGACGCCACGCAGCATCGAGGTCGGTGGCCATCCCGGGCATGTGGTCACCAACCGCGACGGCAGCCTGGCGTTCGTCACCGACGCGGGCAGCGGCACGGTGCTGGTCGTCGACCTGGCCGCCGGGCGCGTGGCACAGCGCATCAAGGTGGGCGGCTACCCCCATGGCCTGCGCCTGGCGCCGGACGGCAACAGCCTGGCGGTGGCCAACCGCGACAGCAACGATGTCAGCCTGATCGATGTGGCCCGCCGCGAAGAGACCGCACGCATCGCGGTCGGCAAGAAGCCGGTGCAAGTGGCCTTCGCGCCCGACGGCCAGCGGCTGTTTGTCTCCCTCAGTGGCGAGAACGCGGTGGCCGCAGTGGATCTGCGCGACCGCACGGTAAGCGGCACCTACCCGGTCGGCACGGGCCCCATCCAGCTGGCCGTCACACCCGATGGCCGACTGCTGGTGGTGGCCAACCAGGGCACGCGGCGGGCGCCGGGACACACGGTGTCGATCCTCGACGCCGCCAGCGGCCGGCTGATCGCCACCCCCGAGGTCGGCAAGCGCGCTCATGGCGTGTCGATCGCCCGCGACGGCTCGCGGGCCTATGTCAGCAACGCCTTCGAGGACAGCGTGTCGGTGATCGATCTCGACGGCCACACGGAGCTGACCCGCTATCGGACCGAGGCCGGGCCGAACGGCATCGAGGCGCACTGACGCGGCAGCGAAGCTGACAAAAGCGTAATCCCCGCTTCAGCTTCCCAACAGTTTGCCCTCGCTAGGGTGACGCCAGGCATCCGCCGGGGAGCGCAGTCCCCGGCGCAGGACTTCATCGACTGAACGGACAACCGCATGCATTCCACCTCTACCCGACGCACCGTCATCAAGGGCCTGGCCGCCGGCGGCGCCTTCGCCGGCCTCGGCCTGTGGCGCCCGCCGGTCTGGGCGCTGACCAGCCCCGGCCAGCCGACCGTGCTGGCCGGCACCGAGTTCGACCTGACCATCGACGCGCTGGACGTCGACTTCACCGGCAAGCGGCGCACCGCCATGGCCATCAACGGCTCGATTCCCGGCCCGCTGCTGCGCTGGCGCGAAGGTGACACCGTGACGCTGCGCGTGCGCAACCGCCTGCCGGTGGACACCTCGATCCACTGGCACGGCATCCTGCTGCCAGCCAACATGGACGGCGTGCCGGGTTTCAGCTTCGCCGGCATCGCGCCGAACGGCCTGTACGAATACCGCTTCCGGGTGAAGCAGCACGGCACCTACTGGTACCACAGCCACTCCGGCTTCCAGGAACAGCTCGGCGTGTACGGCCCGCTGATCATCGAGCCACGGCAGCCCGAGCCCCACCGCTACGAGCGCGACTACGTGGTGATGTTCTCCGACTGGACCGACGAGAACCCCGCGCGGGTGCTGGCCAAGCTGAAGAAGCAGTCCGACTACTACAACGAGCATCGCCGCACCGTTGGCGACTTCATCCGCGACGCTGCCGACCACGGCTGGAGCGCAACGCTGGGTGACCGCTGGGCCTGGGCGCGGATGAACATGAGCCCCACGGACCTGGCCGACGTCAGCGGCGCGACCTACACCTACCTGCTCAACGGCCGCACGCCGGCAAATCCTTGGAACGGCCTGTTCAAGCCGGGCGAGCGCATCCGCCTGCGGCTGATCAACGGCTCGGCCATGAGCTACCTGGACTTCCGCATCCCCGGCCTGAAGCTCACCGTGATCGCCGCCGACGGCCAGCCGGTCGAGCCGGTGCAGGTCGACGAGCTGCGCCTGGCGGTGGCGGAAACCTACGACGTGCTGGTCGAGCCCGGCGACCAACCGGCCTACAGCCTGTTCGCCCAGGCCATGGACCGCAGCGGCTACGCCTGCGGCACGCTGGCGGTGCGCGACGGCCTGCGCGCGCCGGTGCCGGCGGTGGACCCGCGCCCGGTGCTGAGCATGGCGGACATGGGCCACGGCGAGCATGGGGCGCACGGCCAGGCGGTTCAGGCGCCTGACAGCGCGATCAATCATGCGGCCATGGGCGACATGGATCACGGCTCGATGGCCGGCATGGATCACGGCGCCATGGCTCAGACGGCGATGCCCCTGCAGCGCCACCCGGCCAGCGAGGCGGGCAACCCGTTGCTCGACATGCAGACCCTGATGCCGGTGGCCAAGCTGGACGATCCGGGCATCGGCCTGCGCGACAACGGGCGCCGGGTGCTGACCTACGCCGACCTGCGCAGCCGCTTCGCCGACCCGGACGGCAGGCAGCCGAGCCGCACCCTGGAGCTGCACCTGACCGGCCACATGGAGCGCTTCGCCTGGTCCATCGACGGCGTGGCGTTCGCCCATGCCGAGCCGATCCGCCTGAAATACGGCGAGCGCGTACGCATCGTGCTGGTCAACGACACCATGATGCATCACCCCATCCACCTGCACGGCCTGTGGAGCGATCTGGAGGACGAACAGGGCAATTTCCTGGTGCGCAAGCACACCATCGACCTGCCGCCGGGCGCCAAACGCAGCTACCGCGTCACCGCCGACGCGCTGGGCCGCTGGGCCTTCCACTGCCACCTGCTGATGCACATGGACCTCGGCATGTTCCGCGAAGTCCGCGTGGAAGAATGAGGAAGTTGATGATGAACCCCCGCAGCACATCCCATTTCGCTTCGCTGACCGTCGGCCTGCTGCTCGCCACACAGGCGCTGGCACAAGGTGCCCACGATGGCCACCATCCGCCGAGCACGCCCTCACCCAGTGCCGACGAGCATCGCCACCAGCACGCGCCAACGTACGGCGCCGGCCGCACGCCGATCCCGGCGCCAACCGCCGCCGACCGCGCCGCCGCCTTCCCCGACCTGCCGCCGCACGCCATGCACGCCGGCGGGACGAACTTCCTGCTGCTTGCCGACCAGCTCGAATGGCGGGATGCCGATGACGGCAACGCCCTGGCCTGGGACCTCGACGGCTGGATCGGCGGCGACATCGACCGCCTGGCGCTGCGCTCGGAAGGCGAGCGCGTCGATGGCCACACCGAGGAAGCCGAACTGCAGTTGCTGTGGAGCCATGCCATCGGCCCCTGGTGGGAAAGCGTGCTCGGCGTGCGCCAGGACTTCAAGCCGGGCTCGCCGCAGACCTGGGCGGTAGCCGGGCTCCAGGGCATGCCGTTGTACGGTCTGGAAACCGAAGTCAGCGCGTTCTTCGGCGAAGGCGGCCAGAGCGGCCTGCGCCTGGCCGCCGACTACGACATCCTGCTGACCAACCGGCTGATCCTGCAGCCGGCCGTGGAGCTCAACCTGCACGGTCGCAACGACGCGGCGCGCGGCGTCGGGGCAGGCTTCAGCGATGTGGAGGCCGGCCTGCGACTGCGCTACGAGATCACCCGGCAACTCGCCCCCTACCTGGGCGTGAGCTGGCAGCGCGCCTATGGCAACACGGCCGATTACCTGCGTCGCGCGGGAGAAGATCGCGAGGAAACCGCCGTGGTCGCCGGGGTCCGCTTCTGGTTTTGAGCCCCGTGACCGGCATTGGCCAAGGGGTGTTTGGCCACGCGCCACGGGGCAAAGTTCCGCGCTTTGTAAGGAGTGCATAAATAGTTGGTAAAGCCGTGCAGCTCGTCGGCCGAGGGCTTGTTTCGGCACCTTCCGGCAGCGAGCATCGCCCCGTCATTTTTCTGAGGCGACACCTGATGAAGAAGCATGCCCCGATTATTTTTCTGACCCTCGGCCTGCTCAGTAGCGGCAGCGCCTTTGCCGGCAAGGACACCGAAGCAGCCGTCGGTGGTGCGCTGGGTGGCGTGATGGGCAGCGTGGTCGGCGGACATCTTGGCGGTAGCACGGGCGCGGCGATCGGCGCGGGGGTCGGTGGCGCTGCCGGCAGTGCGGTCGGCGCCGATCGACGCAATCGCACCGAAGCCGCTGTCGGCGGTGGCCTGGGTGCGGCCGGCGGCAATGTGCTGGGTCAGCAGGTCGGCGGTACCAATGGCGGCCTGCTGGGTGCCGCCGTGGGTGGCGCCGCCGGCGGCGCGCTGGGCAATGCGTACGGCGGCGATGATGATCGACGCGATTACCGGGGCGACCGTCGCCATGCGCGCCACGATCACAAGCACAAGCGCGGCCGGGGCCATTACAAGGAACAGTGGCACCACAAGTACCGCTGAGTCATTCCCCTCTCCCCGGCCGGGTGAGAGGGGATAACACCTCTGCCCCAAAACAGGGAGCGCGACGGGCGCTTCGCCCCACCAGGGATCATTCGTCCAGCCCGTCGCGCCTGCCCTCATTCGCCGCCAAACCGCTCTGCATCGGGCATTGCCGCACGTCATTCCGTCGCTGGCACGCTCCCTGCTAACTCCCAGGCAGGGTCAGCGAAGACCCCGTTATTCAGGTGATCCGGGCAACGGCGCTCGGCCAACACCACCCCACACAGAATCACCAGGCAAAGGCGCCTGGAGCTTTCAACGGCTCCAGGCGCCTTTTTGCGTTTCGGCCGGCGGGAAAACCGGCCGGCAAGGCAGAGGAAGGACACATGAACACGACAGTCAGGGTCGTCATCATCGGCAACGGCATGGTGGGTCATCACTGCGTGGCCCGTCTGGCCGAGCAGGGTGCGCTCGAGCGCTTTCAGGTGCGGGTGTTCGGCGAGGAGCGCCAGCGCGCCTACGACCGGGTGCACCTGTCCGAATACTTCGGCGGTCGCGATGCCGAGTCACTGGCGCTCTGCGAGGCGGACTTCTATGCCCGTCACGGCGTGCAGCTGCACCTGGGCGAGGCGGTGACCGGCATCGACCGCGCCAGCAAGGAAGTGCTGACCGCACAGGGCCGCTACGCCTACGACTACCTGGTGCTGGCCACCGGCTCCTACCCGTTCGTGCCGCCGATTCCGGGCGCTGAAGGCCATTCCCGGCTGGTCTACCGCACCCTGGAGGATCTGGATGCCATTCGGCTCGCCGCGCAGGGCGCCCGGCGCGGCGTGGTGGTCGGCGGGGGACTGCTCGGCCTGGAGGCGGCCAACGCACTGAAATCCCTGGGCCTGGAAGCCCATGTGGTGGAATTCGCGCCGCGCCTGATGCCGGTGCAACTGGACGAGCTGGGCGGCGAGGCGCTGAGGGCGCGCATCGAAGCCCTCGGCGTCGGCGTGCACCTGTCCCGCGCCACCGAGGCCATCGTTGCCGGCAGCCAGTACCGCTACCGGATGGACTTCAAGGACGGCGACAGCCTGGAAACCGACCTGATCGTGTTCTCCGCCGGCATCCGTCCGCAGGACGCCCTGGCCCGCGCCACCGGCCTGGAACTGGGCCCGCGCGGCGGCGTGGCGGTGGACGACCTGTGCCGCAGCAGCGATCCTGCCATCTACGCCATCGGCGAATGCGCAGCCTGGAACGGCAGCGTGTTCGGCCTGGTGGCGCCGGGCTACAGCATGGCGCGCACCGTGGCCGACCAACTCGCTGGCCTCGACGCCACGCCGTTCACCGGCGCCGACATGTCCACCAAGCTCAAGCTGCTCGGCGTGGATGTCGGCTCCATCGGCGACGCCCATGCCGCCACACCCGGCGCGCGCAGCTACCGCTTCATCGACGAGGCCAGCGCCAGCTACCGGCGCCTGGTGGTCTCCGCCGACGGCAAGCGCGTGCTCGGTGCGGTGCTGGTCGGTGACAACAGTTACTACGACACCTTGCTGCAGTACGCGCAAAACGGCATCAAGCTGCCGGAGGATCCGGCCAGCCTGATCCTGCCGGTCTCGGATGGCGCGCCGGCGCTGGGTGCCGATGCCCTGCCCGACACCGCCACCATCTGCTCCTGCCACAACGTCACCAAGGGCGCGGTGTGCTGCCAGGTGGACGCCGGCATCACCGACCTGGGTGAGCTGAAAAGCGCCACCAAGGCGGCCACCGGCTGTGGCGGCTGCGCCAGCCTGCTCAAGCAGGTGTTCGAACACGAGCTGAGCGCCCGCGGCGTGGCGGTGGACAAGAGCCTCTGCGAGCACTTCGCCTACACCCGCCAGGAGCTGTACGACATCGTCCGCGTCGAAGGCATCGAGCGCTTCGACGAGCTGCTGGCCCGCCACGGCAAGGGCGAGCTGGGCTGCGACATCTGCAAGCCGGCGGTGGGCTCGATCCTCGCCTCCTGCTGGAACCGGCCGATCCAGGACCCGGCGCTGGTGCCGCTGCAGGACACCAACGACACCTTCATGGCCAACATGCAGAAGAACGGCACCTACTCGGTCGTGCCGCGCGTGCCCGGCGGCGAGATCACTCCGGAACGGCTGATCGTCATCGGCCAGGTGGCGAAGAAGTACGACCTGTACACCAAGATCACCGGCGGCCAGCGTATAGATCTGTTCGGCGCGCAGTTACACGAGCTGCCGGACATCTGGTCCGAACTGATCGCCGCTGGTTTCGAGACTGGCCACGCCTACGGCAAGTCGTTGCGCACGGTGAAATCCTGCGTCGGCAGCACCTGGTGCCGCTACGGCGTGCAGGAGAGCGTCGGCATGGCCCTGACCCTGGAGAACCGCTACAAGGGCCTGCGCGCGCCACACAAGTTCAAGTTCGGC
>DATJDB010000089.1:0-4555 GCA_035497635.1 Pseudomonas sp. | reverse complement strand
CGAAGTGGTGCTGGCCGACATCAATGCCTCGATGCTCATGGTCGGCCGTGACAAGCTGCTGGACAGCGGCGTGACCGGCAACGTCAGCTTCGTGCAGGCCGATGCCGAAGCCCTGCCGTTCCCGGCCAACCACTTCGACGTGGTGACCATCGCCTTCGGCCTGCGCAACGTCACCCACAAGGACACGGCCATCCGCTCGATGCTGCGCGTGCTCAAGCCGGGCGGTCGCCTGCTGGTGCTGGAGTTCTCCAAGCCGGTCAACCCGCTGTTCGGCAAGGTCTACGACCTGTATTCCTTCACCGCCCTGCCGCTGTTCGGCAAGATGATCACCCAGGATTCCGAGAGCTACCGCTACCTGGCCGAATCCATCCGCATGCACCCCGATCAGGAAACCCTGAAGGGCATGATGCAAGAGGCCGGCTTCGAGCGCGTCACCTACCACAACATGACCGGCGGCATCGTCGCCCTGCACCGCGGCATCAAGCCCTGATGCTGCGTACCGCCCTGCTCGCCGCCGTCGAGCGCGGCCTCAATCCTCTGCTGGCGCTGGATGCCGTCGCGTTGCCACGCCTGGCGCGCCTGCAAGGCAAGGTGCTGGCCATCGAATGCCCGTCGCCGGCCCTGCAGCTGTATGTACTGCCCGCCGCCGAAGGCCTGACGCTGGCCAGCCACTGGGAAGCGCCCGCCGATTGCCGCCTGATCGCCCCGGCCAGCGAACTGCTGCGCCTGGCTACCAGTCAGGACAAGGTCGCCGTGCTGCATGGCCCCGAGGTGGATCTGCAAGGTGACGCCACGGCGCTCACCGAGCTGGCGGAAATCCTGCAATCCCTGGAACTGGACTGGGAATACCAGCTCGGCCGCTGGCTCGGCCCGCTGGGCGCCGCACTGATCGGTGGCCGCCTGCGCAGTGCCGCCGGCTGGGCCGGCGACAGCCTGGGCAGCCTGCGCCAAGACCTGGCCGATTACCTGACCGAGGAAGCCCGCACCCTGGTCGGGCAACGCGAAGCCGAAGCGCGCTTTGCCGAACTCGATACTCTGAAAATGGCCCTTGACCGCCTTGAAGCCCGGGTCGAGCGCCTGGGCCGAGGAACCCGGACCCCATGAAGCTGTTTGCCGCCCTGCGCCGTCTGCTGCGCATCCTGCTGGTTGTCATCCGTTATCGTCTCGACGACCTGCTGTACACCCTGCCGCTGCCCTGGTGGCTGGACGCGACCCGTTATCTGCTGCCCTGGCGCTGGCTACCGCGCGCGCGGCGCAGCGAATCCCGGGGCGCCTGCCTGCGCCTGGCCCTGCAGGATCTGGGGCCGGTGTTCATCAAGTTCGGGCAGATTCTCTCCACCCGCCGCGACCTGCTGCCCGAGGACATCGCCGACGAACTGGCCCTGCTGCAGGATCAGGTTCCGCCGTTCGCCTCGGTCAAGGCCGTGGCCCTGATCGAGGAACAGCTGGGCGCCTCCATCGCCACATTGTTCGCCAGCTTCGACCAGCAGCCTCTGGCCTCCGCCTCCGTCGCCCAGGTGCATGCCGCGCGCCTGCACAGCGGCGAGGACGTGGTGGTCAAGGTCATCCGCCCGGGCCTCAAGCCGATCATCGCCCAGGATCTGGCCTGGTTGTTCCTGCTCGCGCGCATCGCCGAACGGGTATCCAGCGAGGCACGCCGCCTGCATCCGGTCGCCGTGGTCAGCGACTACGAGAAGGTCATCTACGACGAACTCGACCTGCTGCGCGAGGCGGCCAACGCCAGCCAGCTGCGGCGCAACTTCGAAGGCTCGCCGCTGATCTACGTGCCGCAGATCCACTGGGATTACTGCCGGCCCAAGGTACTGGTGATGGAACGCATCTACGGCGTGCCGGTGACCGACCTGGGCGCGCTGCGCGCGCAGAACACCGACATGAAGCTGCTGGCCGAGCGCGGCGTGGAGATCTTCTTCACCCAGGTGTTCCGCGACAGCTTCTTCCACGCCGACATGCACCCCGGCAACATCTTCGTCAGCACCCGCCAGCCGCGCAATCCGCAGTACATCGCCATCGACTGCGGCATCGTCGGCAGCCTGACACCCGAGGATCAGGACTACCTGGCGCGCAACCTGGTGGCGTTCTTCAAACGCGACTACCGCAAGGTGGCGCAGCTGCACATCGATTCCGGCTGGGTGCCGGCCGACACCAAGGTCAACGAGTTCGAGGCGGCGATCCGCACCGTGTGCGAGCCGATCTTCGAGAAGCCGCTCAAGGACATCTCCTTCGGCCAGTTGCTGCTGCGCCTGTTCCAGACCGCGCGGCGCTTCAACATGGAAATCCAGCCGCAGCTGGTGCTATTGCAAAAGACCCTGCTGAATATCGAAGGCCTCGGTCGCCAGCTGTACCCGGACCTGGACCTGTGGACCACCGCCAAACCGTTCCTGGAACGCTGGATGCGCGAGCGCATGAGCCCGCTGAACCTGGCCATGCAAGCCAAGTCCCAGCTTGAGCAATTGCCGCACCTGGCGAACATGACCCGCGACCTGCTGGAGCGCCTGTCGCGCCCGCACCTGAACGACCCGCCGGAACCCTGGCGACGCCGTGACGGCTGGGCGCTGCGCCTGATTGGCGCCGCGCTGCTGGTCGGTGGTTCGCTGTTTGCCATGGCGAACAGCCAGGCCCTGGATCACCCGGAAGCCTGGCCGATCTGGCTGATGGCGACCACCGGACTTTATCTGACCATCCGCCGATAGCCAGCAGCGCGCTGAGGGTGGCACACTCAGCACCCGGCCGGCACCCAGGCCGACCCCACCGCAAGCAGTAGCGAAACGCAATGACCGATTGGCTGGAAGAGATCAACTGGAACGCCGACGGCCTGGTGCCGGCGATCGCCCAGGACCACAAGACGGGCCGCATCCTGATGATGGCCTGGATGAACCGCGACTCCCTGCGCCTGAGCGTGGATGAGGGTCGCGCGATCTACTGGTCGCGCTCGCGCGGCAAGCTGTGGCGCAAGGGCGAAGAGTCCGGCCACGTGCAGAAGCTGCATGAACTGCGCCTGGATTGCGACGCCGATGTCATCGTCCTGCAGGTCGAGCAACTGGGCGGCATCGCCTGTCACACCGGTCGGGAAAGCTGCTTCTATCGCGTCTACCGCGACGGCGCCTGGCAGACGGTGGATGAACAGCTGAAGAACCCCGACGCCATCTACCACAAGGCACACAGTCATGAGTGACACCCTGAACCGTCTGGCCGAGGTCCTCGAAGCGCGCAAGAACGCCGCGCCCGACAGCTCCTACGTGGCCAGTCTGTATCACAAGGGACTGAACAAGATTCTGGAAAAGGTCGGCGAGGAATCGGTCGAGACCATTCTGGCCGCCAAGGACGCCGCCATCAGCGGCGACTGCGACGATGTGATCTACGAAACCGCAGACCTGTGGTTCCACAGCCTGGTGATGCTGTCCGCCCTCGGTCAGCACCCGCAGGCGGTACTTGACGAACTGGAGCGCCGTTTCGGCCTCTCCGGACACGCGGAAAAAGCCGCGCGTCCGCAATCCTGACATTCACTTCGGAGACACCACCATGGGACTCGGCGGCATTAGCATCTGGCAACTGCTCATCATCCTGCTCATCGTCGTCATGCTGTTCGGCACCAAGCGCCTGAAGGGCCTTGGCTCGGACCTGGGCGACGCCATCAAGGGCTTCCGCAAGTCGGTCGGCGCCGACGACGAAAAGCCCTCTGTGGAAGACAACAAGGCGCAGCCGCAGCAAGGCAGCGTCATTAACGGTGAAGCCCGCAAGGTCGAAGATCCGGTCAAGAAAGACTAAGTCGCAGCCAAGGCCCTCTCATGTTCGATATTGGCTTTAGCGAACTGCTGCTGGTTGGCCTCGTGGCCCTGGTGGTGCTCGGTCCCGAGCGCCTTCCAGGGGCCGCGCGTACCGCCGGGCTGTGGATCGGGCGGATCAAGCGCAGCTTCCTGTCCATCAAGACGGAAGTGGAGCGCGAGATCGGCGCCGACGAAATTCGTCGTCAGCTGCATAACGAGAACATTCTCGATATGGAGCGCAAGATGAAACAGAACCTGGGCCTGGAGCCGCAGGACAAGCCCGCCGAGGCAACCGTGGCGGCGTCTACGCCCGCGCCGGAAGCAACGGCGGCGACGCCTGAGCCCCAGCCGCTGCCGGCGGTATCCGCCGAGCCGGAACCGACGGACACCCCAGCCCCCACCAGCCCGGACAAGCCGCAGCAATCATGAGTACGCGCCAACCCGGCGACCAGGAAATGCCGCTGGTCTCGCACCTCACCGAACTGCGCACACGCCTGCTGCGTTGCGTGATCTCCGTGCTGGTGATTTTCGTCTGCCTGTTCTACTTCGCCCAGGACATCTATGCGCTGGTGGCCGCGCCGCTGCGCGCCTACCTGCCCGACGGCGCCACCATGATCGCCACCGGAGTGGCGTCACCGTTCCTCACCCCGTTCAAGCTGACCCTGGTGGTCTCGCTGTTTCTCGGCATGCCGGTGGTGCTGCAACAGGTCTGGGGCTTCATTGCGCCCGGTCTGTACACCCATGAAAAGCGCATCGCCGTGCCGCTGCTG
>DATJDB010000088.1:0-19190 GCA_035497635.1 Pseudomonas sp. | reverse complement strand
CCTCATCGACCGGCTTGGCCGCCGGCACCGGCGCTGGCGCGGCGGCCTCGGCGCTGGCCAGGGCCTGGTCGGCGTCTTCCAGCTGCTGGCGCAGGCGGGCCAGTTCGGCCTGCTGATCGTCGTCCGGAGCTTCCAGCTTCTCCAGCTTGCGGATCTGCGCGCGCAACATGGCGGCTTCGATCTTGGCCTTCTTCAGCGCCTCGTCGCCGGCCGGCTTGGCTGTGGCGGGCGCGGGCGTTGCCGGCTGGGCGGCGGCCAGTGTCTGCTGTGCCTGTTCGGCGGCGGCGCGCAGGGTTTCGACCTGGCTGCGCAGCTCATCGGTGTCATGCTGGGCCAGCTGCTTCTCGGCTTTCTTCAGCGCGACCTGGGCCATACTGGCCTCGATCTTCAGGCGCTTGAGGGCTTCGCCGGCTTCCACCGCCTGCGGGGTCTCCTCTGTGGCGGGCGCGGCCTCCTTGGCGGCCTTGGCTCGGGCGGCCTTCTCGGCCCGCGCCTTGCGCTCGGCTTCCTTCTGTTCCTCGGCGCGACGCAGACGCTCCTGGCGCTGCTCGAAGCGCTGACGCGAATGCTCGGCCTTCTGCTGCTTCTGCTCCAGCGCGCGGATCTCGCCCTTGGCGGCGCGGAAGTACTGCACCAGCGGAATGCTCGACGGGCAGACATAGGCGCAGGCGCCACACTCGATGCAGTCGAACAGGTGATGGGCGCGCAGCTGTTCGTGGTCCTGGCCGATGGCGAAGAAATGCAGCTGCTGTGGGAGCAGCGAGGCCGGGCAGGCTTCGGCGCATTCGCCGCAGCGGATGCACGGCAGCGCCGGCGGAGGCGGCGGCAATTCCTTCGCCGTGGCGGCCAGCAGGCAGTTGGTGGTCTTGATAACCGGCACGGAAAGATCCGGCAGGGTAAAGCCCATCATCGGGCCGCCCATGATCAGGCGATCCAGGCTGTTCGGCTTGAGGCCAGCAAAGGCCAGCAGCTCGTTCACCGGCGTGCCGATCAGCGCCTCGACGTTCATCGGCCGTTCCAGCGCTTCGCCGGTCAGGGTGGTGATGCGCGAGATCAGCGGCTTGCCGAGCACCACGGCGTTGTGAATCGCCACGCAGGTGCCAACGTTCTGACAGAGCATGCCGATATCCGCCGGCAGCCCGCCGCTGGGCACTTCGCAGCCGGTGAGAATCTGGATCAGCTGCTTCTCGCCACCGGACGGGTACTTGGTGGGGAACACCTTGAGCACATAAGGGCGCTCGCCCAATGCGGCGCGCACCGCGGCAATGGCCTCGGGCTTGTTGTCCTCGATGCCGATCAGCACGGTCTGCGGCTGGATCAGATGGGCGAGGATGTCGATGCCGCTGACCAGTTCGACGGCGCGCTCGCGCATCAGCAGGTCATCGGCGGTGATGTAGGGCTCGCACTCGGTGCCGTTGATGATCAGCGTGGTGATCTTTTCCAGCGGCCGCGCGGCCAGCTTGGCGGCGGTGGGGAAGCCGGCGCCACCCAGGCCGTTGACGCCGGCCTCGCGGATCAGCGCCAGCAGCGCAACCGGCTCCAGGCTGTGGAAGTCGGCAACCGGCTGCAGCGCGGTCCATTCATCCTGGCCGTCGCTGTCGATGACGATGGCCGCTGCGTCCATGCCGGAAACATGCGGGTAGGGCTGCGGCCCGATGAAGCTCACCGTGCCGGAGGTCGGCGCATGCAGCGGCGCGCTGACGGTGCCCTGGGCGTCGGCAATCTTCTGGCCCTTGAGCACGCGTGCGCCCACGGCCACGCAGGGTTCGGCGGGGACGCCCAGGTGCTGGCTCAGCGGCAGGATCAGGCGACTCGGCAGCGGGGCCGCCTGGATCGGTAAGCGGCTGGACAGATCCTTGCGCTCGGGCGGATGGATGCCGCCGGGGATGTCCCAGACAGTTCGGTTCATCACGGTCATGCGGCCTGCTCCCGGTCGGTGGCGATCAGTTGGCCCGGGGGCAGCGGTTGTGTCCAGGTCCAGCCTTGCAGGTTCTTGCCCACTTCCAGCATGTCGATGCAGTCCACCGGGCACGGCTCCACGCACAGATCACAGCCGGTGCATTCGCTGACGATCACCGTGTGCATCTGCCGCGCAGCGCCGACGATGGCGTCCACCGGGCAGGCCTGGATGCACTTGGTGCAGCCAATGCATTCGGCCTCGCGGATGTAGGCGACCATCTGCGGCTTCTCGCCGCCTTCGGCGTCCAGTGGCTCGGGTTCCAGGTCCAGCAGATCGGCCAGCGCCTGAATGGTGGTCTCGCCGCCGGGCGGGCATTTGTTGATCTTGTCGCCGCCGGCGATGGCCTCGGCGTAGGGCTTGCAGCCCGGATAGCCGCACTGGCCGCACTGGGTCTGCGGCAGCAGGGCGTTGATCTGTTCGGCGATGGGGTCGCCTTCGACCTTGAAGCGGATGGCCGCATAACCCAGCAGCGCACCGCAGGCCAGGCACAGCAGCAGGATGGCGACGACGGCAATCAGCACCAGGCTCATAGCTTGATCAACCCGGTGAAGCCCATGAAGGCCAGCGACATCAGGCCGGCGGTGATCAGGCCGATGGCCGGCCCTTGGAACGCCTTGGGTACATCGGCAATGGCAATGCGCTCACGCATGGCGGCGAACAGCACCAGCACCAGCGAGAAACCCAGGCCGGCGGCGAAGCCGTTCAGCGTGGCGGTGAGGAAGGTGAATTCGCTGCGATTGGCGTTCAACAGCGCCACGCCGAGCACGATGCAGTTGGTGGTGATCAGCGGCAAGAAGATGCCCAGCACGCGATAGAGCAGCGGGCTGGTCTTGTTCACCACCATCTCGGTGAACTGCACCACCACGGCGATTACCAGGATGAAGCTGATGGTGCGCAGGAATTCCAGGCCCAGGGGTTCGAGCAGGTATTCCTGCACGAGATAGGCGCACATGGCGGTCAGGGTCAGCACGAAGGTGGTCGCCAGCGACAGGCCGATGGCGGTTTCCACTTTCTTGGACACGCCCATGAACGGACACAGCCCGAGGAACTGCACCAGGACGAAGTTGTTGACCAGGATGGCGCTAACCATGATCAGGGCGAGTTCGGTCATTGCGGGGATATCGCTCTGGCGGGGCCGTTGAAGAGGGCCGGTATTATCCGGGAGGGGGGCGGGGCATACAAGGCGCGACCGCCCGCCGCAGGTTGACGGCCATCAGTGCGCGGCCAGCCCGCCTGGCCAGTACAGCTGTCCGTTGGCGCGCAGCGCATGGGCCGGCGTGGTGTGCGCGGCGCGCTGATGCCACAGCGGCTCCAGCTGTTCGGCCGCCGCGTCGAGTCCGGCCTGCCGCAACGCGGCCTGGCTGGCCTGCAACACCCGCTGCGTGCCATGGGCAATCTGCGCATCATCGAAGGCATCCAGTGCGGCCAGACGGTAGAGGTCCACGTCGGCTTCCTCGCTTCGCCCGGGCAGGCTGTCGTCCAGGCACAGGCCGGTCAGCAACTGGTACAGGGCGGCCAGCAGCGCCACGCCGGGCGCGGCGTCGAAGGCCTTGAATTCGATGCGCCCGACTTCGCCGGGCAGACGCGCCGGACGCACCAGCGGCGAAGCCTGCAGCGCCGCGCGATTGTCCGGCTCGACATACACTCGTACCGCCGGTCGGCAGCCGCAGCGCATCCAGGTGCGCCGTGACCAGCCGCTCCAGGCCCGGCCGGCGAACCAGGGCGAATCGAAGCTGAATGGCACGATGAACGGCGCATAGAAGTTCAGCTTGCGCGCGGCGTCCAGGTCGCGCCGCCAGTCCCGGTCGGCGAATGACAGGTTGAGATCGGGGCCGAAGGTCAGGGTGGCGATGTCGTTGCCAGCGAAGTCGCGATCCTCGGCGCGGGTGCGGCGCTCATAGGCATTCAGCGGCGGGTCGAAGACGTAGTGTTCACGCAGCGGGTGGAGCGCCGCGATGCCCAGCGCCAGGTCATGCGCCGCCAGCGTGTCGGTCAGCTGGCGCTCGATATTCAGCAGAAGATCCAGCGCTTCGGCGACGCTGTCGCGCGGCGGCGTGCGGATTTCCACGCCCTTCACCGCCAGGCCGGCGAAGCGACCGTCCGGATGGGCGCGCTCGTCGCCTTCCAGGTACCAGTAGCCACTGCGGATACCCTGGTCGCCGGTGGCCAGGGAGGGATCGTCGAGCCCCGGCTTGGCCGCGAGCATGCGGCTGAGAGCATGGAAATCCAGAGTGGTGACATCGCGGATACGCCCGGCGTGCGGGCCGGCGCTGTCGATCAGCAGGTATTCGAATTCGATGCCGTAGCGCATCGTAATGCCGTGGAGGGCCATGGTTTCGCCCGCGTTCGCCAGAAGTACGTCCAGTGTAGGCAGGCCGGCAGATGAATGGTTTGCATGCAAATTAGTCGTGAACTTAAAGAAAGCTCGCTAACAATCGTTCGACTTTAGTCGTAGAATGCGCGCCATCGAAACCATTACCCCCGAGGCCTTTGCTCTTTATGAACACCCAGGACCTGCAACGCCTGCTCGATGATCTGGATACTACCCACACTGCCAGTGACGGCCTGAGTCGTCTGGTGGTTAGTCGTCTGGCCAAGCAGGGCGTCCCCTACAAGGCCATGCTGGGCACGCTGCAGGTGGGCGGTGATGTGGTTTCGCCGCATTTCTGGGTGGAGAGCAATGGCTGCGTGATCGACTACCGCGGCGGTAACGACAAGCGCGGCGTGTTTGCCAAGGCCGAGGCACCGACCTACCAGGGCACCGAGATCGTCATCGACCCGCTGCCCGATTACATGTTCGAGCAGATGGCCCGCTAACGGCGGGCAGGCGCGGATACAAAAAACGGAACCTTCGGGTTCCGTTTTTTATGTGTGCCGGTTGAGTAGGACGGTCAAGGCATCGCCTTGGCCACCGAGCCGGGCGCCCAAAACGCTCGCGAATGAATTCGCTCCCACGGGGCTGCTGCGGGCCCGCTTTTGTGGGAGTGGACTCGTCCGTGAGCTTCTCGTGCAGCCTTACTTCACCCGCTGGCCGGGCTTGGCGCCGGCGTCGGGGCTGAGCAGGTAGATGCCTTCACCGCCGGGGCCGGCGGCCAGCACCATGCCTTCGGAGACGCCGAACTTCATCTTGCGCGGGGCCAGGTTGGCCACGTACAGGGTCAGGCGGCCTTCCAGCTTGCTCGGGTCCGGGTAGGCGCTCTTGATGCCGGAGAACACGTTGCGCTTGGCATCGCCGATATCCAGAGACAGACGCAGCAGCTTGTCGGCGCCTTCCACGAATTCGCACTTCTCGATCAGCGCGATGCGCAGGTCGACGGCGGCAAAAGCGTCGAAATTGATTTCGGCGGCCAGCGGCTCCTTGGTCAGTTCGCCATTGCCTGCCGGGGCGTTCGTGGCAGCGAGGTCTTCCTTGGAGGCTTCGATCATGACTGCTACCTGTGCGGGGTCGATACGGGTCATCAGCGGTGTGAACGGATTCAGCTGATGGTTGGCTAGCGGCTGGTCCAGGTCGGCCCAGCTCAGCGGCGGCACGTTGAGGAACTGCTCGGCGGCGGTGGCCAGCTTCGGCAGCACCGGCTTGAGCAGAATGACCAGCTGGCGGAACAGCTCAATGCCCAGGGCGCAGATTTCCTGCACTTCCTGCTGCTTGCCTTCCTGCTTGTTCAGCGCCCACGGCGCCTTGTCGGCGATCCAGGCGTTGGCCACGTCGGCCAGGGCCATGATCTCGCGCATGGCGCGGGCGAAGTCACGCTTCTCGTAAGCGTCGGCGATGCTCGGCAGGGCGTCGCGGAAGGTGGCGCGCAGCTGCGGCTCGAGGTCGGTCGCCACCAGCAGGCCGGCATTGCCCTTGTGGATAAAGCCCGCGCAGCGGCTGGCGATGTTGACCACCTTGCCGACCAGGTCGGAGTTGACCTTCTGCACGAAGTCTTCGAGGTTCAGGTCCAGGTCGTCCACGCCACGGCCCAGCTTGGAGGCGTAGTAGTAGCGCAGGTATTCCGGGTTCAGGTGATCCAGGTAGGTGCGCGCCTTGACGAAGGTGCCGCGCGACTTGGACATCTTCTGGCCGTTGACGGTCAGGTAGCCGTGCACGTTCAGCGCGGTTGGCTTGCGGAACCCGGCGCCTTCCAGCATGGCCGGCCAGAACAGCGCATGGAAGTTGATGATGTCCTTGCCGATGAAATGGTAGACCTCGGCGCTGGAATCCGGCTTCCAGTATTCGTCGAAGTCCAGCTCCGGACGGCGCGCGCAGAGGTTCTTGAAGCTGGCCATGTAGCCGACCGGCGCATCCAGCCAGACGTAGAAGTACTTGCCCGGCTCGTCGGGAATCTCGAAGCCGAAGTAGGGCGCGTCGCGGGAAATGTCCCACTCCTGCAGGCCGCCATCCAGCCATTCGGCGATCTTGTTGGCAACGGAATCCTGAAGCGCGCCGCTGCGGGTCCATTCCTTCAACATGGCCTCGAAATCGGGCAGCTTGAAGAAGAAGTGCTTGGACTCCTTGAGCACCGGCGTGGCGCCGGAAATGGCCGAGCGCGGGTTCTTCAGCTCGGTCGGCTCGTAGGTGGCGCCGCACTTCTCGCAGTTGTCGCCGTACTGGTCCTCGGCCGCGCATTTCGGGCAGGTGCCCTTGATGAAGCGGTCGGCCAGGAACATGCCCTTCTCGGGGTCGAAGTACTGGGTCACGGCGCGGGTGGCGATGTGGCCCTTGTCGCGCAGCGCCAGGTAGATCGCGGCGGACAGCTCGCGGTTTTCTTCGCCGTGGGTGGAGTGGAAATTGTCGAAATCCACACCGAAGTCGGCGAAGTCGGCCATGTGCTCGGCTTGCACATTGGCAATCAGTTGTTCGGGCGTGATGCCTTCCTTCTCCGCGCGCAACATGATGGCCGAGCCGTGGGCATCGTCGGCGCACACATAGGTGCAGGTGTTGCCGCGCAGTTTCTGGAAGCGCACCCACATGTCGGTCTGGATGTATTCCAGCATGTGGCCGAGGTGAATCGAGCCGTTGGCGTAGGGCAGGGCGCTGGTGACGAGAATCTTGCGGGCTTCGGACATGGGATTTTGGGCTGCACGGCTGATGGAACAAGCCGGCAACTATAAGGGATGGGGCAGGTCGGAGCCACAGGCCAGTCGCGTCCGGCTGGTGAACCTCGGGGCCTTCTGTAGGGCCGGCTTTACGCCGGCCAGCGGAGTTGCCGCCGCCGCTCTGCCATCCCCACCCCTGCCGGCCGGGATAAACCCGGCCCCACAGCTGCTATCATGCCCGCCTGTTTTGCTCAGCCTCTCTTGGAGTCATCTCATGAGTGCCGTCACCCGCGAAGCGGTCGAAGCCGCGCTGCGTCAGTACACCGACCCGCATCTGAACCAGGACCCGGTCAGCGCCGGTTGCGTCAAGCAGATCGACATCCAGGGCGACCGCGTCGCCGTGCGTCTGGAACTGGGCTACGCCGCCGGTCTGTTCAAGAGTGGCCTGGGCCAGTTGCTGCAGATGGCACTGGAAAACCTCGACGGTGTCAGCCAGGCCAGTGTGCAGGTGGATTGCGTGATTACCTCGCACAAGGCGCAGGACGCGGTGCCGGCGCTGAGCAACGTGAAGAACATCATCGCCGTGGCATCCGGCAAGGGCGGGGTGGGCAAGTCGACCACCGCGGCCAACCTGGCGCTGGCGCTGACCCGCGAGGGTGCGCGGGTCGGCGTGCTGGACGCCGATATCTACGGCCCCAGCCAGGGCATCATGTTCGGCATTCCCGAAGGCACGCGCCCGCAGGTGCGCAACGAGAAATTCTTCGTGCCCATCGAGGCCCATGGCGTACAGGTGATGTCCATGGCCTTCCTTACCGACGATCGCACTCCGGTGGTCTGGCGCGGGCCGATGGTTTCCGGCGCACTGTTGCAACTGATCACCCAGACTGCCTGGGACAACCTGGATTACCTGGTCGTGGACATGCCGCCGGGCACCGGCGACATCCAGCTGACCCTGTCGCAGAAGGTGCCGGTGGCCGGCGCGGTGATCGTCACCACACCGCAGGACCTGGCGCTGCTGGATGCCCAGAAGGGCGTGGAGATGTTCCGCAAGGTCAACATCCCGGTGCTCGGTGTGGTGGAGAACATGGCCATCCACATCTGCTCCAGCTGCGGGCATGCCGAACACCTGTTCGGTGAAGGCGGCGGCGAAAAGCTGGCGACGCAGTACAACGTCGACCTGCTGGCCTCGATGCCGCTGTCCATGGCCATCCGCAGCCAGGCCGATGCCGGCCGGCCGACAGTGATCGCCGACCCGGAAAGCCAGATCGCCATGCTCTATCAGCAGGTGGCGCGCACCGTCGGCGCGCGTATCGCGCAGGGCAGCCAGATCGTTGCGCAGTCGATGCCGAAGATCGAAATCAGCGACGACTGAGGGTAGTTGCAGGCCTCCGGGCTTCGGCCCGGAGGTTTAGCCGAAGAACTTGCTGAGCATGCGCGAAGCAAAGCCGCGATCGAGGTTCTTCTTCACCAGAGCCACATAGTGCTTGTCTTCGTGCTTGATGTGGTTGATCAGCCACAGGCCCACATCGGTGCGCATTTCACGGGCGACCTTGAGCGGATCGATGCCCTGGGTGACCTTGTCGAGGTATTCGTTGGCGCGCTGGCGGAAGGCGTCATGCACCTGGCGGTGTGCTTCGAACATCGGGTAGCCGGCCTGTTCCATCAGCGACTCCTCGAATACCAGATGCGAGAGCACATAGTCGATCAGGCCACGGCAGAGAATTTCGATCTGGCTGCCATCGCCGCATTCGATACTGGTCTGGATATCTTCGAAATATTCGAACAGCCGCTTGTGCTGTTCATCAATCAGGTCGATGCCGGTTTCGTATTCGGCCGACCATTCGATCTTGAGCGCCATTGTTCATCCCTGCGGTGTTTGGTTTGTGTTGCGACTAAAAGGCACAGTGCCAGCATGCGAGGCTATGCAAGAGCGAGACAGGGAATATTGATCTGGGTCAGTGGACTACTGAGCGAAAATGATCTTCGCCGGGCGCCTGCGCTTGGAAGGAGCGACACCGGCCCGGTAAGATGCGCGCCACTCTCTGTTGAACCCATCAGGACACCGCGATGAGCATCAAATCGGACAAGTGGATCCGCCGAATGGCCCAGGAACACGGCATGATCGAGCCCTTTGTCGAGCGCCAGGTGCGTACCGAGGGCAGCGAGCGGCTGATCTCCTACGGAGTCTCCAGCTATGGCTATGACGTACGCTGCGCCGACGAATTCAAGGTGTTCACCAATATCCACTCGGTCACCGTCGACCCGAAGAACTTCGACGAGAAGAGCTTTGTGGATGTGAAAGGCCCGGTGTGCATCATCCCGCCGAACTCCTTCGCCCTGGCGCGCACCGTGGAGTACTTTCGGATTCCGCGCGATGTGCTGACCATCTGCCTGGGCAAGAGCACCTATGCGCGCTGCGGCATCATCGTCAACGTCACCCCGCTGGAACCCGAGTGGGAAGGTCACGTGACCCTGGAATTCTCCAACACCACCACCCTGCCGGCGAAGATCTACGCCAACGAGGGCGTGGCGCAGATGCTGTTCCTGCAATCGGACGAGTCCTGCGAGGTGTCCTACCGCGATCGCGGCGGCAAGTACCAGGGCCAGACCGGCGTCACCCTGCCCAAGACCTGATCGACTGCCGCTTTTGCTTTTGTAGGGAGCGGCTTCAGCCGCGATAGCGGGCGTCAGCCCGCCACCACCCCCTCTTCATCCAGCCAGCGTTGCGCCTTCTCCCGGGCCTGCACCAGGTTGCGCACGAACGCCAGCTCGCCTTCGCGGCGGTGAATGCCGGCGCGGCGCAGTTTCAGGCGCACGCGTGGCGTGGTGCCGACCAGCACCAGGCCGATGCCGTGACGCTGGTAATGCTCGAGAATGCTTTCCAGCGCCGCCAGGGCAGTCATGTCCAGCAGCGGCACGGCGCTCATCTCGACGATCACCACCTTCATCTCGCGGTCGAAGCGGCGCAGGGTGTCCAGCGCCTTTTCCGCTGCGCCGAAGAACAGCGGGCCGCGAATGGCGTAGGCGGCCACGCCCTCGGGCAGATTCTCCAGGGCCTGGTGGAAGCCGGCCGGCAGGCTGGCGGTGTCGGTGATGTCGCTCATGCGCTTGATGAACAGGCCGGCGGCCAGTAGCAGACCGACGCCCACCGCCAGCACCATGTCGAACAGCACGGTGAGCACCAGGCAGACCACCAGCACCAGCACATCGGTGCGCGGGGCGATCTTCAGGGTATGCACCACATGGTGGGCTTCGCTCATGTTCCAGGCGACCATCAGCAGCAGCGCCGCCAGGGCGGACATCGGCAGGTAGCTGAACAGCGGCGACAGCAGCAGTACCGCCAGCAGTACCACGCCGGCATGCACGATGGCCGCCATGGGCGAAAAGGCGCCGGCCTTGACGTTGGTGGCGGTGCGCGCCAGCGCCGCGGTGGCGGTAATGCCGCCAAACAGCGGCGCCACCATGTTGCCGATGCCCTGGCCGAGCAGTTCGGCGTTGGGGTCATGCTTGGTGCCGGCCATGCCATCGGCCACCACGGCGCAAAGCAGCGACTCGATGGCGCCGAGCATGGCGATGGCGAACGCCGGCGCCATCAACTGGCGGATCAGCTCGAAGGACAGCACCAGCGGCTGGCCATCCAGACCGGGCAGGTCCCAGGGCCAACTGAAGGTGGGCAGAAACGGCGGAATGCCGGGCAGCTCGACGCCATCCAGGGTATAGCTGAAGCGCTCGCCCAGGGTGTCCAGAGGCAGACCGGCCGACTCCAGCATCAGGCCCAGCAGGGTGCCGACCAGCAGAGCGACCAGATGGCCGGGTATCCGGGGCACGAAACGCGGCCAGGCAATTAGAACGCCCAGGCTCACCAGGCCGACCAGCGCATCGCCGAACTGAAAGCTGGGCAGCGCCTCGGCCAGGCTCATCACCTGCGCCACGTAGTGGTCCGGATCGCCCTGCGGCTGCAGACCAAGAAAATCCTTGATCTGCAGGGTGGCGATGACTATGCCGATGCCGGCGGTAAAGCCCAGGGTTACCGGGTAGGGCACGAAGCTGATCAGCTTTCCGGCGCGCAGCAGGCCGAGGCAGATGAGGATCATCCCCGCCAGCAATGTGCACAACAGCAGCCCGCCGATGCCGTACTGCTGGGTAATCGGCAGCAGGATGACCACGAAGGCTGCGGTCGGCCCGGAAACGTTGAAGCGCGAGCCACCGAGCAGGGCGATCAGCGGGGCGGCGATCAGCACGGTGTACAGACCGTGCTGCGGCGGCACGCCGACGGCGATGGCCAGGGCCATGGCCAGCGGGATGGCGATAATGCCAACGGTCAGGCCGGCGGCGATGTCCCTTTGCAGGGACGAACGGGAATAGCCGGCGCGCAGCGTCTGGCGCCAGGCCGCGAACAGCGGTAGTTGGAATGACATGATGGCTCCCGGGGGGTAATGCCGGGTCAGTATACGCCTGCATCCTGTAGGGAAATGGGCGATCTTGGTTGCGTTGAGGCCCGCCGGGACGGGGAGTACACTGCGAACCCTTTGACTGAGCGAGGCGAACGATGCGCAAGGACAAGAAGCAGGTGATTGGCGAGGAGATCGGCGACGAAGCCATCAAAGCCTACCTGACCATGGAGCCGGCCGACGAGACCCCGCCGGCGCTGCACAAGCTGCTCAAGGCCTATCGCGGCCTGCGCATCGGCGATTTCGAGCGCTTTCTGGTGTTCTTCCGCGAGGCTGGCTACGACCTGACGATTACCGACGATTTCATCGCCATGATTCAGGACCAGCGCCAGGCCGAGCCCTATATCGAGGCGATCCGCGAAGCGCGCGGCTGAACCGCTCTTCTGGTAGGAGGGGCTCACGCATTGGCTGCGGCTCCCTGTAGGGCCGGCTTTACGCCGGCCAGCGGAGCTGCCGCGGCTTCGCCTTCCTACCGTTCAAGCAGACCGCTTACGGCTTACGCACCAACGGCGACTGCTCGAACACCACGCCGGCCAGGCCGGTCTGCATCAGTGCACGGATATTGCCGTGATCGCTGCCCTCGGGCGTGGCCAGTACGCTGCGGTAATGCTCGCCAAAGGCGCGCAGCGCCTCGTCATCCATCAGGCCTTCCAGTAGCGCCATTCCCAGCACCTTGCAGGAGCCTTCATTCTGGCCGGCGGCATTCTGCTGCGCGCCATTGCGAAAGGCGCTCGGCGTGTAGTCGTACTGGACGGCGATGAAGGCCAGGGTGTCGGCGAACAGGTGCTGCTCGCTGCGCAGCGCGGCGCGGAAGTCGTTCAGCGTCATTCGGGTTTGTTCTTCTCGAAGCTGGCTAGCTGTTCGGCGCTGGCCTCGCGCTGGTAGCGCGCCTTCCATTCGGCATAGGGCATGCCGTACACCGCCTCGCGAGCGGCTTCCAGTTCCAGTTCGACGCCGCGTTCATCGGCGGCGGCCTGGTACCACTTGGCCAGGCAGTTGCGGCAGAAGCCGGCCAGATTCATCAGGTCGATGTTCTGCGCGTCGGTGCGCGCCTGCAGGTGTTCGACCAGGCGGCGGAAGGCGGCGGCTTCCAGTTCCAGGCGTTGTTGATCGTTCATGCGGGGCTCCTGTTAATCGCGGTGTCCGGCGAGGGTGATGGACACGGATTCGGCAAAGCGCAGGGCGTGGGGCTTGTCCACTTCCACCTCGGCGTAGCGCACCTCTGGGTGGGCCATCACCAGATCCAGCACTTCCTGGGTCAGACGTTCGAGCAGGGCAAAGCGGTTGCCTTCCACGTGGGCGATGATCGCCTTGGTGATGGTGCGGTAGTTGAGCGCCCGTTCGATGGCGTTTTCCGCCACCGCCTGGTGCGCCGCATAGAGAATGGTCAGGTTGATCAGCACGTCCTGCTTGTTGAGGACTTCCTCTTCCTTGATGCCGATGTAGGTGCGCAGGCGCAGGTCCTTGACCCGGATGCGCGCCATTCCCGGTTCCAGTCGCATGGCCGTTGCTCTCCGATTATGGGGGCGGCGAGTATCGCACGGCCCGGGCTATTTGAGATGCCGACCGCCGTTCACCGTCAGTGTGGTGCCGGTCAGGTAGGGGTTGTCCAGCAGGTAACGCAGGCTCTGGTAGATCACCTCGGGTCCGGGGGTGAAGCCCAGCGGCGCCTTGGCCAGCGCCTTGGCCCGGTAGTCCGCATCGTCGTCCGCGTTGAACATCAGCAGCGCCGGAGCGATGCCGTTGACCTTGATGTTCGGCGCAAGGCGCGCGGCGAAGGACAGCGTCAGGCTGTCCAGACCGGCCTTGCTGGCGCAGTAGGCGGTGTGCTTCGCGCTGCCCTTGCGCACCACGTCGTCGCCGATGTGCACGATGTCCGCCGGCGTGCTGTCCAGCAGCAGGTCGGCGCAATGCAGGTTGATCAGGTAGGGCGCTAGCATGTGCACATTGACCATGCGCCGGAAGGCCTCGGCTTCCTGGCCGGGCTCCTCGGCCAGCCACTCCGAGGCGTTGTGCACGATGGCGCGCAGCCTGCCGGTGTGCTGGCGCAGGCGGGCGATGAAGTCGAGGATGCCGGCCTCGTCGGAGAAGTCCGCGCGCAGCAGCTCGGCGCCGCGCTGGCGCAACTGCTCCAGCCCCGGCCGTTCGCTGCGGTAGCTGACGATCACCGGCTGGCCGTCATCGAGCAGACGCAGCGCGCAGTGCAGTCCGACGCGCTGGCTGGCGCCGGTGATCAGGATGGGGGCCGGGGTTTCGGACATGGTATGCGCTCGGACGGTGACAGGGCGGAAGCCAACCTATAGCAGCCGCCCGGTCGCGGCAATCAGTGCCGGGCCAGCAACGTCCGCAAGCGGCCATACGTGCGGGCGGGACGCTGCAACCAGGGCGTGAGCAGTCGCGTTACCTGCGGAATCACCAGATAGGTCATCAGTGGCGTCAGCGCCAGGGTGGTGACCAGCACCCGGGCGGGCATCGGCCAGTCGGCCAGGTAGCCGCCCAACAGCAGGTTGAACAGCAGCGACACCGGGAAGAACGCCAGCCAGATCACCAGACTCTGTTTCCAGCGCGGCGGTCGAGTGGCCTCGTTGAACCAGCCGTCCAGACCCAGGGCGCGCTGCTCATGGGGCCGGTCGAACAGCCCCTGGCCGCGCTGCAGCCAGGCTTGGCGCGAGGCCGAGTGTTCCCAGGCGGCCATGCTGTCCGGGTTGCTGAAGCGAAAGATCATCTGGAATTCGTTGTCGCCGGGCGGCGGGGCGAGCATGCCGGAACCGAGGTAGCCGGGAAAGTCGGTGGCCAGGCGCTGGCCTTCATGCAGCCATTCGATAAAGGCGGGGTAGTGGGCGGGCTCGACGCGGCGAGCGACCAACAGGGTCATGGGTGGGGTAGGCATCCTGCGACTCCTTGCGATGACCGCCCGGGTAGGGCGGATACGGTCACGCGCCCCAGGGGTGGCGGGGCGCGCTCGGGGCGCAATCATGCAAGCTGCAAGCCGTAATGCAAGCGCTCTTGTGGGGGTTGAGTGGATGCTACGAGCCGGGCAGCTCGCGAATGAATTCGCTCCCATGGGTTGGCGCGGGAATGGGCTGGCCTGCACCGGAACGGGGCGGGATCAGTGTGCCTGCGCCTCGTTGTGCAGCTTGACCAGCAGATCCTTCAGGCGCGACAGGCCTTTGCCCTGCAGAGGCGTGATGCGGTAAGCAGCCAGCCCATCCTTGATTACCCGCACCTGCTTGCCGCGCAGCGACAGGGTGGAATTGTCCGGCAGCACCATCCACAGGGTGAAGTTGCTCGGCAGCGAGTCGCCGGCCACCAGCGCGCCGTTCAGCGATAGCTGACGCACCGACAGGCCGCTGGCTGCGCCGGCGCGATCCACCAGCGCCAGCGGCTTGGCCAGGTTGGCGCGCCACGGGCGTTCGACCAGGCCTTTTTCGAAGATTTGCGGAGCGTCCAGTTGCAACTGCAAGGCTTGCGGCTCGTCGCGGCTCAGGCGCAGCGGGAAGCTCAGACGCTGGCCGTTGACCAGGGCTTCCACTGAGAGGGTGGCGTTCGCTCCCAGGCTGGCCAGCAGCGCATTGATGGCGGGGCTGCTATCGAGCGTCAATCGGCTGGACGTCTCGGTTGCGGGCTCGTCCAGCAGTTCCTGCAGGAAAGTCAGTTCATCGCGGGTCAGCAGCGGCTCGTTGCGCATGGGTAAATCTCGAAGCGAAGCGGTAACCGATTGTAGGACTCGGTTATTCGCCGTTTGTTGCAAACGGTCCGGTTTCTTCCGATAAGCGGTTCCCATTTACGCAACTCCCGGCTGGATATCGGTTTTGCGGCATAATGCCGCGATTCTTGAGCAGCAACGTCGGAGTTTTTCATGAAGATCGCGATTCTGAGCGGTAGTGTTTATGGCACTGCCGAGGAAGTCGCCCGTCACGCCGAGCAGCAGTTGCAGCAGGCCGGCTTCGAAACCCGCTATCAGCCGCGTGGCGCGCTGGCCGAGCTGATCGCCTGGGCGCCCGAGGCGCTGCTGGTGGTCACCTCCACCACCGGCATGGGCGACCTGCCCGATAACCTTCAAGCGATGCACGCTACCCTGCGCGACCAGCCGCCGGCCTGGTATGGCCTGCCGGGCGCAGTGATCGGCCTGGGCGATTCCAGCTATGGCGACACCTTCTGCGGCGGCGGCGAACAGATCCGCGAGCTGTACGCCGAGCTGGGCATCCGCGAGGTGCTGCCGATGCTGCGCCTGGATTCCAGCGAGACGGTAACCCCGGAGCTGGATGCCGAGCCCTGGCTGGCCGAACTGGCCAGCGCCCTGCGCGGCTGAACACTTACACGAGCCGGGGGATGCCCGGTGTGCCTTGTCGAGGACATTCATGAATCAGATGCTGGATGAACTGGTGGCTTTGCTGAGCCTGGAATCCATCGAGGAAAATCTGTTTCGCGGCGCCAGTCAGGATCTGGGCTTTCCCCAGCTGTTCGGTGGCCAGGTACTTGGCCAGGCCCTGTCTGCGGCCAGTCAGACTGTCGGTCCGGATCGCCGCGTGCATTCCCAGCACGGTTACTTCCTGCGCCCCGGGGATGCCTCGCTGCCGGTGGTCTATCAGGTCGAGCGCATGCGTGATGGCGGCAGCTTCAATACCCGGCGCGTCACCGCCGTGCAGCGCGGCAAGACCATCTTCTTTTGCAGCGTTTCTTTCCATACCGAGGAAAGCGGCTTTGAGCACCAACTGACCATGCCCCAGGTGGAAGGCCCGGAAAACCTGCCCACCGAGGTGGAGCTGTTCAGTCGCCACGCCGACTGGATTCCCCAGCCCATGCGGGAAAAGATCCTCTGCGCCAAGCCGATCGAGATCCGCCTGGTGGATGCCGGCGACCCCTTCCATCCGCAACCGGGCGAGCCGCTGCGCTATTACTGGTTCCGCGCCGATGGCCGGCTGCCGAACAATCCCGCGCTGCACAAGTACCTGCTGGCCTACGCCTCGGATTTCGGTCTGCTGACCGCCTCGTTGCGCCCGCACGGCGCCACCTTCTGGCAGCCGGACATGCAGGTGGCCAGTCTCGATCATGCGCTGTGGTTCCATCGCGACCTGAATATGGGCGACTGGCAACTGTACGTGCAGGAAAGCCCCTGGAGCGGTGGCGCGCGCGGCTTCAGCCGCGGCAGCATCTTCACCCGCGACGGCGAACTGGTGGCCTCGGTGGCCCAGGAAGGCCTGATTCGCCGCCGGGAGAGTCAGGCATGAAGCTGCGCGACATCCGGCACTGGGTGTTCGACATGGACGGCACGCTGACCGTCGCCGTGCATGACTTCGCGGCGATTCGCCGTGCGCTGGACATCCCCGCCGAGCACGACATCCTTGCCCACCTGGCCGCGCTGCCGGTCGAGCAGGCGCGCGACAAGCGCGCCTGGCTGCTGGCGCACGAGCGTGAGCTGGCGCAGCTTTCACGGCCCGCACCGGGCGCGGTGGCGCTGGTGCGCCATCTGTGCGCGCAGGGCGTGCGCCTGGGGGTGCTGACCCGCAATGCCCACGAACTGGCGCTGCTGACCCTCGAATGCATCGGCCTGGGCGACTGCTTTCGCACGGAAGACATCCTCGGTCGCGACGAGGCGCCACCCAAGCCGGACCCCGGCGGACTGCTGCAACTGGCCGCCCACTGGGACGTGCCGGTCCAGCGCCTGGTGATGATCGGTGATTTTCGCTTCGACCTGGAGTGCGCCAAGGCCGCCGGCGCGCGCAGCGTGCTGGTCAACCTGCCGGAAAACCCCTGGCCGGAGCTGGCTGACTGGCACGCCCGCGACTGCGCCGAATTGCACGGCTGGCTGGTGTAACCCCCGGTTTGTCGGTAAGAGAGGTTGGGGGAGCGGCTTCAGCCGCGATGCTTTCGTCGCGATGCTGAATTGCGCTAAAGCCGCTTCTACCGTGGCCTTCTACAACCGCGCCGCCTGAAACGTATCGCATCCGCCGGCTTCGCCGCCGTCGAAGCCGGCGCGGAACCAGCGCACCCGTTGTGCGGACGAGCCGTGGGTGAAGGAGTCCGGCACCACCTGTCCGCGTGTGCGTTTCTGCAGGCGATCGTCGCCGATCGCCGTGGCGGCATTCAGCGCCTCTTCCAGATCGCCTTCCTCCATCCAGTCCAGGCGCCGTTGCGCATGATGCGCCCAGACGCCGGCCAGGCAATCGGCCTGCAATTCCTGGCGCACCAGCAGACCCTCGGCACCTTCCATGGGTTCGCCACGCTGGCGCGCGGCATCGACCTGACCGGAAATGCCCAGCAGCGTCTGCACGTGATGACCCACCTCATGGGCAATCACATACGCCTGGGCGAAATCGCCAGCGGCATCGAAGCGCTGTTCCAGTTCGGCGAAGAACTGCAAGTCGAGATACACCTGACGGTCGGCCGGGCAGTAGAACGGGCCGACCGCAGACGAGGCGAAGCCGCAGGCCGAATTCACCCCGCCACTGAACAGCACCAGGCGCGGCTGCTGATACTGGCCGCCGCCCTGGGCAAACAGCGCGTCCCAGGTATCCTCCGTGTCGCCCAGTACGGCGCGTACGAACTGGCTGTGCGGGTCATCGCTTGCCGGTGGCGCCTGCTGTACACCGCTGGAGGTTCCGGACTGGCCGGCCAGTTGGCCGAGGATCTGCAGCGGGTCCTGGCCCATCATCAGGCTGAGCACCACCACGATGGCGATGCCGCCCAGACCCAGCCCGCCACCGATGCGCAAGCCGCGCCCGCCGCCGCGGGCATCCACCACGTTGTCGCTACGACGGGCACGTTTCCAGCGCATGGCGGTTCTCCGGCAGTTCGACCTGGCGATGAGTATGGTCGACGAGTCATCCGGCCGGCGGGTTGTCGCTCCGTGCCGGATCGACCTAGGCTTATCGGGCATCACTGGGCAGGAATGACCGATGAAGCTCCCCTCGTTTTCGACCACGCTGCTGGCTTGCGTGCTGCTTGCCGGCTGCCAGGCGGTGAACACCACCAGCGGCGGCGCCGTGGGCGTCGATCGCACGCAGTACATGTTCAGCATGCTGTCGACCGAGCAGGTCAACCAGATGTACGCGCAGTCGTACCAGCAGGTCATCAGTCAGGCCGCCGGCGCGGGCGTGCTGGAGAAGGGCAGCACCGATGCGCGGCGGGTGCAGACCATCTCCGGGCGGCTGATCACCCAGGCGCCGGTGTTCCGCCCGGATGCCGCCCAGTGGCCGTGGGAAGTGAGCCTAATCGACAGCAAGGAGCTGAACGCCAACTGCGGGCCGGGCGGCAAGATCATGGTCTACACCGGGCTGATCGAGCAGTTGAAGCTGACCGATGATGAGCTGGCCGCGGTGATCGGCCACGAGATCGCCCATGCGCTGCGCGAGCACAGCCGCGAAGCGCTGTCCAAGGCCTATGGCGTGGAACTGGCCACCCAGCTCGGCGCCGCGCTGGGTGTGGGGCCGGGCGGCTTGCAGATGGCCAATATGGGTGTCGAGTACCTGATGACCCTGCCCAACAGCCGGGGCAACGAGAACGAGGCGGATCTGATCGGCCTGGAACTGGCCGCCCGGGCCGGCTATGACCCCAACGCGGCCATCAGCCTGTGGGAGAAGATGGCGCAGGCCGGCAACGGTGCGCCACCGGAGTTCATGAGCACCCACCCCTCGTCCAACACCCGCATGAGCAACCTGCGCGCCACCATTCCCAAAGTGATGCCGCTGTATCGGCAGGCAACTTCGCGTTAGGCACAGAGCGATCTTGTGGGGCCGGCTTTACGCCGGCCAGCGGGG
>DATJDB010000087.1:0-2091 GCA_035497635.1 Pseudomonas sp. | reverse complement strand
GTCGCCAGCATCGCCGACTACCTGTACGTGGTCGGCGATGGCAAGGTGCTGGGGCAGGGTGCGCCCGACGAGCTGATGAACTCCGATGATCCGCGGGTGCGCCAGTTCATGCAGGGCACTCCGGACGGCCCGGTGCCCTTTCATTATCCGGCGGCGGATTACCGCGTCGACCTGCTGGGAAGTCGCTGATGCACACCAAGTCTCCCCTTGAACGTGTCCGCCTGCTTGGCAAGGCCGGCCTGGATGTCAGCCAGGCCCTGGGTCGCTCGACCATTTTCCTGTTCCATGTACTGGTGGGTCGCAGCGGGCTGGGTAACGGCTTCCAGTTGCTGATCAAACAGCTGTATTTCGTCGGTGTGCTGTCGCTGCCGATCATCGTGGTGTCCGGCATCTTCATTGGCATGGTGCTGGCGCTGCAGGGCTTCAACATCCTCAGTGACTTCGGCTCCGAACAGGCTGTCGGTCAGATGGTTGCGCTGACCCTGCTGCGTGAGCTGGGGCCGGTAGTGACCGCACTGCTGTTCGCCGGACGCGCCGGTTCGGCGCTGACCGCCGAGATCGGCAACATGAAATCCACCGAGCAGCTGTCCAGCTTCGAGATGATCGGTGTCGATCCGCTCAAGTATGTCGTCCTGCCGCGTCTGTGGGCCGGCTTCATTTCCATGCCCCTGCTGGCGGCGATTTTCAGCGTGGTCGGCATCTGGGGCGGCGCCATGGTCGCTGTGGACTGGCTGGGCGTCTACGACGGTTCCTACTGGGGCAACATGCAGAACAGCGTGCGCTTCATGGAGGACGTCGTGAATGGCGTCATCAAGAGCGTGGTGTTCGCCTTCGTGGTCACCTGGATCGCCGTGTTCCAGGGCTATGACTGCGAGCCGACCTCCGAAGGCATCAGCCGCGCCACTACCCGTACCGTTGTTTACGCCTCGCTGGCCGTGCTCGGCCTCGACTTCATTCTGACTGCCCTGATGTTTGGAGACTTCTGATGCAAAGCCGCACTCTGGAAATCGGCGTGGGCCTGTTCCTGCTCGCCGGCCTGCTCGCCCTGCTGCTGCTCGCCCTGCGGGTCAGCGGTCTGTCGACCGTCGGGTCGAGCGATGCCTACCGGCTTTATGCTCATTTCGACAATGTCGCCGGGCTGACACCGCGTTCCAAGGTGACGATGGCCGGTGTGACCATCGGCAAGGTGATTGCCGTCGACCTGGACAAGGATCGCTACACCGGCCGGGTAACCCTGGAAGTGGACAGCGCCGTGGACAATTTGCCGACCGACTCCACCGCTTCGATCCTCACCGCTGGTCTACTGGGTGAGAAGTACATCGGTATCAGCGTCGGCGGTGAGGAAGAGGTGCTGGGCGAGGGCGGCGAGATCCGTGATACCCAGTCCGCCCTGGTGCTGGAAGAATTGATCGGCAAGTTCCTGCTCAATACCGTGAACAAAGAGGGGCAATGATGACTGTTCTGCTGACCGCCGTACGGCACACTTTCCTGGCCCTGCTGCTTGGCCTGCCCCTGCTGGCCGCCGCCGCACCGTCTGCCCAGCAGGTGGTGGAACAGAGCGTCGAGCGCATGCTGGACGATCTCAAAACCAACAAGGTGCGCTATCGCACCGATCGCGAAGCCTTCTATCAGTCGCTGAACGATATTCTCGGCCCGGTGGTAGATGTGCGCGGTATTTCGCGCAGCATCATGACCGTCAAGTACTCCCGCCAGGCCAGCGAGGCGCAGATGCAGCGCTTCGAGGACAACTTCAAGCGCGGCCTGATGCAGTTCTACGGCAATGCGCTGCTCGAATACGACAACCAGGGCATCCGCATCCTGCCCCAACGCCAGAGCGAGTCGGATCGTGCCAGCGTCGGCATGGAGGTCATCGGTCAGAACGGCGCGGTCTATCCACTGTCCTACACCATGGTCAAACAGGGTGATGCCTGGCTGCTGCGCAATGTGATCATCAACGGAATCAACATCGGCAAGCTGTTCCGCGACCAGTTCGCCGAGGCCATGCAGCGCAATGGCAATAACCTGGATAAAACTATCGATGGCTGGGTGCAGGTAGTGGAGCAGACCAAGGACAGCGCCGAGGCCCAGAAG
>DATJDB010000086.1:0-1685 GCA_035497635.1 Pseudomonas sp. | reverse complement strand
ATGCTCGACCTGCACACCGCCGAGCACGGCTACCTCGAATGCAACGTGCCGGTGATCGTCAACGCCGACAGCATGCAGGGCACCGGCCAGTTGCCGAAATTCGAGGAAGACCTGTTCGCCACCGAAGTGGGCGAAACGAAGCGCTACCTGATCCCCACCGCCGAAGTCTCGCTGACCAACCTGGTGCGCGACACCATCCAGGACGCCGACGCGCTGCCGCTGCGCATGACCGCGCACACGCTGTGCTTCCGCGCCGAAGCGGGCAGCTACGGCCGCGACACCCGCGGCATGATCCGCCAGCACCAGTTCGAAAAAGTCGAGATGGTGCACATCGCCCGCGCCGGCGAGTCCTACGTGCAACTGGAAGAAATGGTGGGCCACGCCGAGGCCGTGCTGCAGAAACTCAACTTGCCCTACCGCAAGCTGCTGCTGTGCACCGGCGACATGGGTTTCGGCGCCACCAAGACCTACGACCTCGAAGTGTGGCTGCCCAGCCAACAGACCTACCGCGAAATATCCAGCTGCTCCAACTGCGAAGACTTCCAGGCCCGCCGCCTACAGGCCCGCGTACGCAACACTGACACCGGCAAGCCCGAACTCGTGCACACCTTGAACGGCTCCGGCCTGGCCATCGGCCGCACCCTGATCGCGGTGATGGAAAACAACCAGAACGACGACGGCTCCATCACCATCCCCGAAGCGCTGCGCCCCTACATGGCCGGCCTGGACCGCATCGCATGAACGCGCCCGCGGCAAGAGGAAGCTGGACCAGGGTGGAGTTCTACACCAGCTTCTTCCTGCTGGCCGTGCTGGCCACCGTGATCGGCATGCGCCTCGGCTTCGCCGACGTCTGGCACCTGCCCACCCTCGACCTCGACCTCTCCGTCATCGCGCTACCGCTCGTCCTCGCCAGCTTCTGGCTCGCCCGCCACAGCCGCCGCTGGCGCCTCGCCATCGTCACCTTCGCCGCCGCCACCCAACTGGTGCCCATGCTGATCCGCGAACCGATCTTGCTGGTGCCGCTGCTGGGCGCGCTGGTTCCGGTGGCGATTTTGGTGGGGTGCCTGGTGGCGCTGTCGAAGAAGGGCAGCAGCAACCAACCGCCGAAAGGTTCCTGATAGGATTGCGGCCCTGCATACAGAGCCGTTCGTCCTGAGCGTAGGCCCGAAGGGCCGAAGTGGAAGGACAGCCCTTCGACTCCGCTGCACTACGCTCAGGGCGAACGGATGCTGAGTTCGAAAAGTTTGGAGAGATGGCCGAGTGGTTTAAGGCAGCGGTCTTGACGCGTAGGCAGGAAGCCGAAGCGGACAGCGGCGCAGCCGCTGGCCCCGAAGGGGTGAAGGGCAGGATGCCCGGAACAAAACTGCCGTAATGGCGCGCCACGCGCGCCTTGCCGCAGACAAAAGTTTATGGAGAGATGGCCGAGCGGTTTAAGGCAGCAGTCTTGAAAACTGCCGTAGTGGTAACACTACCGTGGGTTCGAATCCCACTCTCTCCGCCAGAAAAGCGAAACGCCCCCGAGTAAAGCGTTTTACTTTTCTGATGGTGAAGACTGGGTAAGACCCCACCCGAGTTCGACGAATTCGTCTGGAACGAATTCGGACAGCCGCAGGCTGGCCCCGTAGCGCGCAGCGCGGAGGGGTGAGGCTCAGGATGAGCCGAACAATCCCACTCTCTCCGCCAGA
>DATJDB010000085.1:0-5825 GCA_035497635.1 Pseudomonas sp. | reverse complement strand
TGGCGGCCTGCAGCAGGGCTTCGCCATCGGCGGAGCGCGCGGCAAGGTTTTCCAGGCCGGCGCGATCGGCGCTCAGGCCGCTGGCATGCAATAGTTCGCTGCGCTGGCGGCGTTGGCGATCCAGTTCGTCGAGCAGTTGGGTCTTTTCGCCGAGCAGACTTTCCAGTACGGCGAGCTCGCACTGGCAGAGCGCGTGATGTTCGCTTTCCAAAAGCTCGAGCAGGCGCTGAGCCTGCTCGATTTCTTCGCGAAAGCTGTTCAGAAGTTGGGCGACGGGCATGAGCACCTCAGGAATACGTGGCGTCCGCTACTCCCGGTGAGGCGTGTCAGCGCTGCGCTTCGAAGGCGAGCAGCTTGCCGGCCAGGCGCTGACTGTCCACCTGGTAGCTGCCATCGGCGATGGACTGACGCAGGCGCTCGACGCGTGCGGCGTCGACTTCGGGCTGTTCGCGCAGTTGGTCGCTGATCTGCTGCAGCTGCTGAACTTCCGCGCTGAAGCGCACGGATTCGCCGCTTTCGGCCGCAGGCGCGACATTGGCGGTTTCGTTGATCGGGGCGCTGGGCTGCGCGGCGGTGGAACGGGGAACGCCGGCCGGCGCGGAGGCGCTGTTCGGCCGTTGGAAATCGATAACCATGATGTGCTACCTCGAACGGAGCAGTGGACGCATGCCACTAGTTTCGGCCGTTCGCGTCAGAACTTTAACGCCCGTGGTCGGGTTTTTGCGTTTCGGCGCACAGTTTCCGACGAGTTTCGGGCTAAAGGTCGACTACCACCTGTCCGGGGCCCGTGATGCGCGCCCGGATGACCCGTTGCGAGCTGAGGTTGCGCACCCGTATCTGCTGGCCGACTGCGCCTTCTGTCAGGGCTTCGCCCGGCATGCGCACGGACAGCGCCGTGCCGCCGGCACTGATTACCACATGATCGCCCTTGCTGACCACTGGCGCGCGCTCCAGATGGTTGGGGGTGAGTACCTGATCGATGCTCACCGGGCGGGTCAGTTTGCTGCCCAGCGCCTGATCGGGTTCGGTCAGGTAGCCCTGGCTCAGGGTGCCGACGTCGCGCTCGCGCCAGTCGATGTCCTGCGCGGCGAGGATGGCGCCGCGCGCCAGCGGGCGCTGGGCGACCACCACCTGGCGGTACAGGCGGACCTGCGCCGGCACGAACAGACTCCAGGCCGAGCTGCCCTGGCAACCGACCCGCACGGTAACGCGGCCCACCGGCTGGGCCGGGCTTTCCAGGCTGGCGACCAGCGGCTGGTCGCAGGCCGGCATGCGCAGACGCGAGTCGAGGCGGTTGACCTGGATCTCGTGGCGCCCGGCAATACCGGCCCGTTGCAAATAGTTGGCGACCTGTTCCTCAAGAAAAGCCTCGGTGGCGCCGATAAGCTGCTCAGGTAAGGTTTGCGCCGCCGCGATGGCGACGCCGGAGGCTTGCAGGGCGCCGAGGGCAGCCAGAGTGGCGAGTGAGCCACGCAGGCGTCGGAAAACTGTCGTCATCAGGGTCATGTCCGTCAGGTAGCAAGGGATGTGCCGGCGCACCCGACCGGGCAAAGGCCCGGTGTTCAGGTCAATTTCAAGAAGGAGTCCGGCATGGCCGGTGTACTGGATTCGGTAAACCAACGGACTCAGCTGGTCGGACAGAACCGACTGGAGCTGCTGCTGTTCCGGCTGAACGGCCCGCAGCTGTACGGCATCAACGTTTTCAAGGTCAAGGAAATCCTGCCCTGCCCGCGACTGAGCAACATGCCCAAGTCGAGCAGCGTGGTGTGCGGGGTGGCCAACATCCGCGGCGGCACCATCCCGATTCTGGACATGGCCCTGGCCACTGGGCGCCGCCCGCTGACCGACCGGCAGAACAGCTTCGTGATCATCGCCGAGTACAACACCCGGGTGCTGGGTTTCCTGGTGAGTTCGGTGGAACGCATCGTCAACCTGTACTGGGACGAGATCCACCAGCCGCCCAAGGGCACCGGCCGCGAGCATTACCTGACGGCGGTGACCCGCGTGGACAACGTGCTGGTGGAGATCATCGACGTCGAGAAGATCCTCGCCGAGACGGTGCCCAGCCGCACCCAGCTCGAACAGCCGGTGTCGGCGGAGATCCAGGCCAAGGCGCTCAGCAAGCATGTGCTGGTGGTCGACGATTCCTCGGTGGCGCGCAAGCAGATCATGCGCTGCCTGGAAGGCGTCGGCGTCGAGGTGACCGCGCTGAACGATGGCCGCCAGGCGCTGCAGTACCTGCAGAAGATGGCCGACGAAGGGCGTCGCCCCGCGGAGGAACTGCTGATGGTCATCTCCGATATCGAAATGCCGGAGATGGACGGGTACACTCTGACCGCCGAGATTCGCCAGGACTCGCGCATGCAGGGCTTGCATGTGCTGCTGCACACCTCGCTTTCCGGCGTGTTCAACCAGGCCATGGTGCAGAAGGTGGGGGCGGACGATTTCCTCTCCAAGTTCCGTCCGGATGAGCTGGCCGACCGGGTGATCACCCGAATCGAAGCGCGAAGCTGATGGCTGCTCTTGCAGGCTCGGCGTACTTATTTATGGTTAAGGCGGGTTAGGTGTCTTCAGGTAATTTGGATTTCGAGCTGTTCCGGGATTTCCTCGAAAAGACCAGCGGCATTCAATTGGGCAGCAACAAGCAGTACCTGGTTTCCAGTCGCCTTAACCGGCTGATGGAACAGCGCAGCATCAAGTCGCTTACCGAACTGGTGCAACGCATTCAGGCACAGCCCCGCAGCGGCCTGCGCGAAGAAGTGGTGGACGCGATGACCACCAACGAAACGCTGTGGTTCCGCGATGCCTATCCCTTCGAGGTGCTCAAGAACCGGGTGTTGCCGGAGCTGCTCAAGGCCACGCCGACGCTGCGTCCACGCATCTGGTCGGCGGCCTGCTCGTCGGGTCAGGAACCCTATTCGCTGTCGATGACCATCGACGAATTCGAGCGCGCCAATCCCGGCATGCTGCGCATGGGCTCGCAGATCATCGCCACCGAGCTGTCCGGAGCGATGCTGACGGCCTGCCGTGCCGGAGTCTATGACGGACTGGCCATGGCGCGCGGCCTGTCGCCGGAACGCCGTGAACGCTACTTCGATCAGGTGGCGCCGGGGCAATGGTCGATCAAGCCTGCCATCCGCAACCGTGTCGAGCTGCGCGCCCTGAACCTGCTGGACAGCTATGCCTCGCTGGGCAAGTTCGACATCGTGTTCTGCCGCAACGTGCTGATCTATTTCTCCGCCGACATCAAGCGCGACATCCTGACCCGCATCCACGCCACCCTCAAACCGGGCGGCTACCTGTTCCTCGGGGCTTCGGAAGCGCTCAATGGGCTCTCCGACCTGTACCAGATGGTGCAGTGCAGCCCCGGCATCATCTACAAGGCGCGCTGAGGCGCGCCTTGCCAACCGTTGACGCGCTTCCGTAAGGTGCGCGCCTCGTTGTTTATGTTGTGATCCGCATGCCTACTTCTCATCTCTGGGCCGCCGGTGGCCTGCTGCTTTCCAGCCTGCTGTGGGCGGGCAACGCCCTGGTCGGGCGCGCCATCGCCGGGGAAATTCCGCCGATCTCCCTGTCGTTCTGGCGCTGGGTCGTGGCGCTGTGCATCCTGCTGCCATTCGTCGCCGGTACGCTGTGGCGTCATCGCCAAACCCTGCGCAATGCGGGCTGGCGCCTGCTGGTGATTGCCGCGCTGGGCATCGCTGCCTACAACTCGCTGCTCTATACGGCGGCAACCAGCACCACGGCCATCAACATCACGCTGCTCAACACCTGCATTCCGCTGGCCACCTTTCTGTTCGCCGGCCTGTTGCTCAAGGAGTGGCCCAGGCGCCGGGCCTGGCTGGGCATGGGCATCGCCGTGGCGGGGTTGCTGGTGCTGATTACCCAGGCCAGCCTGGAAAACCTGCTGGGCATGACCTTCAACCCGGGCGATCTGGTGATGATCCTCGCCGTGCTGGCCTGGGCGCTGTACACCGTGCTGCTGCGCCTGTGGGCGCCGCGTCTGCCGCTGCCGCCGCTGGCGTTGCTGGGTGCGTTCGTGACGATTGGCGTGCTGGTGATCCTGCCGTTCTATCTGGTGGAATTCAGCCAGGTCGGCGGCTTCGATCTGAATACCCGCACCCTGGGGGCAATCCTTTACACCGCCATTCCGGCTTCGCTGATCGCCTACCTCACCTGGAACCAGGGTGTGAAGATCCTCGGCGCCGCCAAGGCCTCGCTGGCGCTGTACACCATGCCGGTGTTCGCCGCGATCCTGGCCTACCTGCTGCTGGGCGAAACCCTGCAGGTATTCCATTGGGTGGGCGGCGCGCTGATCTTCGGCGGGCTGCTGTTTGCCTCGCGGCCGGGGCGCTGACGCCCGGGTCTTGATGAAGATCAGCGCCAGACGGGGCAGGGCGGCCTATGGTTTTCGACGTGCTTCCATCTCGGCCTGCCTGGAGTGCCGCATGCCCAAGTCGCTGGTCCTTCTACTTCTCTGCCTCCTGCCGGGGTTCTCCGGCGGGGTGTTGGCGGCCGAGCTGACGGTCTCCGCCGCCGCCAGCCTGACCGGCGCCTTCCGTGACATCGCCCAGGGTTACCAGGGTCTGCATCCCGAGGTTCGCGTGCTGCTCAATTTTGGCGGCTCCGGCGCCCTGCAGCAGCAGATCGCCAAGGGCGCGCCGGTGGATGTGTTCGCCTCCGCCGACCAGGAAACCATGGACCAGGCCGCCGGCCGGGATCTGATCGATGCCGTCAGCCGACGGGATTTCGCCCGCAACGCATTGGTGCTGGTGGTGCCGCGCGACAGCACGCTGCGCCTGGCCCAGCTCGCCGATCTCGCCCAACCCGGCGTCGAGCGGTTTGCGCTCGGCAACCCGGCCAGCGTGCCGGCCGGTCGTTACGCCATGCGCGCCCTGGAAGCGGCCGCCTTGCGGCCGGCGCTGCAGGACAAGATGATTCACACCCAGAGCGTGCGTCAGGCGCTGGACTACGTGGCGCGCGGCGAGGTGGCGGCCGGCTTCGTGTATGCCACCGATGCCCGGGCGATGCCGGATCGAGTCGCGGTAGCCTTCTCGGTGCCGCTGGACACGGCGATCCGCTACCCGGTGGCGCGCACCCGTGACAGCGCACAGGCCGCCGAGGCCGGACGCTTCATCGACTACCTATTGTCGCCGGCCGGCCAGGCCATCCTGGCCCGGCACGGTTTCGACCTTCCCTGAGCGCGGAGCCCGAATGGATGCTGTCTGGCCAGCCCTGATCCTCTCCCTGCAAGTCGCCGGCTGGGCCACTGCCATTACCCTGGTGCTGGGCGTGGCGGTGGGTTACCTGCTGGCGCGTGCGCGCTTTCCCGGCCGGGACCTGCTGGATACCCTGCTGACCCTGCCGATGGTCATGCCGCCGACCGTGCTGGGTTACTACCTGCTGGTGCTGCTCGGCCGGCGCAGTACTTTCGGCGCCTGGCTGCATGACAGCTTCGGCATCAACCTGATCTTCACCTGGCAGGGCGCGGTGATTGCCGCCTCGGTGGTGGCCTTTCCGCTGGTGTTCAAGCCGGCCCGCGCGGCTTTCGAGGCGGTGGACGGCCAGCTGGAACAGGCGGCGCGGGTGCTGGGCGTGTCCGAGATGGGCGTGTTCTTTCGCGTCACCTTGCCGCTGGCCTGGCGCGGCATCATGGCCGGCGTGCTGCTGGCCTTCGCCCGCGCGCTGGGCGAGTTCGGCGCCACGCTGATGGTGGCCGGCAGCATTCCCGGCAAGACCCAGACGCTGTCCATCGCCGTGTATGAAGCCGTGCAGGCCGGCCAGGACGACACCGCCAACCTGCTGGTGCTGATCACCTCGGCGCT
>DATJDB010000084.1:0-2946 GCA_035497635.1 Pseudomonas sp. | reverse complement strand
TCAGCGCGTCCGGGCTGATGCCCTTGCCGCGGGTCAGCTCCTTGAGCTTCTCGTAGGCGTTTTCCACCGCGTAGCGGCGCATCACGGTCTGCACCGGCTCGGCGAGGACTTCCCAGCAGTGATCCAGGTCTTCGGCGATGCGTGCAGCGTTCAGCTCAAGCTTGCTGATGCCCTTCAGGGAGGCTTCATAGGCAATGATGCTGTGGGCGAAGCCGACACCCAGGTTGCGCAGCACGGTGGAGTCCGTCAGGTCGCGCTGCCAGCGGGAGATCGGCAGCTTGCTGGCCAGGTGCTGGAAGATCGCATTGGCGATGCCCAGGTTGCCTTCGGAGTTCTCGAAGTCGATCGGGTTGACCTTGTGCGGCATGGTGGATGAGCCGATCTCGCCGGCCACGGTCTTCTGCTTGAAGTAACCCAGCGAGATGTAGCCCCACACGTCGCGGTCGAAGTCGATGAGAATGGTGTTGAAGCGGGCGATGGCATCGAACAGCTCGGCGATGTAGTCGTGCGGTTCGATCTGCGTGGTATAGGGGTTCCAGCTCAGGCCCAGATCCTGCTCGATGAACTCGCGGGCGTTGGCTTCCCAGTCGATCTGCGGGTAGGCGGACAGGTGGGCGTTGTAGTTGCCCACGGCGCCGTTGATCTTGCCGAGCAGCGGCACGCCGGCCGCTTGTGCGATCTGGCGCTCCAGGCGGTACACCACGTTGGCCATTTCCTTGCCCAGGGTGGTCGGCGAAGCCGGCTGACCATGGGTGCGTGACAGCATCGGCACGTCGGCGAACGTGACAGCCAGATTGCGAATGGCATCGGCAATCTGGCGCATCAGCGGCAGCAGTACCGTATCGCGGCCTTCGCGCAGCATCAGGGCGTGGGACAGGTTGTTGATGTCCTCACTGGTGCAGGCAAAGTGGATGAATTCGTTGACGGCGGCCAGCTCCGGCAGCTGCTTGGCCTGCTCCTTGAGCAGGTACTCCACGGCCTTCACGTCGTGGTTGGTGGTGCGCTCGAATTCCTTGACGCGCTCGGCATGCTCCAGCTGGAAGTTCTCGGCCAGGCTGTTGAGCAGCGCATTGGCTTCGGCGGAGAAGGGTGCCACTTCCGGAATGCCGGAATGCTGGGCCAGGCGCTGCAGCCAGCGCACTTCAACCAGGACGCGGTTTTTGATCAGGCCGAATTCGCTGAAGATCGGGCGCAGGGCGTTTGTCTTGCTGGCGTAACGGCCATCGACGGGGGAAACCGCGGTGAGCGAGGAGAGCTGCATGGGGTTATCTCGACAATCGGGCAGAAAAAACAGGGCGCACAGCATACCCGAAAGATCGGCAGCCATGGCGCCCGCGATGGGTGTGGGTCAAGCGCCGCGCAACAGCGGGTACAGCTCCTTCAGCAGCTTGCGGCGGCTGAAAACCAGTTGCCAGCGGCTGCCCCCCAGCTGTCGCCAGAGACGCGCGGCGCGCACCCCGGCAAACAGCAGGGCGCGAATCTTGGCGGCGTTGGCGCTCTGCTGCAGGTAGCGCATGTCGCCCTGCACCTGGATGCGCTGGCGAAAGGTGGAAAGGGTGTCCTGATACAGCGCGCCAAAGGAGGCGATCACGTTCTCGTGGGTCGGGCCGAAGTGCTCGACCTGCTGCTCGATCTGGCCGAGGCGCTTGCCGATCAGGTCCATCAGGTCGCCGCGCTTGTCCAGCTGGCGCTCCAGCACCAGCAGGGTCAGGGCATAGCGCAGCGAATCGCGCGGCAGGCTGGTAGGCGAGCGTTCCAGCGTGCTGGCCAAGGCCTTATAGCCGTCGCGCAGGTTGAGGTCGTCACCGCCAAACACATCCAGGGTGGATTGTGGATTGCGCATCAGCAGGCTGCCGACCAGGCAGCCGACGGCCGCCTCGCTGCATTGACCGGTACGGGCCAGGCGATCCACCTGAATGGCGGCGGTGAATACGGCCCCGAGGGCAATCAGCTGTTCCTGAGTGCGGTTCATGCGGTGACTCCACTGCGCGAGAACCAGGGTTCGGCCTGCTCGATGACGCCGCCACCCAGGCAGACTTCACCGGCATAGAACACCACGGATTGACCAGGAGTCACGGCACGCTGCGGCTCGTCGAACACTGCGCGGTAGCCGCCGTCGATGCGTTCCAGGATGCAGGCCTGATCCTGTTGGCGATAGCGCACCTTGGCCGTCAGGCGGCGCGGTTCGGCGAGCTCGATGGGGTTGACCCAGTAGATCTCCGAGGCGCGCAGCGCGCGTGAAAACAGCCAGGGATGCTCGCCCTGGCCGACCACCAGTACGTTGCGCTCCAGATCCTTGTCCAGAACGTACCAGGGCTCTTCGCTGGCGTTCTTCAGGCCGCCGATGCCCAGCCCCTGACGCTGGCCGATGGTGTGGTACATCAGGCCGTGATGGCGGCCGATCACCTGGCCGTCGGTGGTTTCAATGTCACCGGGCTGGGCGGGTAGGTACTGTTTGAGGAAGTCGCTGAAACGGCGTTCGCCGATAAAGCAAATGCCGGTGGAGTCCTTTTTCTTGGCGGTGGCCAGGCCGTGCTGCTCGGCGATGGCGCGCACCAGGGGTTTTTCCAGCTCACCCACCGGGAACAGGCTGCGGGCGATCTGTTCGCCGCCCACGGCATGCAGGAAATAGCTCTGGTCCTTGTTCGGGTCCAGACCCTTGAGCAGCTCGCTGCGGCCGTCGACATCGCGGCGGCGAACGTAATGGCCGGTGGCGATCAGGTCGGCGCCGAGCATCAGGGCGTAGTCGAGGAATGCCTTGAACTTGATTTCCCGGTTGCAGAGGATGTCCGGGTTCGGCGTGCGTCCGGCCTTGTATTCGGCCAGGAAGTGCTCGAACACGTTGTCCCAGTACTCGGCGGCGAAATTGGCCGTGTGCAGGTGAATGCCCAGCTTGTCGCAAACGGCCTGGGCATCCGCCAGGTCTTCCCGGGCGGTGCAGTATTC
>DATJDB010000083.1:0-5543 GCA_035497635.1 Pseudomonas sp. | reverse complement strand
CGATCCCGATGCCGCCGAATGCCGTCTCCGACGCCGAAGCCAAGACCCTCGCCGAGTGGGTCCTGTCGTTTAAGAAGTAAACCGCAGGGGGATGTCATGAACAGATCGCGATTGTTGAGTTTCATCACCGCCCTGAGCATGACATCCCTGCTGTCAATTCCTCCGGCAGCGGCCGATGAAGCCATCGACCCCCGCCAACTGGAGCATCTGCTCCTGCAGGACTGCGGCTCCTGCCACGGTCTGCGCCTCACCGGCGGACTCGGCCCGGCCATCACCCCCGAGGCCCTCACCGGCAAACCCCGCGATTCCCTGATTGCCACCGTTACCCATGGCCGCCCCGGCACTGCCATGCCCGGCTGGAACGCCCTGCTCAACGAGCGGGAAATCACCTGGCTAGTCGACCGACTGCTGCAAGGAAACCCCTGACATGAAGCGCCCTTCCCTGCTGCTGGCCATGGCCAGCATGGTTCTCTGCGCCTGCGCGCAGCCCACGTTGCGCGGCACCGGTGACCTTGGCGTGGTGGTTGAACGCGCCACCGGCACCTTGCAACTGATCGAAGCCAGCGGCCAGACAAGCCTGGCACGCATCGAGGGCCTGGGCGACCTGTCCCACGCCTCGGTGGTCTTCTCCCGCGACCAGCGCTTCGCCTATGTATTCGGCCGCGACGGCGGACTGAGCAAGGTCGACCTGCTGGAACAGCGCCTGGTCAAGCGCGTGATACAGGGCGGCAACAGCATCGGCGGCGCCATCAGCCAGGACGGCAGCCTGATTGCCGTCGGCAATTACGAACCGGGCGGCGTGAAAGTCTTCGACGCCGTTACCCTGGAACAGGTGGCCGACATTCCCGCCACCCCGCTGCCCGACGGCAGCCGTAATTCCCGGGTCGTCGGCGTCACCGACGTGCCCAACAACGGTTTCATCTACAGCCTGTTCGACACCGGCGAAACCTGGCTGCTGGACTTCAGCCAGAGCCGCACGCCGAAGGTCACGCGCTTCGAGAACATCGGCAAGCAACCCTATGACGCCCTGCTCACCCCGGATGGCCGCTACTACGTAGCCGGCCTGTTCGGCGAGGACGGCCTGGCCAAGCTCGACCTCTGGCACCCCGAGCGCGGCATCGAGCGCATCCTCGACGGCTACGGCCGCGGCCAGCAGAAACTGCCGGTCTACAAGATGCCGCACCTGGAAGGCTGGACCGTGGCCGGCGACCGGCTGTTCCTCCCCGCCATCGGCCAGCATCGCGTGCTGGTGGCCGACAGCGGCAGCTGGAAACAGGTCGGCGCCATCGACGTGGTCGGTCAGCCGGTGTTCATCATGGCCCGCCCGGATGGCCGCCAGCTCTGGGTCAACTTCGCCCACCCGGACAACCACCTGATCCAGGTGATCGACACCGAAACCCTGCAGGTCATCAAGACCCTGGAACCCGGCCCGGCCATCCTGCATATGGAATTCACCGCGCGCGGCGACCAGCTGTGGCTGTCGGTGCGTGACAACAACGAGGTGCAGGTCTGGGATCCGTACCGCCTGGAACTGATCCAGCGCCTGCCGGCCGACAGCCCCAGCGGCATCTTCTTCACCAGCCGCGCCCACCAGACGGGGCTGTGACATGGACCGCCTGGAGCCCCTGGATCATCGGCTGATCGAACGCTTCCAGCACGGCATGCCGCTGTGCGCCGAACCCTATCGGGCGATGGCCGAAGAGCTGGGCTGCAGCGAACAGGCGGTACTCGACAGCCTGCGTCACCTGCGCGAGCGCGATGCGCTGTCGCGCATCGGCCCGGTGTTCGAGCACAGTCGCGCCGGCGCCAGCACTCTGGTGGCGCTGGCGGTGCCCGAGGAACGCCTGGAACAGGTGGCCGCGCGCATCAGCCAGTACCCCGAGGTCAACCACAACTATCGGCGCGAACACGCCTACAACCTGTGGTTCGTACTCACCGGGCCGGACCGCGCCAGCCTGGATCGTCTGCTGGCCGAGATCGAAACGGACACCGGCCTGGCCCCGCTCGATTTGCCGATGGAGCACTCCTACCGCATCGACCTGGGTTTTTCCCTGGAGAACCTGCCATGACGCCGCTCGACGACCTGCAGGCCGTGCGCCTGCGCCGCCTGCTGGAAGAAGGCCTGCCGCTGGAAGCCAGTCCGTATCGGCTGCTGGCCGAACGCATCGGCGCCACCGAAGACCAGGTGCTGGCACAGGTGCAGCAGTGGCAGCGCGACGGGCTGTTCCGCCGCGTCGGCCTGGTGCTCAAGCACCGCGCCCTGGGCATCCACGCCAACGCCATGCTGGTGCTGGACATTCCCGATACCGAGGTGGACGCGGTGGGCGCGCGGCTGTCCGCCGCGCCGGGGGTCAACCTCTGCTACCGCCGCCCGCGTCGCCTGCCGCACTGGCCCTACAACCTGTTCTGCATGGTGCACGGCCGCGAGCGGGCCAGCGTCACCGCGCACATCGCCGCGCTGCTCGCCGAACTGGGCCTGGGCGAGCGGCCGCACAAGCTGCTGTTCAGCACCCGCGCCTACAAACAATGCGGCGGGCGCTTCGCGCCGGCCCTGGACCGCGCCCATGGATGACCTCGACCGCCGCCTGATCAATCGCCTGCAACTGGGCCTGCCGCTGGTGCCGCGCCCGTGGGACGCGCTGGCCGAGGAACTGCACAGCGACGCCGCCACCCTGCGCGCCCGCGTACAAGCCCTGCTGGACGACGGCACCCTCACCCGCTTCGGCCCCATGTTCGACATCGACCGCCTGGGCGGCGCCTTCACGCTGGCGGCCCTGTCGGTACCGGAAGAACGCTTCGACGAAGTGGCGGCCATTCTCGACGGCCTGCCCGAGGTCGCCCACAACTACCGCCGCGAGCATCAGTGGAACATGTGGTTCGTGCTCGGCTGCGCCACGCCGCAAGGCATCGCCGAAACCATCGCGCGCATCGAGGCGCTGACCGGCCTGCCCGTGCTCAACCTGCCCAAGGAGGAGACCTACCATGTCGGCCTGCATTTCCAGGTTTGATGGGGTGCTGGTTCGCCGCCTGATGGAACTCACCCAGGCCGGCCTGCCGCTGGTGGACAACCCCTGGGCCTGGATCGGCGAACAGCTGGGCCTCGATGAACAGGCCGTGCTCGACCTGCTGCGCCAGCTGCAGGCCGACGGCGCCATCCGCCGCATCGCAGCCGTGCCCAACCACTACCGCCTCGGCTACCGCCACAACGGCATGACCGTGTGGGACGTGGACGACGCCCACCTCCCCCGCGTCGGCCCGCTGCTCGGCGCGCAAGCCTTCGTCAGCCACTGCTACCGTCGCCCCCGCCGCGATGGCTGGCGCTACAACCTGTTCGCCATGGTGCATGGGCGCAGCGCGGAAGAAATCGAGGCGTACCGGGCGCAGATTCGCCAGCTGCTCGGCGAGGCGTGCCGGGGGGATGAGATGTTGGTGAGTAGTCGGATATTGAAGAAGACGGGGTTGAGGGTTTAGCCAGAGGCGAATGCTTCGGTTCTCCCCTGCGACTTTATGCGCATTGTTTGCTCAAGCTGCCCGGGATAATTTCAGGCCATACCGTCCGCTGGCAAAGGATTGCTTGTCTTGCTGCGCTCACTACATTCATTTCTTGTGCGTTCGCGCTTCCACGAGGTAGCGGTCGCCTGCGTACATGCAATTCACGGAGCGGGTCCTACTGCGTTTGGAAGCGCGCCAGGTAAAAAGATGGTTCGAGATACTTTGTAAAAATAAACCAGTCAACCACATATTCGCTGCGCTCCGTTGTCCGACGATTACGCTGACCGCTAGTCTTTCACCACCAAGTAAAGGAGAACAAAGATGGGGAGAGTAAAAGGCTCGATCACGAAAGATCGCTCGATTGATGCAGAAGCCCTTCGAGAGGTGCTGAAGCCAATCTACGAAAAGCTTAGAGATAAGGGTGTAAGCGATGCTGATTTGCCAAACAATGAAGACCTTGTAGATCGTCTGCTGGATTATATCGATGAAAAAGCAGTGGATGAATGGGCTGGGAAGTACGCTGACTGGATAAAGCAAAAGCCGTAAGACTACTAACTCAATTCAGTCGACGCCCACAGACGGGCGCGATTGATCTCCAGCGTCTGGCCAAAAATTTTCAGCTTTTGAAGCCGATCTTTAATTAAGGCAGAACCAGCCACAGGAGGTGTGATGTTAAATGGTATCTACCATGTTGCTTTTTCCTCGGGCATTGGCAGTGCTTCTGGCACCCATGGATTTTTAGCCCAAGGCCAAGTGATAGGGCAGCCGAAACTCAAGATCACAATCAAGGGCAAGCTCTTGGGAGCCGCTGTCTAACAATTCATTAAAACCGAAGCTATCAAAACAAGGATAATAAAATGGTTCAAAAACAATGCGTTCCCTATGGAAGTGACGTCTCTGCAGGCACCTACAAGTGCGGAGACTGCGGATATGAATATTCCAATCAGTCAAAAACCTCCCTACCTCCCTGCCCTAAACGCAATCAGTCTACTCACACCAAACACTGCTGGCATATTCTGAGTGGACGAGGTGATGCTCCACAGGACCCCTATCCCAATCGCTAGCAGATATAAAAAATGCAGCGGATGCTTCAAGCCGCTGCATTTAGGGTGTTTTCATGGAAAAAAAAGTAAAGCAACAAACCGAAAGCATGACGTTCTACCTCACTGAGTTGTGCGTTTTCCTTTCGCAAGTACTAATTATATTTCTTGTTGCCTATTTCATTTCCGACATGATGCAAAGCGAAGAGAGGCTTTCTAGCTTCGTCAGCAGCAAGGTTAACGCGCTAACATTTCGAGAGTTCTGGTTAACACTATTCTCAGCCACGTTCGTCTTAGGACTTCTTTTCATAATTAGGGAGATGGCACCGTCTCGTTTTGTCGAAAAAATCGCGACCGAGGTAATCAACGAGCTCCCCCGAACCATTTACCTCTTCGGTAGTAGCATGACTGCGCTGACAGCTGCAGTTGCTGTATTTCTGGCCGTTAATCCTACCGAGAATGCCATACCAGCCGCTGGATTATTTGGGACCTCTCTGTTTTTTGCATTTATCTTCTTTGTCTATGGCTGTGGAGCGAAATTCCTTCTGATTCGCAAAAAAAGACAACGACTCGAGTTGGAGGAAATTTCTGCACCATCGGAGAACGCTTAACCCCAAAAAATGGAAATATTTATTTTTTCCGGGCCGCAGCCCACTCGTATTTCCTCCCTTTGGTGAGAATTTTTAGCATTATCCGCTACAGCGGTTAGAGGAGAATAAACCTGGTAAACCCACCATCTTTCCTCCTCGAAGTTTATGAAGGCTTCTGCCGGAGGAAGCGCCTCCTGCAGGCTGGGCGCCGAGACGAGCACGCTGCCACATCGCACGCTTTGAATTAGATTTAAAGACTATCTGTGTTATTGAGCAAGAAGCAGTCTGATAACGAAAGGTAGATTCCATGTAACCAGAATCAAGCAGGCATAGATAACGCCCATGATCCCTATAGCTACGAAAAGCGTCGTTCGGCGCCTTTCGATTGGCGTGAGGAATCGCACCTGCTTATCGGCCTGCG
>DATJDB010000082.1:0-1882 GCA_035497635.1 Pseudomonas sp. | reverse complement strand
CCCTGCGCGCACTTGGCGAGCGCCAGGACCCACTGCGCATCGTCGCCGCCGAGCTGGCCGGGCGCTGCCGGGTGCTGTGCCTGGACGAGTTCCTGGTCAACGACATCGGCGATGCGATGATCCTCGCCAACCTGCTCGAGGCCTTGTTTGCCCACGACGTGGTGCTGGTGACCACGTCCAACACACCGCCGGCGCAGCTCTATCGCGGCGGCCTGCAGCGCGCGCGCTTCCTGCCGGCCATCGCCCTGCTCAAGCAGCACACCGAGATCGTCAACGTCGACAGCGGCATCGACTACCGCCTGCGCGCCCTGGAGCAGGCCGAGCTGTACCACTGGCCGCTGGACGCCGAGGCCGAGCAGAGCCTGGAAAAGAGCTTCAAGAGCCTGCTCACCGAGAACTGCACGGTGCTGGAGAACGAGGCGCTGATCATCGAGAACCGCGAGATCCGCGCGCGCAAGGTGGCCAACGACATCGCCTGGTTCGATTTCCGCGCCATCTGCGACGGCCCGCGCAGCCAGAACGACTACATCGAACTGGGCAAGATCTTCGAGGCGGTACTGATTTCCAACATCGAACAGATGAACGCCCAGAAGGACGACATGGCGCGGCGTTTCATCAACCTGGTGGACGAGTTCTACGACCGCAACGTCAAGCTGATCCTCTCCGCCGAAGTGGAACTCAAGGATCTCTACACCGGCGGGCGCCTGGAATTCGAATTCCAGCGCACCCTGAGCCGTCTGCTGGAGATGCAGTCCCACGAATTCCTGGCGCGCCCGCACAAGCCCTGAGCGGGCCGCTTTTCTGTAGGGCCGGCTTTACGCCGGCCAGCGGAGCCGGACCCCGCTCGGCAGTACCGACCACCCGTCGGCCGGCATAAGCCGGCCCTACAGTGATCTGGGCGCGCACGCATCCTTGTCCCTCTCCCTTCGCCGGGTGAATGAAACCTTTCCCGGCCCCGCCAATCCACTGCTCCGAACCCATCAATGTCGGAGATTTGCCATGAGCAGCACAGGCGATAAAGCCCGCGGCATGGGCAACGAGGCGGTAGGCAACATCAAACAGGGCGTGGGTGAAGCCACCGGCAACCAGGGCATGCGCCAGGAAGGCAAGGTCCAGGAGCGCAAGGGCGAGGCCCAGCAGATCAAGGGCGACGTCAAGGACACTCTGAAGAAGGGCGTCGACAAGGCCTGACCCATCCGCCGATGGGCATCCGGCCCATCGGCTTTCTTCCCGATTCAGGCAATTCGTTCTCAACAATTCATCCGGGTGTGCCGCGCCGCTTTCGTCGGAAGACATTTGCCGCGACGGCCAGGCTGGGCCAGCCTCCCTGGACCATGGGGTATCCGCGAGGGCCTGGCCATGCAACGTCTGCATTGCACCTACCGAGACCACACCATCGTCGCCGATGTCCTGCAGTACGACGACAGTCCGCTGCCCTGGGCTGCCGGGTGCCGCATCACCGCGCCGGACGGGCGCAGCACCCGGCGGATGCCGCTGCCCCACGACCGGGCGCTGATGTCCGAGCGGGACAAGGCCGAACAGGTTTCCCTGGCCCACGGCAAATGGCTGGTCGACCAGCACCTGGACAACGCCCAGGCGCTGTTCGCTTCTTGAGCTAGCGGGCTGCGAACAGTCGGGCTGCGGCCAGCGCAGCCCGACTGTTCAGTTCACAGCAGTTCCGGGGGAATGGTGCCGCCGTGCTCGGCCAGGCGATTCATCACCTCCTTGTGCAGCCACAGATTCATCTGCGCCGAGTCGGCCATCTTGTCTGGCGGGCAGCCCAGTTCGCTGGCCAGTTCCTTGCGCGCTTCCAGGCTGCTGTCCAGGCCGAGCAACTTGAGCAGGTCGACAATCGACGTGCGCCAGTTCAACTGTTCTGTGT
>DATJDB010000081.1:0-7006 GCA_035497635.1 Pseudomonas sp. | reverse complement strand
GGCGGTGATCCCTGCACCAGTGCCCGGTCGCCGCACAGTCGGCCGGGATAAACCCGGCCCCACAAGGTGTAAGCATGCCGCAACGACGAGTGCCCAGCCGGGCCATCTCCTGTAGGGCCGGCTTCATGCCGGCCAGCGGCGCTGATCCCTGCACCGGTGCCCGGTCGCCGCACCGTCGGCCGGGATAAACCCGGCCCCGCACACAAGTTCCGGGTGGCGCCAAGTTCGTCGGCTATTTCTTGTGCGCATTCTTGGGCAGCTGCACCACGCGACTTTCCGAATAAATGTCGTGCCAGGTGCGGGACTGCTTGTCCCAGAGCATCCAGAAGTAGCCCAGTCCGAGGAACAGCCAGGAACCGATGGCGACAATGAAGCGCAACAGCGCCTGCCAGAGGTCAATGGGTGTGCCGTCGGCGTTCTGTATGCGAATGCCCCAGACCTGCATGCCCAGGGTCTGGCCGTTCCAGGTCCAGAATTTGGCGAAGAAGCCGAACAGGCTGAACAGCAGCAGGCTGGCCAGCAACGGATCGCGGTCCAGGGCGCCGGCCTCGGCCAGCGTCTTCAACTGATCGCCGCCATGGATCAGGCGCAGCACGCCCTGCTGGTAAAGCAGCGTAACCACCATTACCAGTGCCACGCATAGCAGAAAGTCATAGAACATCGCCGCCAGGCGACGGCCGAAGCCCGCGGCGGGGAAATTGCCGCTGGGTTGAAGAAAACGTTTGGGGCTTGCCATGGGAAACTCGTCAGTCCAAAACAGCGGGCATTCTAGAGGTTGAAGCTGCTCTGTTGCGAGCTATGCAGGGAAAACGCTCAGGCACAAAAAAGCCCCCAATGTTTCCATTGGGGGCTTCGGGTATTGCGTGCTGATTAGCCCAGAACCTGGACCTTGTCAGCCTGCATGCCCTTCTGGCCCTGGACGGCTTCGAAGGTAACCTTCTGGCCTTCCTTCAGGCTGCGGAAACCGCTGCCTTCGATAGCACGGAAGTGCACGAACAGATCCGGACCGCTTTCGGGGGTGATGAAGCCGAAGCCCTTCTCATCGTTGAACCATTTGACGGTGCCGGTTTGACGATTCGACATGTCTTTATTTCCTTGAAACTAGAGTGGATGGCAGTCCCTGTGACAACAGGGATCTGGAACTGGTTGCAGGAGATAAGAGAAGTCGAGCGGGATGAAGCAAATCGTCAAGATCTACCGCACCAGGTCACGATTCAACAGCGACCCATGCAAACAGTCAGGGCACTTTACGGAAGTTCCGGGCAAATGCCAACCCCCCGTTCAGCACCTTTTGATGACGGTCGGAACGCTCCGGGGAAAAAGCTTCAACTGGGCCGTCGAGGCGGTCGTATCAGGGTCGAGACTTGACGCGGAAGGATGGACGGGGAAGACCCGGCCGGGGGATAGAAAAAGGGCATTTTCTTATCGGGAATGGTGCCTCGGGAGAGACTCGAACTCTCACGTTGTTACCAACGGCGGATTTTGAATCCGCTGCGTCTACCATTCCGCCACCGAGGCAATGGGCGCGAAGTATAGGGAGGCAAAGCGGACCGGTCAATCGGCTCGCATGGCCAGTTCCAGCCATTTCCGTTAAGCTTTGTGCCCCTGCAAGACGGCCCCACCATGCGCGTTTCCGACTTTCATTTCGACCTTCCCGATACCCTGATCGCCCGCCATCCACTCACACAGCGCCGCGCCAGTCGCCTGCTGGTGCTGGATGGCCCCAGTGGCGCCCTGGCCCATCGCCAGTTTGCCGATCTGCTCGGCTACCTGCGTTACGGCGACCTGATGGTGTTCAACAACACCCGAGTCATTCCCGCTCGGCTGTTCGGGCGCAAGGCCACCGGCGGACAGTTGGAAATCCTTATCGAGCGGGTGCTGGACGAGCGCCGGGCGCTGGCTCATGTACGTGCCAGCAAATCTCCCAAGCCGGGCAGCCGTATCCTGTTGGAAGGCGGCGGCGAGGCCGAGATGCTCGCCCGCCACAACGCGCTGTTCGAGCTGCGTTTCGATCAGCCGCTGCTGCCACTACTGGAGCGGATCGGCCACATGCCGCTGCCGCCTTATATAGACCGGCCCGATGACACGGCTGATCGCGAGCGCTACCAGACGGTGTATGCCGAGCGTGCCGGTGCGGTTGCCGCGCCGACCGCCGGCCTGCATTTCGATGAGTCGCTGCTTGAGGCGATTCGCGAGAAGGGTGTGGATACCGCCTTCGTGACCCTGCATGTTGGTGCTGGCACCTTCCAGCCGGTGCGCGTCGAGCGTATCGAAGAGCATCACATGCATCGCGAATGGCTGGAAGTCGGCCAGGATGTGGTCGATGCGGTCGCCGCCTGCAGGGCGCGCGGCGGGCGAGTGATTGCCGTGGGCACCACCAGCGTGCGCTCCCTGGAAAGCGCGGCGCGCGATGGCCGGCTCAAGCCATTCAGCGGCGATACCGATATTTTTCTGTACCCGGGCAAGACCTTTCATGTGGTGGATGCCCTGGTCACCAATTTCCATCTGCCCGAATCCACCCTGCTGATGCTGGTTTCCGCCTTCGCCGGATATCCGGAAACCATGGCGGCCTATCAGGCAGCGGTGGCAGAGGGTTACCGCTTCTTCAGTTACGGTGATGCCATGTTCATCACCCGCAATCCCGCGCCGCGCGGCCCCGAGGACCGTCCATGACCCGTACCTGTCACATGAACTTCGACGTGCTCGCCACCGAGGGCAAGGCCCGTTGTGGGCGCCTGACCTTTCCGCGCGGCACGGTGGAAACGCCGGCATTCATGCCGGTGGGCACCTACGGCACGGTGAAAGGCATGCTGCCGCGTGACATCGAGGCCATCGGTGCCGAGATCATCCTCGGCAACACGTTCCATCTCTGGCTGCGTCCGGGTACCGAGGTCATCAAGGGCCACGGCGACCTGCACGATTTCATGCAGTGGAAGGGGCCGATTCTTACCGACTCCGGCGGTTTTCAGGTGTTCAGCCTGGGCGAGATGCGCAAGATCAAGGAGGAAGGCGTCTACTTTTCCTCGCCGGTGGACGGCGCCAAGGTGTTCATGGGGCCGGAAGAGTCCGTGCAGGTGCAGCGCGACCTGGGCTCGGACATCGTGATGATCTTCGATGAATGCACGCCGTACCCGGCAGACCACGACACCGCGAGCCGTTCCATGGAGCTCTCGCTGCGTTGGGCCAAGCGCTCCAAGGCGGCCCATGGCGACAACCCGGCGGCGCTGTTCGGCATCGTGCAGGGCGGTATGCACGAAGACCTGCGCCTGCGCTCTCTGGAAGGGCTGATGGAGATCGGCTTCGATGGTCTGGCGATCGGTGGCCTGTCGGTCGGCGAACCGAAGGAGGAAATGATCCGTGTGCTGGACTTCCTGCCGCCGCATCTGCCGGCGGACAAGCCGCGTTACCTGATGGGCGTCGGCAAGCCGGAGGATCTGGTCGAAGGCGTGCGCCGTGGCGTGGACATGTTCGATTGCGTGATGCCGACCCGAAACGCCCGCAACGGACATCTGTTCGTCACCGGCGGCATCGTCAAGATCCGCAACGCGGTGCATCGCCATGACGATTCGCCGCTGGATCCGGGTTGCGACTGTTACACCTGCAAACATTTCTCCCGTGCCTACCTGCATCATCTGGACAAGTGCGGGGAAATGCTCGGAAGCATGCTGAATACCATCCATAATCTGCGCTATTACCAGCGCCTGATGGCCGGTTTACGCGACGCCATCCAACAGGGTACATTGGCCGCCTTTGTCGATGCCTTCTATGCCCGTCGCGGTCTTGCAACCCCGCCGCTAGACTGAATCCTTCGAAAAAATCTAGAAACCATCCCTGCAACAGGAGTGTTACATGAGCTTTTTCATTCCCGCCGCTTACGCCCAGGCCGCTCCGGGCGCTGCCGCTCCGGGTTCCGACATGATGGGCATCCTCATGCTCGTTGGCTTCGTGGTCATCTTCTATCTGATGATCTGGCGTCCCCAATCCAAGCGCGCCAAGGACCACAAGAATCTGCTGGCTAACCTGCAGAAGGGTGACGAAGTGGTTACCGGCGGCGGTATGACCGGCAAGGTCACCAAGGTTGCCGACGACTTCGTGGTGCTGGAAGTGGCCGACAATGTAGAGCTGAAATTCCAGAAGGCCTCCATCGTCGCGACCCTGCCCAAGGGCACGCTGAAGGCCATCTGATCCTGTCGGGTGGCACTGCCAGGAAGGCGCTGTCCACGTCTGTCGCTGCATTCCTGCCACGCCGCCCGTTCAGGCTTCACGAGTTACTGTCATTGCGGGGCGCCTAGGCGCCCCGCTCTTTGAACGGGCGGCGTCATGCTGAACAAATATCCCCTGTGGAAATATCTGCTGATTCTCGCGGTCCTGGCCCTTGGCCTGGTTTATTCCGCGCCCAATCTGTATCCCGATGACCCCTCGATCCAGATCACCGGCACCAGCACGGCGCTGCGCATTGACGAGGTTTCGGTCGACAAGGCTGTCCAGGCGCTGCGTGCGGCGGGCATTACGGTCAAGAGCAGTGAAATCACCGATGGCGGTGGTCTGCTGCGTCTGACCCAACTGGGCGACCAGTTGCCGGCCAAGGATGTGGTTCGCAAGGCCCTCGGTGACGACTATGTAGTGGCCCTCAACCTGGCGCCGACCACTCCCGACTGGCTGCGCAGCATTGGCGCCACGCCGATGAAACTGGGCCTGGACCTTTCCGGTGGCGTGCACTTCCTGCTCGAAGTGGACATGGACAAGGCCATTGATGCCCGTCTCAAGGTCTATGAAAGCGAGGTCAAAAGCCTGCTGCGCAAGGAGCGGATTCGCTACCGCAGCATGCCGGGCAGTGAAACCGCCTTCCAGCTGGGCTTCACTGACAGCGAATCGCTGGCCAAGGCGCAAAGCCTGATCCGCAAGACCTTTACCGATTTCGAAGTCACCAGCAGCGAGCGTAATCAGCTGCAGGTGCTGAATGTCGCGCTGACCCCCGCCACCCTGGCCGATATCCGCGAATATTCCATCAAGCAGAACCTGACTACCGTGCGCAACCGCGTCAACGAGCTCGGCGTGTCCGAGCCGCTGGTGCAACGTCAGGGCGCCAACCGCATCGTGGTTGAGCTGCCGGGCGTGCAGGACACCGCCGAGGCCAAACGTATCCTCGGCAAGACGGCCAGTCTGGAGTTCCGTCTGGCCGCCGAGGCCGATGCCGCACGCGCCACCACCGAAAACTTCGAGTTCCGCGAGGAGGGCCGCCCGCCGGTGGCGCTGGAGCGCAGCGTGATCATCACGTGTGATCAGGTGACCGATGCCCAGGCCAGCTACGACGAGAACGGCCGTCCGCAGGTGAACATCCGCCTGGACGGACACGGTGGCGAGCTGATGAATCGCGCCACCCGCAACAATGTTGGCCGCAGCATGGCGGTGCTGTTCATCGAGCAGCGCCCAGTGACCCGCTACGTCAAGGAAATGGTCGACGGCGTCGAACAGGAAGTCGCGCTGCAAAGTTTCCGTGAAGAGAAGAAGATCATCTCCCTGGCCACCATCCAGTCCGCGCTGGGCAGCCAGTTCCGCATCACTGGTCTGGATGGGCAGGGTGAATCCTCGGAACTGGCCCTGCTGCTGCGCGCCGGTGGTCTGGCCGCACCGATGTACTTCGCCGAGGAGCGCACCATTGGCCCGAGCCTGGGCGCGGAGAACATTGCCAAGGGCATCGAGTCCACCTGGTGGGCGCTGCTTCTGGTCTCGCTGTTTGTCATCGTCATCTACAAGTTCTTCGGCATCCTGGCCACCGTCGCCCTGGCGTTCAACCTGGTGCTGCTGCTCGGTCTGATGTCGGTGATTGGTGCCACGCTGACCCTGCCGGGCATCGCCGGCATCGTGCTGACGCTGGGTATGGCGGTGGATGCCAACGTGCTGATCTTCTCGCGTATTCGCGAGGAGTTGAAAAATGGCCTGTCGGTACAGCGCGCCATTCACGAAGGTTTCGACCGTGCCTTCACGGCGATCATCGACAGTAACCTGACCACTCTGCTGGTCGGCGCCATTCTGTTCGCACTCGGTACCGGACCGGTCAAGGGCTTCGCGGTCACGCTGTCGCTCGGCATCCTGACCTCGATGTTCACCGCCATCATGTTCACTCGCGGCCAGGTCAACCTGCTCTTCGGCGGTCGCAACGTGAAGAAACTGTGGATCTGAGGGCCAGGCCGTGATCAAGAAAACTATTCCCTTCATGGCGATCCGCAATATTGCGTTCGCCATTACCCTGATCCTGACCGTCGTAGGCATCGCTGCCCTGGCGGTAAAAGGTCTCAACTTCGGCCTGGACTTCACCGGCGGCACGCTGATCGAACTGCAATACGAGCAGCCGGCCGATCTGGAACGCATCAAGACCGAGCTGGGCCAGGCGGGCTACACCGATGCCGTGGTGCAGAGCTTCGGTGCCACCACCGACGTACTGATCCGCATGGCGGGTGATGATCCGCAGCTGGGCACGAAAGTGGGCGAGGCGCTGCGCGTCATCGATCCGGCTGCGGGCTTCGAGATCAAGCGCGTCGAGTTTGTCGGTCCGCAGGTGGGCGAGGAATTGCGCGATCAGGGTGGCCTGGCCATGCTGCTGGCGCTGGGCGGCATCCTGGTTTACCTGGCGTTTCGCTTCCAGTGGAAGTTCGGCGTCGGCGCCATCGCGTCGCTGGCTCACGACACCATCCTGACCCTGGGTCTGCTGGCGTTTTTCGAAGTGCCGTTCGACCTGACCGTGCTGGCTGCGGTGCTGGCAATGATCGGCTACTCACTGAACGACACCATCATCATCTACGACCGGATTCGTGAAAACTTCCGGGTGCTGCGCAAGTCCAGCCTGGTCGAGAACATCGATATCTCGGTCACCCAGACCCTGTTGCGCACCATGGCCACCTCGTTCTCCACGGCGCTGGCGCTGATCGCGCTGCTGGTCTGGGGTGGTGACGTGCTGGCCGGCTTTGCGGTTGCCCTGCTGATCGGTGTGGTGGTCGGTACCTAC
>DATJDB010000080.1:0-3593 GCA_035497635.1 Pseudomonas sp. | reverse complement strand
GGCAGGCAACTTCGCGTTAGGCACAGAGCGATCTTGTGGGGCCGGCTTTACGCCGGCCAGCGGGGGTTTCATCAGCACGCCGGGGTGTCGGCCCCACCCGCATCGGCCGGGATAAACCCGGCCCTACGGGGGTTCGCCGGGGTTTTTGCTTCTGTAGGGCCGGCTTTACGCCGGCCGGCGGAGTTTCAACGGCGCACTGTGGCTCCGGCCCCACCCGCGTCGGCCGGGATGAACCCGGCCCTACGGGGGTTCGCCAGGGGTTTTTGCTTCTGTAGGGCCGGCTTTACGCCGGCCGGCGGAGTTTCATCGGCGCACTGTGGTTCCGGCCCCACCCGCATCGGCCGGGATAAACCCGGCCCTACGGGGTTGGCGCCTACCTACCCCAGCATTCCGCCCAGACGCAGCGCCTGGTAAGCGGCATACAGCCCCAGCACCAGGAAGGCCAGCGCCGCCAGGCGGTGGATCAGCTTCAGCGGCAGGCGTTCGGCGGCGAAGTTGCCGGCCAGCACCACCGGCACGTTGGCCAGCAGCATGCCCAGGGTGGTGCCCAGCACGACCAGGACGAAGTCCGGGTACTGCGCGGCGAGCATCACCGTGGCGATCTGTGTCTTGTCGCCCATCTCGGCGAGGAAGAAGGCAATCAGCGTGGTGATGAACGCGCCGTAGCGCTTGAAGCGGCTGCCTTCGTTTTCGTCGAGGGTATCGGGAATCAACGCCCAGGCCGCCACAGCCAGGAAGGCCACGGCGAGCAGGCTGTGCAGCAGCACGGGCGTCAGCCAGTCGCCGACCCAGTTGCCCAGCGCGCCGGCGGCGAAGTGGTTGGCCAGGGTGGCGACGATGATCCCGGCGATGATCGGCCAGGGTTTGCGAAAGCGCGCGGCGAGCACCAGGGCGAGCAACTGCGTCTTGTCGCCGATTTCGGCGAGCGTGACGATTCCGGTGGGGACCAGCAGGGATTCCAGCATCAGGGTTCCTAAAGGGGCGAGTCGACAAGAAGAACGCATATGACACGCGCGCCCACCCACCCCGGATCGGGTCGCTCGTGTCACAGGTCTTGTCAAACCCCAGGCATCAAGCCTGTCGGGTCGCCGGCGCCATGGTCTGTGGACCAAGCATGTTGACGCGGGCCGCGCGAGCAGGGCGCTCGCAGGAGACTACTCCCCCAGGACGGCGGGCATTCTGCCCAACGAGGCGGGTGGGTGCAAGCCTGAATGCACCAGGCCCTGAACTGTGGGAGCGGACTTGTCCGCGAGCTGTTGAGGCGGCGCACAGAAAGCTCGCGGACAAGTCCGCTCCCACAAGAGGTGTGCCGTCAGCCGGCTTTCCGTGCCCGGTAGATACGAAACCCCTTCCCCTCGGCCAGCGTGGCGCAGGGCCCCAGGTGTTGCTCGATCAGCGGCGGGTATTTGAGGAAGCTGTTGGCCACCAGTCGCAATTCACCACCGGGGCGCAGGAAGCGCGCGGCGTCGCGCAGCAGGGTCTCGCTGGCCTGGTAGTCGGTGTGTACGCCCTGGTGGAACGGCGGGTTGCTGACGATGGCCGCCAGCCCCGTCGGCGCGGCGTGGATGCCGTCGCCGGCGATCAGTTCGGCCTTCAGGCCGTTGGCCGCCAGGGTTAGGCGACTGCTGGCCAGGGCGAAGGCGTCCACATCCAGCATCAGCAGCGGATTGGCCGGGTAACGGCGCTTGAGCACCGCGCCGAGTACGCCGGCGCCACAGCCGAAGTCCAGCAGCGGGCCATCGGGCAGACCGTCGAGGTGCTCCAGCAACAACGCCGTGCCTGCATCGAGACGACCGTGGCTGAACACGCCGGGCAGGGTGACCACTTGCAGCGGGCCGTCAGCCAGCGGCAGTTCGTAACGCTGCGCCAGATCCTCCAGGACGGGCGCAGTCGGCACCTGTTCGACCTGCACCTGCCACAGCTGGCAATGCCGGGCGCTGTCCAGCTTGCGCGGCGCGCCATAGGCCGCCAGCTGCTTGGCGGCGCGCTCGACGCCGGCGCGCTTCTCGCCGACCAGATACAGCGACTTGCCGGCCAAGCGGGCGGCCTGCGCCTGAAGCAGGTAGTCGGTCAGCTCGCGGGACTTGGGCAGAAACAGCACGGCGGTCTCGATCGGCGTCTCGGGCGGCGTGGTGCCGAACCGGCTGCGCTCGGGAAAACGTGTCTGCAACAGGGCCTGGTCGCCGGCGTGCCAGCTCCAGCCGGCAGCGTCGGGCAGGGTGGCGAGCAGATCGTCGGCCGGCAATCCGGCCAGCAGCACCTTGCCGGTGAACAGTTCGGCCTGGCGCAGCAGTACTTCGCTTCGTGGGTCCATGAAATTCTCCGATCAGCCGACCACGCGCAGCGGCGTGCCGGCGCGAAAGGCGCGGCCGTTCTCGGCCAGTTGTTCGAGGATGCGCTGGCGCGCCTCGCGGCTGCCCCAGGCGCAGTGAGGCGTGAGGATCAGGCGCGGAATGTCCGGCGCCAGCAGCGGATTGCCGTTGCGTGGCGGCTCTTCGCTGAGCACATCGCTGGCCGCGCCGCCCAGCTGGCCGCTGCGCAGGGCATCGGCCAGGGCCTGCTCGTCGACCAGTCCACCGCGTGCGGTGTTGATCAGCAGCGCGCCGGGTTTGAGCTGCGCCAGTTCGCGCGCGCCGATCAGGTTGCGGGTCTGTTCGGTGAGCGGGCAATGCAGACTGAGGACATCCACCTGAGGCAGCAACTGGTCCAGCGGCAGATGGCCGGGGCGCGCTGGCCGCCCCGGCAACTGACCGAGCAGCACGCGCATGCCGAAGGCTTCTGCTAGTCGCGCCACGGCGCTGCCCAGCTCGCCATGGCCAAGGATGCCGAGGGTTTTGCCGGCCAGTTCGATGATCGGAAAATCCAGCAGGCAGAACTGCGGCGCCTGCTGCCAGCGGCCGGCGCGCATGGCGGCCTGGTAGTCGCTGAGATTGCCGGCCAGGGCGAGCAGCAGCATCAGGCAGTGCTGGGCCACCGAGGCGGTGCCGTAGCCCTGGCAGTTGCACACGGTAATGCCGCGCGCCCTGGCGGCGGCCAGGTCGACATTGTTGGTGCCGGTGGCGGAGACCAGCACCAGCTTGAGTTCGAGACAGGCGCCAAGTACGGCCTCGTCGAGTATGACCTTGTTGCTGATCGCCACCTGGGCGCCGCGCAGGCGCTCGATGACCTGCTCCGGCGCGCTGGCGCTGTGCAGGGTCAGGCGCTCGAAGCTGGCGTGCAGGCTGCTGAAATCGAGATCGTCGAGGGTGGCGGAATCGAGGAAAACGGCGTTGAAGGGCATGGCGGCGGGGCTGCAGGTGAAGAGAGCGAGAGGGTAACAGAGGCTGACAGAACCGTGGCTCCTGTAGGACGGTCGACGCCTTTCCGGCCGCCGGCGCGGCCCGACCATCGCTTCGGTTGGGCGGACAGGAAAAGGTGGCCAACGCGTTGCGTTGACCACCCTACCGAAACTCTTGCAAGAGCTCGCGGACAAGTCCGCTCCCACAGGAACAACAGCATGTGCCCTGTGCTCGCGGACAGTCCGCTCCCACAGGAACAACAGCATGTGCCTGTGCTCGCGGACAGTCCGCTCCCACAGGAGCAACAGCATGTGC
>DATJDB010000079.1:0-1896 GCA_035497635.1 Pseudomonas sp. | reverse complement strand
GGCGCCACGCCTGCGGACACCGTAATGCGCAACTGCTCCCAGACCCGCTGGCGAATTTCACGGGCGATCAGGGTGCCGCTTCCACCGTGATGGGATGTGCCGGAAATGTCCAGGTAGGCCTCATCCAGCGACAGCGGCTCGATCAGCTCGGTGTAATCGCGAAAGATTCCATGGATGTCCCGCGAGACTTCCCGGTAGGCATCCATGCGCGGCCGCACCATATTAAGGTCGGGACAAAGCTTCAGTGCGGTGCGCATCGGCATCGCCGAATGGATGCCGTACACCCGCGCTTCATAATTGCAGGTGGCAACCACCCCGCGCTGCTCCGGTGAGCCGCCCACGGCCAGCGGCCGCCCAGCCAGGCGCGGATCGTCACGCATCTCGATGGCGGCGTAGAAGCAATCGCAGTCGATGTGGATGATCTTGCGCACGATGAAGAGTCGAAAAGGTGCCTGCACGGGCGTGGAAGCGGCAGTCTACCACCCAGGCGGAAGCGCAAGATCCTGATGGCAAAAGGCTTTTTCGCAATCGAGAGTTGACAGCCTGCCTTTGGCGCGTAGAATGGCCGGCGCGGGATGGAGCAGTCTGGTAGCTCGTCGGGCTCATAACCCGAAGGTCGTAGGTTCAAATCCTGCTCCCGCAACCAGATTCACGTAAAAAGGCCACTCAATCGAGTGGCCTTTTTCGTTTCCGGCATTCCGTCTAAGTGCCTGATTTTTAAAACCATTGACAACTCCCCGCTGCTGAGTAGAATGGCCGGCGCGGGATGGAGCAGTCTGGTAGCTCGTCGGGCTCATAACCCGAAGGTCGTAGGTTCAAATCCTGCTCCCGCAACCAGAATCACGAAGAAAGGCCACTCAATCGAGTGGCCTTTTTCGTTTGTGCGTGATTTACCGCATCGCCTGGCCGCTCGGAAAAAAAATCGACGCCCCGTCTGTTCAGCTTTCGACCCTGCCGCTAAAATCGCGCACTTTTTGATCAATGGCGCCCGTCAGCGCCGCAGAGGTTTTGCCGCATGTCCACCCCCCAAACGCCCAAAGTCGGCTTCGTGAGTCTGGGTTGCCCGAAGGCAACGGTCGACAGCGAACGCATCCTCACCCAGCTGCGCATGGAGGGGTACGAGATCGTGCCCACCTACGAAGACGCCGACGTGGTGGTGGTCAATACCTGCGGCTTTATCGACAGCGCCAAGGCTGAATCCCTGGACACCATCGGCGAGGCCCTCGCTGAGAACGGCAAGGTGATTGTCACCGGCTGCATGGGCGTCAGCGAGGACAGCATCCGCAACGTGCACCCCAGCGTGCTGGCGGTGACCGGCCCGCAGCAGTACGAGCAGGTGGTCAATGCCGTGCACCAGGTGGTTCCGCCGAACAAGGACCACGATCCGTTCGTCGACCTGGTGCCGCCGCAGGGCATCAAGCTCACCCCGCGCCACTACGCCTACCTGAAGATTTCCGAAGGCTGTAACCACAGCTGCAGCTTCTGCATCATCCCGTCCATGCGCGGCAAGCTGGTCAGCCGCCCGGTGGGCGATGTACTCAGCGAAGCCCAGCGCCTGGTCAAGGCCGGTGTGAAGGAGATCCTGGTGATTTCCCAGGACACCAGCGCCTACGGCGTGGACCTCAAGTACAAGACCGACTTCTGGGACGGCCGTCCGGTGAAGACTCGCATGCTGGAGCTGTGCGAAGCGCTTTCGGCGATGGGCGTCTGGGTGCGCCTGCACTATGTCTATCCGTACCCGAACGTGGACGATGTGATCCCGCTGATGGCCGCCGGCAAGCTGCTGCCGTACCTGGACATTCCCTTCCAGCACGCCAGCCCGAAGGTACTCAAGGCCATGAAGCGCCCGGCCTTCGAGGACAAGACCCTGGCGCGCATCAAGCAATGGCGCGAGAT
>DATJDB010000078.1:0-5086 GCA_035497635.1 Pseudomonas sp. | reverse complement strand
GTGCCGTAACGCGCGGCGGTGGCCGGCTTCATTTCACCCTTGAAGAAGGGCGTGGGGCGGGCGTCCAGCAGGCGCGGGGTGTCGTCGTTCTGAATGACCTGCGTCAGCTCCTCGCGGGTGACGATCTGGCTCTGGTCGTAGACGTAGGTGAAGTCGCTGGGCTCGACCTGGCGCGCTTCGGTGACCAGCTCGCCGCCGGCGTCCTGCCAGGCACGTGTGCCGCCATCGACCACCGACAGCGTGCTCAGGCCACCGACCTTCAGCGTCCAGTACACGCGGGCGGCGGCGCCGAACTCCGTGTGGTTGCTGCCGCCGTGAATCACGATCACATGCTGGTCGGCGCGGATGCCGGCGCGTTGCACCACCTGGGTCAGGTGCTCGGCGGTCGGCAGCTTGCCGGGATTGTCAGCCGGGCCACGGTACTGGCCGTAGGGTGTGTTCACCGAACCGGGAATATGTCCGGCGGCGAAGGCCTGCGGCGCGCGGATGTCCAGCAGGCGCACGTTCGGCTTGCCGACCAGGGGCTTGAGTTGCTCCGCGCTGAGCAGCGCGGCGGGTTGTGCGAGCGCGACCAGCGGACCGCCGAACAGGCAGACAGCGGCCAGCAGCAGGGAAGCAAGGCGTGGGATCATTTTCTTGGGTCATCCAGATACGACAGGCGGGACTCGGCGGCGCAAGGGTGCTGCCGGAGGCGAAGGATACGGGGGAAATAGGTAGCAGCCAAAGGATCGAACGTTTATCGCCTTATAACCAAAGCGCCAGCAGGCTATATCAAATGATTTTGATATTGATCATTGCCGCTGGAAAAGTGACCGACTAGACTGCCGGCCTCATGAACCAGCCGCTTATCTCCGCCGCCCCGTCCGCCAGCGACACCCTCGCCGCCCTGTGCAAGGCCGGTGGCGATGCGCTGCGGCTGAGCATCCTGCGCGCGCTGGCCAACGATTCCTTCGGCGTGCTGGAGCTGGCGCAGATCTTCGCCGTCGGCCAGTCGGGCATGAGTCATCATCTCAAGGTGCTGGCCCAGGCGGGACTGGTGGCCACGCGGCGTGAAGGCAACGCCATCTTCTATCGCCGCGCGCTGGCCCAGGCCAGCGAACTGGGCGGGACGCTGCACAGCGCATTGCTCGATGAAGTGGATCGCCTCGCCTTGCCGCTCGATGTGCAGGCGCGTATCGCCCAGGTGCATGCCCGCCGCGCCGAGGCCAGCCGCGATTTCTTTGCGCGCATGGCTGGCAGCTTCCAGGCGCGCCAGGACCTGATCGCCAGCGTCGCCCAGTACCGCGACAGCCTGCTGACGCTGATCGATGCGCTGGGTTTTACCGGCGACGCGAGTGCAATAGAAGTCGGCCCGGGTGACGGTGCCTTTCTGCCGGAACTGGCACAACGCTTCGCGCAGGTCACCGCGTTGGAAAACAGTCCGGAAATGCTCGAGCTGGCCCGCGAACGCTGCCAGCGGGACGGCTTGGCTAACGTCGAGCTGCGCCTGGCCGATGCACTGGAAAGCTCCCTGGTGCAGGCCGATTGCGTGGTGATGAACATGGTGCTGCACCACTTCGCCGCCCCGGCCGAGGCGCTGCGCGCGCTGGCCGGGCTGGTCAAGCCGGGCGGCAGCCTGCTGATCACCGAGTTGTGCAGCCACGACCAGAGCTGGGCCCGGGATGCCTGTGGCGATGTCTGGCTGGGGTTCGAACAGGAAGATCTGGCCCGCTGGGCCGCCGCCGCCGGCCTGGCCAGTGGCGAAAGCGTTTACATAGGCTTGAAAAACGGCTTTCAGATTCAGTTGCGGCATTTCGCCCGGACCGATGCACGAAGCCCCTCACAGGAATGAACCGATGAGCGAATACTCGATTTTCACCTCCGAATCCGTCTCCGAAGGCCATCCGGACAAGATCGCCGACCAGATCTCCGATGCCGTGCTGGACGCGATCATCACCCAGGACAAGCACGCCCGCGTGGCCTGCGAAACCATGGTCAAGACCGGTGTCGCCATCGTCTCCGGCGAAATCACCACCAACGCCTGGGTCGACCTGGAAGAAATTACCCGCAAGGTGATTTGCGACATCGGCTACACCTCCAGCGAGGTCGGCTTCGATGGTTCCACCTGCGGCATCATCAACATCATTGGCAAGCAGTCCCCGGACATCAACCAGGGCGTCGACCGCGCCAAGCCGGAAGACCAGGGCGCCGGTGACCAGGGCCTGATGTTCGGCTACGCCAGCAACGAAACCGACGTGCTGATGCCTGCGCCGATCGTGTTCAGCCACCGCCTGGTCGAGCGCCAGGCCGAAGCGCGCAAGTCCGGCCTGCTGCCGTGGCTGCGCCCGGACGCCAAGTCCCAGGTCACCTGCCGCTACGATGGCGGCAAGGTGGTCGGCATCGACGCCGTGGTGCTGTCCACCCAGCACAACCCGGAAATCAGCCAGGCCGACCTGAAAGAAGCGGTCATGGAGCTGATCGTCAAGCACGCCCTGCCGGCCGAACTGCTGCACAAGGACACCCAGTTCCACATCAACCCGACTGGCAAGTTCGTCATCGGTGGCCCGGTGGGCGACTGCGGCCTGACCGGCCGCAAGATCATCGTCGACTCCTACGGCGGCATGGCCCGCCACGGTGGCGGCGCCTTCTCCGGCAAGGACCCGTCCAAGGTCGACCGCAGCGCCGCCTACGCCGGCCGCTACGTGGCGAAAAACATCGTCGCCGCCGGCCTGGCCGAACGCTGCGAAATCCAGGTGTCCTACGCCATCGGTGTGGCTCAGCCCACCTCGATCTCTATCAACACCTTCGGCACCAACACCGTGCCGGAAGCCACCATCATCAACCTGGTGCGCGAAGTCTTCGACCTGCGTCCGTATGCCATCACCCGCATGCTCGACCTGCTGCATCCGATGTACCAGGAAACTGCGGCCTATGGTCACTTCGGTCGCACCCCGCAGCAGAAGACCGTCGGCGACGACACCTTCACCACCTTCAGTTGGGAAAAGACCGACAAGGCCGAAGCGCTGCGCGCGGCGGCGGGGCTGTAAGGCGTACTGCTTTACGCGCTGTTAGTTCGCGATAAATAGAAACCCCGCTCGGCGTAGGCCGGGCGGGGTTTTTTGTTGGGCTGCAGAAAAGGGTGGGTCTGGACAGAGTGATGGCAAAATAGTAGCTTCGCCAAACGCTAAGTGAAATAAGCGGATTTGTGCTTTTTTCGTTTGGTGTCAATGGAGCTTTGAAAAAGGATTAAATAATGACTGAGAAAAGAATTCTTCCGGCATTCCTGCTGTGTTTCTTCCTGGGTATGTTCGGAGTTCATAGGTTCTATGTGGGGAAGATAGGAACTGGAATCCTGCAGATTCTGACGCTGGGTGGATTGGGTATCTGGGTGATTGTCGATTTTATTATGATAATTGTTGGGGCGTTTACGGATAAAGCGGGCAATAAGATAACCCAGTGGACCTGAAACCCTTGTCTGTCTCTTAAAACATGTAAAGGCGTGAATTTATGGCTGATCTGAAAGAGCTTGAAAATAGCTTTGGAATTAAAACTCTCAATTTTGTTCTGCTGACTATTGTTACTGCCGGCATATATGGGATTGTCTGGATGTTCCGGTTTTCTCCTGCCATGGGGAAAGCGGCTGGTAAGGAGGTTGCTAGTGAGGTGTTTTTGATCTGGATGGCGGTTTGCTCCGGGCTAAGCACCATCTTCGCTGGTTCCGGGGAAGAACTGCTGGATATTATCTCCGGACTGCTTGCGATTGCCTATATGGTTATTGTGATTGTCTTCTCCTTCAAGGCGAAAGCAGTGCTTCAAAGCTATGCCGTTGAGAAGCATGGAATTGAGCTGCGCATGAACTCTTTCTATACGTTCCTTTTCACTTATTTTTATATAAACTACTGCTTTAACGACATTCCCAATGTCAAGGCGCAGCAGGAGATTTTGTCGCGTCAGGCTTGAAATAACGCTCAACGGCAAAGGATGCATATTCCTTTTCCGTTGAGATGTTTTGAAGCTTTGCCGATTTCTTATGCCAGGGTTCCTGGTTTTAGCAAGTTTTCTTAAAATATTGGGGTCTGAAGCTGCCTTTTTGCGGTGCTTCTGCTTGAGAGGATTGTATGTTTGGGTTGAAGAGAGTCGTCACCATTTTATTCGTAAGTATCTTGCTGGCAGCCTGTGGCGCTGGCACTCCAAAAGGGACTGATGCTGACGTAAAGGATTTAGTCATGGAAATCACTACGGATGAGCTGAGAAGGCAAATTACTCCTATCATATATCAGAAGGTAACGAATGTACCTGTTGGGTTGATTGGTATAAAAGTTACCTACGAAAGTTTGGTCGAAAATAAGGGTAAGGATAAAAATGCTCTGGTTATAAGTGAGATCGATAAAGCCATGGAAGGGTTTGATATTTCTCTTAAGAATATACGAGTGGATAGCGTTGATGATGATATCCAGAAATCCGAGAGTTCGGCTGATATTGTTATTAATGGCAAGTCCTCCCCGATCACCTATACGGCACAGCTCAACTCGGACGGTGATTTATATGTCGAGGTTTTTGGATTGTAATTAATCAGGCAGGGGCGGTTTATGTGCGCCAGGTAAAGCTTGCTCGATTGGACTTGCCCCTACCAAACCGGACTCCGACTCCCCGTTAAATTGATGCGGCTGCCAAGCGCCTGAATTCCCTCGGCGAGCGGTATTTCAAGGCGCTGTGCGGATGCTGCTCGTTGTAATGCTCAAAGGCAATCGTCAGGTTGCGCAAGGCTGTCTCTCGATCCGGCTGGGCATGTGCGCCACGTAGTCGCGCTTGATCGTCTTAACGAAGCTCTCTGCCATGCCATGCCATGCCGTTGCTCTGCGGGCTGCGTACCGGCGTGGTCACTGGCTATAGGCCAATCTGTCGGGCAAACAGGCGCGTCTGTTCAGCGATGTAGGCCGAACCGTTATCGCTTAGCCATTGCACCGTAAGCGCTCCATAAACCCCATCTACAAATCACCCGCCGTCTTCAGGATGCTGCGCTGCCCATTTTCCATTGGAGCCCGCCATCCATGATGCGTCCCGACGCCAAGGTCCAGAAGGTCTACCTCTATCCCAAGCCCGTCGA
>DATJDB010000077.1:0-1919 GCA_035497635.1 Pseudomonas sp. | reverse complement strand
GACGCCTGCTCCCGTTGTGCCTGCTGCTCGCGCTGGCGGGCTGTTCATCCGGCCACGATGCGGCGCCTATCGCACCGGTGTCGAAAGAGGAGTTGGCGCCAGCCCCGGCCAGCTCGGCGCCGGCCTCTGCCGCGAGTGCGGCAGCAACGGCGGAAGAAGGCAGCGTGGCGCAGCGCCTGGCCAGCTACGCGCCGGTGAAACTGGAAGCGGACCTGTCCGCGTTCAACAAGCGCCAGAAGAAGATGATCGCCCTGCTGGTCGAAGCGGCCGACAGCATGAACGCGATCTACTGGCGCCAGTCGTGGGGCGACAAGGACGCACTGCTGAGCCGCATCACCGACCCGGCCACGCGCGAGTTCGCGCAGCTCAACTACGGCCCGTGGGACCGGCTCAACAACGACAAGCCCTTCGTCGATGGCGTCGTCGAGCGCCCGCCCGGCGCGCAGTTCTACCCGGCCGACATGACCCGCGAGCAATTCGACCAGTCGCCGCTGAAGGACAAGACCTCGCTGTACACCCTGCTGCGCCGCGACGCGCAGGGCCAGTTGATCACCGTGCCCTATCACGAGGCGTACAAGGCCGAGCTTGAGAAAGCCGCCGGCCTGCTGCGCGATGCCGCCAAGCTGGCGCAGGACGCGGGCTTCAGGAAGTACCTCACGCTGCGCGCCGATGCCTTGCTCAGCGACAACTACCAGCCCAGCGACCTGGCCTGGATGGACATGAAGAAAAACCCGGTCGACATCGTGATCGGGCCCATCGAAACCTACGAAGACCAGCTCTACGGCTACAAGGCCAGCTACGAATCCTACGTGCTGATCAAGGACCAGGCCTGGAGCGCCAAGCTGGCGCGCTTCGCCAAATACCTGCCCGAGCTGCAGCGCGGCCTGCCCGTGCCCGACCGCTACAAGGCGGAAAAGCCCGGCTCCGACGCCGACCTCAACGCCTACTTCGCGGTGTACTACGGCGGCGACGCCAACGCGGGCGCCAAGACCATCGCCATCAACCTGCCCAACGACGAGCAGGTGCAGCTGAAAAAAGGCACGCGCCGGCTGCAGTTGGAAAACGTGATGAAGGCGAAGTTCGACACCATCATGTTGCCGATCGGCAAGCTGCTGATCGCCGACGACCAGCAGCAGAACCTCACCTTCGACGCGTTCTTCCAGAACACCATGTTCCACGAGGTGGCGCACGGGCTGGGCATCAAGCAGACGCTGGACGGCAAGGGCACGGTGCGCAAGGCGCTGAAGGATCAGGCCTCCAGTTTCGAGGAGGGCAAGGCCGATGTGCTGGGCCTGTACATGGTGGTGAAGCTGGCCGACAAGGGCGAGCTGGACAAGACCAGGCTGATGGACAACTACGTTACCTTCCTGGCCGGCATCCTGCGCTCGGTACGTTTCGGCGCCAGCGATGCGCACGCACGGGCGAACATGGTGCGCTTCAACTATTTCAAGCAGGCGGGTGCGTTCACGCGCGATGAAAGAACCGGCCGCTACCGCGTCGATTTCGACAAGATGACCGCCGCGATGAGCTCGCTGTCGACCAAGCTGCTGACCATCCAGGGCGACGGCGACTACGACGCGGCCAAGCAGCTGACCGACCAGCTGGGGGCGGCCGATGCGAAGCTGGCGGGTGATTTGAACCGGCTGGCCGAGGCGAACATCCCGGTCGATATCCGCTTCGAGCAGGGCCTGGATGTGCTGGGGCTCGGCAAACCCTGAGCACAGGCCCGCTTTGCTCTCCTCCCCTGCGAGCAGGGGAGGGAGCAGGAGCTGTCGGTCGGGTATCAGCCAGGGTGCCTGGCCTCCGGCGGAGCGTTCACTGCAACGGCGTCAACCGCACCACTTGCGGGTCGTCGGCGTGATCGAGCAACAGCCGCCGCACGCGATCCTGCCAGGCCTGGCCGAATGCCGTGCGTTGCG
>DATJDB010000076.1:0-9431 GCA_035497635.1 Pseudomonas sp. | reverse complement strand
GGGCCGGCTTTATGCCGGCCGGAGGGGGTTCCGGTCTCGCCTCGGCGTCCAGCCCCACCATTGTCGGCCGGGATAAACCCGGACCCACAGGATTTTCCCCTACCCGCCGGGCTCGCCGGACCTTGTGGGGCCGGCTTTATGCCGGCCGGAGGGGGTTCTGGTCTCGCCTCGGCGTCCAGCCCCACCATCCTCGGCCGGGGGAAACCCGGCCGCACAAAGGGTTCGGTGTCGCCAGGAAGCCTACAGCTGCCCTGCCCGCGCGGCGTAATCCTCGCTGTTGTCGCGATGGGTAACCAGCACGGCTTCCAGCGCCTCGCGCAGACGCGGATCGCTAAGTTGCGGCAGCAGCGCTTCCAACTTGCGGATCACCCACTGCTGGCCCCGGTCGACCAGCGCCAGGCGCTCGACCAGATCGGGGATGGCCATGCACTTCTCATAGAAGGCACCGCGTTCCTTGGTGGGCTCGACACCCATCAGCAGCAGGCATTCGCGCAGGCGCCGGCAACTGTCCGCCTCGCCGCGATGGATCTGTTGCAGCACACTGCGCTGCAGCTCGCTCTGCACTTCCTTCAGGCTGGCGGCGGCCACCTGGGCACCGGCGCGCTCGGCGGCCAGCAGTTCGTTGAAAGCGGCGACCAGCGTTTCCTGTTCACGTAACGGGGTGTTCATCGTCCGGATTCCTCTCTCGAATGCGATGCTGCGGACCATGCTAGTCGCTGGAACGTAGCGGCCGACAATCAATTAAATTGCTGCAACGGTGCAGCATCGACGATGTGAAACCCCAAAAGCCCGCGCTTGCATCAAAAATTCTGCACTTGAACGCCAATTTATTTCATTTGCCTTGATTCAAGCCCTTGCCCAGACTGGCACGCCTTTCGCCCTGCCCAGCTGGTTTTCTCGTCATCATGGCCCTTCCGGTTTCTTCGCTGCACGCCTGGCTCGTCAGCTTCCTGCCCACCAGCGCATCGTCGCCGCGCCCTCGTGAATGGTTACGCGCCACATTGGGCACCGTGCTGGCGCTCGCGTTCTGCACCTGGCTCAACAGCCAGTGGTACGGCCTGCCGACCACCCTGTACCTGCTCGGGCCGCTGGCCGCATCGGCGTTGCTGCTGTTCGCCGTGCCCTCCGGCGCGCTGGCCCAGCCCTGGTCGCTGCTGGGCAGCTATCTGGTGGCCGGCCTGAGCGCCGCACTGGTCGGCCATTTCGCCGGGGGCGCCACGCTGCTGGCCGCCGCGCTCGCCCCGGGCCTGGCTCTGTTGCTGATGTATCTGTTGCGCTGCCTGCATCCGCCGGGCGGGGCCATGGCGCTGTGCCTGATCGTGGGTGGCGCGGATCTGCATGCCTCCGGGCTGGCCCTGATGCTGCAGGCCTTCAGCGGCGCGCTGGTGCTGCTGGTGGGCGCGCTGCTCTACAACAACCTGACCGGGGTGCGTTACCCGAAGGCGCCGCTCAGCGCCAGCGAACTGCACGGCACCCGCGATCCGCTGCCCGAACAGCGCGCCGGCTTTTCCCCGGAAGATCTGCGCCAGGCGCTGGACGAATTCGACGGCTTCGTCGACGTGACCCCGGAAGACCTGGAACAGCTGCTGCGCAGCACCGAACACCATGCCCTGCGCCGGCGCATGGGCGACATCAACGCGGCGCAGATCATGTCCCGCGACCTGCGCATCGCCAGCCCGACCACCACCGTCGACCAGGCGCTGGCCATGCTCAAGCATCACCGCCTGCGCAACCTGCCTGTGCTGGAGAACAGTCGTCTGGTGGGTATCGTCAGTGTCATCGACCTGATCGGCCAGTCGCGCCGCCGGCAGCCCTGGCCGTTGAGCCGGCGCCGGGAAACCCAGCTAAGCGAGGTGATGACCAGCCCGGCGGTGAGCGTCGAGTACGATCTGCACCTGGCCGAGCTGATCGCCCTGATGTCCGGCCAGGGTTTGCACTGCGTGCCGGTGCTGGAGAACCAGGTCCTGGTGGGCATGATCACCCAGACCGACCTGATTGCCGCCCTGCAACAGGACCTGCTGCACCAGGCCGCCTGATCAGATCACCGGGTCCCAGCGCTGCGACCAGTCGCTGCGGCATTCCAGCACTTCGCGCAGCACCTCGATGGCCTGGCGCAGCACCGGGGTGTCACGCGCGCGGGAATAGGCCAGGTAGATCGGGTAACTGAATTCGGGCGCCTGCGGCACGCGCTCCAGCGCGCCACTGGCCAGATACTGCTCGACCACCCGGCTGCGGAAATAGCCGCAGCCACCGTTCTGCAGCAGGTATTGCAGCGCCAGCGGACCCAGGTTGAACGCCAGCGGCGCCCTGGCCCGCTCGGGCAGCGCCGCGTCATGGCGCTCCCGGAAGTGCTCGCCCCAGTCCACGTAGACATAGGGCTCGGGGCGGGCCGGATGGCGCACCTGGATCAGCCGTTCCTCCAGCACCGGCTCGACCTGCAGGCCCGGCCAGTAGCTGGGGTGATAGACCAGCACGCAATCCAGCATGCCCAGCTCCAGGCGCTCCTGCAGGCGGGTGTTCTCGCCCACCTCGGCGCGGATCGCATGCTCGGGAATCCGCTCGCGCAGCGCAGCGACCCAGGCCAGCATCAGCGGATTGCACAGGCTCATCTCGCCACCCACCGCCAGGCTGGTGTCGCAGCCTTCCGGCAGCGGCAGATCGCGGCGCGCAGCCTCCCAGCTCTGCACCAGTTGGGTGGCGTAACCGATGAACTTCTCGCCATTGGCGGTCAGCCGCGCCCCCGCGCGGTTGCGCACGAACAGCGCGCAGCCCAACTGGGCTTCGAGCTTCTGCACCCGCGCGGTGATCGCCGTCTGGGTGACGTGCAGCCGCTCGGCGGCGGCGATGAAGCTGCCGCCACGGGCGATTTCCAGAAAAGTGCGGGCCAGCTCGATATCCATGAAGTCGTGTCTGAGAGGCGGGGGCGTTCCATTCTAGTGGCTGCACCCGGCAGGCACGAGCCGGACGAAGGTCGCCTCGCGCCCTGGCGAGCCGCGCCGCGCTCCAGTAGGCTGCGCGCGTCCTTTCCGGTGAAGAAGTCCATGCTCTCCGTCGTCACCATCGTCCTGCCCGTGTTCGCCCTGATCCTGATCGGCTATGTGTGCCGGCGCACCGACCGTCTCGGCCCGCATGCCGCCTCGGAACTCAACCGCTTCGTGGTCTGGCTGGCGCTGCCGGCGCTGCTGTTCAGCGTCACCGCCAACTCCAGCTGGGAGCGGCTCTGGCAGCCGGGCTTCCTGCTCGCCTTCGGCGGCAGTGCGCTGGTGGTGTTCGTGCTCGCCCTGCTCTGGCGTCTTCGCAAGGGCGCGGCCGCCGACGCCCAGCTGGACGCCCTGGGCGCCGCCTATGCCAACACCGGCTACGTGGGCATTCCGCTGTGCATCATCGTGTTCGGCGAGAACGGCCTGGAACCGGCGCTGATCGCCTCGCTGGTGGTGGTGTGCGGCATCTTCGCCCTGGCGCTGGTGGGTGTCGAAGTCGCGCTGCAGGGCGAAAAGGCCCTGGGACCTGCGCTGCGCAAGGTCAGCCGGGCGCTGGCCGGGAATCCGCTGGTGATCGCGCCGCTGCTGGGCGCGCTGTGGGCCTGGGGCGGCGTGCCGCTGCCCAAGCCCGCAGCCGACCTGCTGAACATCCTCGGCGCCGCCACCACGCCCTGCGCGTTGGTTTCGCTGGGCCTGTTCCTTGCCCACAAGCAGCAGGAAAGCACCCCGGGCGTGCTGCCGCTGGTGGCGATGAAGCTGATCCTGCAACCGCTGCTGGCCTGGTATGTGGCCTTCGAGTGGCTGGAACTGCCGACCCTGTGGGCGCACAGCGCCGTGCTGCTGGCCGCCCTGCCCACCGGCACCGGGCCCTACATGCTGGCCGAGTACTACCAGCGCAGCGGCGCGCGGGTGTCGCGGGTGGTGCTCTATTCGACCCTGGGTTCGCTGCTGACGCTGTCGCTGTGCCTGATCGCGCTGGGCTATTGAACGCTGGTGCAATTGCAGGCCGCGCGCCCGGCGAGGATCATGCGCCCCATTCGCTGGACCAGGAACACACCATGACTTCCGATTGCCGCTTCCTTGAAGACCTCATCCATCACGACATCCCGCTGACCCGCGCCATGCAGCTCAGCGTGCGCGGCTGGGATGGCGACAGCCTGCAGCTGGGCATGCCGCTGGCCGCCAACAGCAACCACAAGGGCACCATGTTCGGCGGCAGTCTCTACAGCCTGTGCGTACTGGCCGGCTGGGGCTGGCTGACGCTGCGCCTGCGCGACAGCGACCTGGGCGACGGGCACATCGTCATCAAGGGCGGGCAGATCGACTACCCACTGCCGGTCGCCGACGACGCCGTGGCCATCTGCGCCGCACCGTCCGCTGCGGACTGGGAGAAGTTCACCAGCCAGTTCCGCCGCCGCGGCCTGGCCCGCCTGTACCTGGACATCCGCATCCCCGCCGCCGACGGCGCCGATGCCGTGCGCCTGCGCGGCGAGTACGTGTTGCACCGCTAACGCCTACTCCGCCGGGGGCTGGCGCAGCGCCGCCAGGTGCATGCGCAGGATTCGCCGCAGCTCGACGATCGCCTGGGGCGTTTCCTGCACGCTGTGCCCGCCAGGGATGACCCGCTCGGATTCCGCGCCGGACAGATGCGCGCTGGCATAGGGCACGATGCCGTCGCTGGACTCGGCCAACGGCTGATCCGGCGTGTCCCGCCCGATGATCGAGTGGTAGCGCACCGACGGCGCAATCGGCAGCCCGGCCCCCAGCTGGATCAGCGGATTGTGGCTGGCCAGGTTGTGAATGCTGGTCACGCCTTGCGTCAGCACCACCGGCTTTGCCGATGTCGGATCGACCAGCAACTGGGCCATCTCGTTGAGGCGCACCACCACCGACACCGGCAGCTGGATCAGTTGCGACGCCCAGCGCGCCAGGAAATTCTCAGCCAGTGGCGTGCCCTGGTGCGGGGCGGCAATGAACACCGCGCGGCTGACCTGCGGCAGCGGCTGCAGGCGCTCGCGGGCCAGGTGCTCCAGCCGTTCGCTGGCCAGGCCATCGAGCTTCTGCCGAGCGAGATACTCCCGCCACGGGCCTTCGTCGAACCGCGACACCATCAGCTTGGCCAGCACGCCACCCATGCTGTGCCCCACCAGCACCATGTCCCGCGAAGCACTGGCGGTGCCCTGCGGGTCGAATTGGCGCAGGGCGCCCTGCAGGGCGTCGCGGATTTCCTGGTGGTTGAGGGACAGCGGCACCTGGGTGGGGTAGTAGACCTGCCAGATCTGGTAGTTCTGCCGCAGCGCCTCGTCGCCCATCACCTCGTTGGCCACGTTGATCCAGGCTTCCGGACTGCTCGCCAGACCGTGCAGCATGACGATGGTTCGGCGGCCGGGATCATAGGGCTGCAGCAGGTACACATGCGGGCGCTCGAGCACCTCGCCCTTGCCGATCAGGGTGAGCAGCGACTGCGCGGCGAAACCCGAGCGCGCCAGCCATACGCCGTAGGCGGAAGTGAAATTGGCGGCCAGCGGAATGACCCGCCCGGCCAGGGGCAGACTGGCATGCCGGTAGGGATCGTAGGCGCTGATCACCGCCTCGCGCGTACTCAGTACCGCCTCCAGGCTGTCGCCGGGAAAGGTCACCACGGCGGTCAGCGCGATGAAGGGTGTCTCGCTCCAGCTGCGCGCAGCGCTGTGCCGATCGACCACCCGCCGCGCCGTGCCCAGCACCAGCTCGGCGCCCAGTCCGTCCCGGCGGTACTGGTTGCGCACGCCGGCGAAGCTCAGTTCGGAGGCCGGCATCAGCTCCAGGGGCCGCGACTGGCTCGGATCGAAGGGCAGATCGCCGAACGCCTCGACCACCGTCCAGTCGCCGACACGCCGCGCGCGGTCCTGCTGCACCACGCTTCCGGTGCGCTGGTAGTGGCGGAACATCAGCAGCGCGGCCTGCTCCACCGCGAAGTTGTAGTAGTCACGCACCTGGGTCTGCCGGTCATCCAGGGCCCGTTCTTCCAGCGTGCGTCCGGTGAGGAACAGGTAGGCGTAGGCATAACGTGCCGTTTCCAGGTAGGCCGCCACCCGCTCTTCGTAACGCGCATTGTCCAGCCGCAGCGCCTCCTGCAGCCAGAGTTCGGCCAGCACCGCCAGGCGCATCTCGTCCGACAAGCCCTCGGCAGTTCGCAGCGCTTGCCGGCACTGCGGCGGTGACTTCTCGCAGGCGTCCGCCTCGATGCCGGTAACCTGGAGGGCAACCCCCACCGAGGCGCTCAACTGGCCGGTGGTCAGCACGTCCCCGCGCCGCTGCGACATGTATTCGTCGGTATCCAGCGCGGACACCCGAACCCCGGCGCAGGCGCTCAGCAACAACAGGGCGGGCAGCAGCAGAACGCAACGGGTGAACGACAGGGTGGGCATCGACCAGGGCTGACTATCCGGAACGGGCTGGCAGTTTGCCAGATAGTCAGCCGCTCAGCGCAAGCGAAGCCGTCACCGAAGGGCTTCTCGCCGTCAGCTAGCGATCGGGCAGCAACCGAGCGCTGTCCTGCCGGTTCGCCGCAGCCGCCTCCTTCGCCAGACCGCCTACCTTGACCTCCGGCAAATGCCCGCCGATGAACTCCACGCGCCGCATCGGGAATGCAAAGCTCACGTCCAGCTCCCGGAGTCCGTCGATCAGCGCCAGGTTGATCTCCTGTTGGATGTCCATGTAGCGGTTGTAGTCGGGGGTTTGCATGATATAGACGACCTCATAGGTCATCCGGCTTTCATCGAAGGACAGCAAATGCGCCCGGTCGAACTTCGCTTCGTCGAGGCCATCGATGATGCGCTTGAGCAACTGACCGACCTGACGCGCCTTTTCGCTGGACGTGCCGTAGGCAATGCCGAACTGGAAGACGATGCGCCGGGTGCTCATGCGCTTGTAGTTGTGCACAACCTGGCTGAGCAGGTCCGCGTTCGAGCAGACCACCTGCTCGCCACTCAGCGCGCGGATGCGGGTGCTTTTCAGGCCAATGTGCTCAATGGTCCCGGCCACGTCGCCGAAGACCACGAAATCACCGATCTCGAAGGGCTTGTCGATGCCGATGGACAGCGAAGCGAACACATCGCTGAGCAGGGTCTGCACGGCCAGGGCGATGGCGATGCCGCCGACGCCCAGACTGGCCACCAGCGCGGTGATGTTGACGCCCAGGTTGGCGAGGATCGACAGCAGCATGATGGTCCAGACCACGATGCGCACCATGATGCCGATCAGCGTGGTGGTCACCGGATTGCGCGTCTTGTCATCGCGGATCAGGCTCTCGATCCAGAAACGCACGGCCATGTCGGCCCACAGGGCGATCTGGAACGCCAGAGCAATGAACCAGCCATGCGCCAGGGTGTTTTCCCAGCGCGCCGGTAGCTCGACCACTTTCAGGCCGATCAGCAGCGAGAAGGCAAATATCAGCAGGCGACTGGTGTGCGCGAGCATTTGCGCCACGATGGCGGTCGAGCGGCTTGCGGACGCTTCGGCGTGCCCGCGCAGACGTTTCGTAACCCAGGCGAGTACCGCCCTCAGCAACCCGTAACTGACCAGCGTCACGGCCACCACCAGGGCGACCCGGATCCACAGGGTTTCTTCCAGCAACAGCTCCCAATTCATCTGAACCTCCAATCAACACGCAAAAAACGGCCTGCCCGACGGACGGCACAGGACATTCGGGTCCGCAGGGTTCGATTAGTTCAATCGGCGGTTCGGCGCGCGGCGCGAACCTGGCTGCCTTGGGCCGCTCTACTGCAAGTATGCCGGTCTGCCTGTGGCGCGGCATTTATTGCGGCTGAAGCCGCTCCTGCAGGTTTATTGCCGAGGAGGAGATCCCATGGCTGCGCTGTCCGCTTCCCCCGATTGCTGCTGGAGTGCCAGCGCGCCGCGCAGCGACTTCCCGCGCCTGTCCGGTATCAGTGAATGCGATGTGCTGGTGGTCGGCGCCGGCATTGTCGGACTGAGCGCGGCGCTGAGCCTGTGCGAGGCCGGCAAGTCGGTGATGGTTTTGGAGGCGCGCGATGTGGGCCGGCAGGTCACGGGGCGCTCGACGGCGAAGATCACCATTCAGCACGGGCTGATCTACCGGCATCTGATCGACACCTTCGGCCAGGAGCTGGCCAGGTGCTATGCCGACGCCAACCGCGAGGCGCTGGACCAGATTCGCCAGTGGATCGCGGCGTTCGGCATCGACTGCGATTACCAGCCCCAGTCGGCCTACGCCTACGCCTGCTCGCCGGACTGGCGCCCGGCCATCGAGCGGGAAGCCAAAGCCGCGCACAGCCTGGGCTTTGCGGCGCAGGTGCTCGAACGCGCACCCCTGCCCTTCGCCACCGCCGCCGCGCTGGAATTTCCCGACCAGGCACAGTTCAACCCGGCCAGTTACCTGATGGGCCTGGCACATGCGGTGCAATCGCGGGGCGGACGCATTCACCAGCAGACCCGGGCGCTCAGCTTCGAGCACGGCGAGCGCTGGCAGGTGGGCTTCGAGGGCGGCACGGTCATGGCTGATCAGGTCATCCTCGCCACCCATATTCCGGTGCAGACACCGCTCAGCTACACCCAGCGCACCCGGCCACGCTGCCACGTGGCGATGGCCTTCCGGCCGTTGGCCGGCGCCCGGGTCGACGGCATGTTCATCGCCGTCGATGAGCCGACCCATTCGATTCGCATGGGCCGCGATGCCCAAGGGCCGCTGTTTATCGTGCTCGGGCCACGCTTCAACACCGGTCAGGATGGCGACGTGGCGCGGCATTTCGTCGAACTCGACGACTGGGCCCACCGTCACCTGCCAGTCGCCGAACCCGTCTGGCGCTGGTGCAACGAAGATTACGACACGCCGGACCGCATGCCCTTCGTGGGCGAGCCCGCCCCCGAACAGGCGCCCGGCTATTTCATCGCCACCGGTTTCAACGCCTGGGGCATCAGCAACGGCACCGCCGCCGGACTTGGCATTGCCCGGCAGATCGTCAGCGGCGACTGGCCCTGGAAAGGTCTTTACGACCCCAGGCGGCCGGTGCCGGAGGACTTCAATTCGGGCGGCGACAGCCAGTCGCCGCACGTTGACGACTTCAAGGCCATCGGCGTCGGCGAAGGCGCCATCGTCGAACGTGCCGGCGAAAAACTCGCGGTGTGGCGCGACGACACCGGCGTGCTCTACGCCGTCTCCGCAGACTGCACGCACAAGGGCTGTACCGTCACCTGGAACAACGCCGACCGCACCTGGGACTGCCCGTGCCACGGCTCGATCTTCCAGGCCAACGGCGAGGTCATCCACGGACCGGCCCGTCAGCCACTGACACCCAAGCCGCTGTAGCGCGCTCAGGCCTTCTTGTCGCGATGCCCGGGCATGAGCGAGCCCAGCACCTGCTTGGCGGTCTGCTTGATGATCCCAGCCTGGTCGGGATCACCTTTCAGCAGCGCCGTGGCGTAGGCCTT
>DATJDB010000075.1:0-10496 GCA_035497635.1 Pseudomonas sp. | reverse complement strand
GGATCAGCATTCCCGGTGCGCGACAGGGCATAATGCCGCCACGTTTCTGTCGTAAGTGATTTGCCCATGCTTGTCCTGCTCGTCGAAGACGACCCCCTGATCGCCAGCGCCATCGTCGCCGGCCTCAACGCCCAGGGGCTGACCACAGAGCATGCGGCAAGCGCCGCCGCCGCGGAGGCTTTGCTGCGCGCGGTGCCCTTCGACGTGCTGGTGCTCGACATCGGCCTGCCCGACGAGGATGGCCTGTCGCTGCTGCAGCGCCTGCGGCGCCAGGGGCTGACCACCCCGGTATTGATGCTCAGCGCGCGCGACACGGTGAGCGATCGGGTCGCCGGGCTTCAGGCCGGCGCCGACGATTACCTGCTCAAACCTTTCGACCTGCGCGAGCTGACCGCGCGCCTGCACAGCCTGAAGCGACGCGCCGGAGGCCGCTGCGTGAATCCGGTCGCACACGGCCCGCTGCGCTATGACCCCAGCACCCGCGAAGCGCTGCTGAACGGCCTGCCGGTGGAACTGACCCGCCGCGAACATGCCCTGCTGGAAACCCTGCTGGCCAACCCGGGGCGCATCCTCAGCGGGGAACAGCTGAAGAACGCGCTGTACGGTTTGACCGACGATGTGGAAAGCAACGCCCTGAACGTGCATATCCACCACCTGCGCCGCAAGCTGGGCAGCCAGATCATCGAGACGGTGCGCGGCCTGGGCTATCGCCTTGGCGAGCCCGGACGAACCGACACATGAGCCTGCGCCTGCGCCTGAGCCTGATCCTTGGCAGCGCGTTCCTGCTGCTCTGGACCCTGACGGCCACCTGGCTGCTCTTCGATCTGCGCAAGCAGACCATGCAGGCCCTCGATCAGCGCCTGGCCGCCTCGGCACGCATGGTTGCCGGGCTGGTGGCGCAACTGCCGGCGGATCTGCTCGACGGCCTGCACGAACAGCGCCTGAGCGCGGAGCAACTGGGCATCCCCAATGGCCTGCGCTGCCAGGTCAGTTCCCTGCGCGGCACCGTGCTGGCACGCAGCCACGCCCTGCCCGGCGACCCGCTGGACCCGGCGCAGAAGGGGTACCGTTCACAAACCATCGATGGCCAGCACTGGCGCAGCTATACGCTGATCAGCGATGGCGGCTTGAGCATCACCACCGCGGACCGGCAGGACGAACGCGCGCAACTGGAACGCTCCATCTGGCTGAGCGCCACGGTGCCGGCACTGGTTGCGCTGTTCGGCAGCCTGGGCATTCTCTGGCTGGGCATCGGCAAGGGTCTGGGACCGCTGACCCGCATCCGCGAAGCCCTGGCCCGGCGCAGCGCCGACGACCTGAGCCCGCTGCCCGCCCAGGACCTGCCCAGCGAACTGCGCCCGCTGGTGACTTCCCAGAATCAGTTGTTTGAACGCATCGGCCAGGCCATGGACCGCGAGCGCAGCCTGACCAACAACATGGCCCACGAGCTGCGCAGCCCGCTGACAGTGATCAAGACCTGCCTGCAAGTGGCGCGCATGACCGACGGCGCCGCCGCCGAGCGGGCGCTGGCCAACGCCGAGCAGGGCGCCGATCGCCTGCAGCGCACCCTGGAGCAGTTGCTGCTGCTGGCGCGCCTGGAAGGTCAGCTGCCACTGGAAGACGACGAACCCCTGTCAGCGCGTGAAATCGCCCTACTGGCCATCCAGGATGTCGGTCCGGCGGCCATCGCGCTGCAGCTGGCGGAGCCGCTGACCGACAGCCCACTGGCCATGCCCACGGTGCTGGCCATCACCGCGCTGCGCAATCTGCTGGAAAATGCCGTACGGCATACGCCACCGGACACCCGCGTGGAGCTGTGGGTGGCGGAAGACACGGGCCGGGTGTGCTTCACGGTGCGCGATCACGGCCCCGGCGTGCCGGACACGCACCTGCCCCGGCTGACCCAGCGGTTCTGGAGTCAGGGCAAGGGCAACGGTCTGGGCCTGGCCATCGTCCAGGCAATTGCCGAGCGCTGCGCAGCCCGCCTCGATTTCGACAACCGTCCCGACGGCCTGCGCGTCAGTCTGAACGTGCCGCTGCGCGCCCGCTGAGGACGCTCCGAACAGCCCGTCTACGCTTCCAGTACCCGTCGCGGGCCAGGGATCATGGCCTGCCCCTGGAGCGTTCCCATGCCCAAGGCCGTTCGCCGCTTGCCTCTGCATGTCCTGATCACCCTGCTATTCGGCAGCCTGCTGCTGCTCAGCGGCTTTGTGCTCGGCGTGTTTCATTACCGCCAGGCCAGCCAGATCATCTACGACAGTAGCGCCCAGCTGTCGGCGCAGATCCAGGAAGCGGTGGAAAAGGACCTGCAAAGCACCTTCACACCGATCCGCCGTTTGCTGCAGCTGCTCGCCCAGGCCCCCTCGACCCTGGGCCGCGACCTGGACCAGCGCGTACCGCTGCTGCGGCCTTTCAGCCAGGCGCTACGCGACAACCCGCAACTGGACTCGCTGTACGTCGGCTATCCGGATGGCGACTTCTTCATGGTCCGGCCGCTGCGCGATGCGCGCCTGAAGAAACTACTCGACGCTCCGCAGGAGGCGCGCTTCCAGGTCTGGTCTATCGAACGCAACGGCCGGCGCACCGTCGCCCAGCACCGCTTCTACGACGACACGCTGGATGTCATCAGCCGCGTGGCGATGCCCACGGAGCCCTACGACCCGCGCGACCGCAACTGGTTTGTCGCCGCCCAGGAAAGCGCACGGATCATCACCACCGAACCCTACGTCTTCTATTCCAGCCGCCAGGTCGGCACCACCCTGGCCCTGGCGCTGCACAACGGCGCGGTGCTGGCCGCCGACCTCACCCTGGCCGACCTGGCCGCCACCCTGGCTCGCCACAACGTCACGCCGGATACCCAGTTGGTGCTCTATGACAGCCAGGGGCGCGCCGTGGCCTATCCCGGCAGCTCGCTGGTCATCGATCACCCCTCGGACCAGCTGATTCCCGCCCGCCGCCTTAGCCCCGGGCTGGCCGCGCTGTTCGACATGCCCACCCTGCTGCAGGGCCGCCTGCGCCTGGCCGGACGCGACTGGCTGGTGTCGCGCACACGTATCGCCGAAGGCGGGCCGCAAGGACTCAACCTGGCCATCCTGGTGCCGGAGGATCAGTTGCTCGATGTCGCCTACCGCATCCGCTGGCAGAGCGCGCTGATCACCATTGGCGTCACCCTTCTCGGCATGCTGCTCGCCTGGCTGGCCTCGCGGCTGCTGGTGCTGCCGCTGCGCAGCCTGGCGCGCAACGCCGAAGCCATCAGCCGGTTTGATTTCAGCCAGACGGTGGACAATCATTCGCCGCTGCTGGAGATCGACCAGCTAGCCCGCGTGATGCGCCACATGCGCACCAACCTGGCCAGCTTCCTGGAGATCAACGCCTCGCTCGCCGCCGAAACCCGCTACGAGGACCTGCTCGAACGGGTGCTACGCGAAACCCTGGGCATCGGCGGTGCAGATGCCGGCCTGCTGTACCTGCGCGACACCGATAGCGGCCGGCTGGAACCCCACGGCTGGCTGTTGCGCCAGTCGCACGACGCACCGGTACGCGGCGGCCTGCTGACCTACAAGAACAGCGCCAGCGCGCCGGTCTGGCTGCGCCAGCCGGCGGAAGGCGGCGAAAGCCTAGTGATCGCCCTGGGCTATGAGCAGGCCGGCGATCTGCGCGAGCTGATGGAGCGCCTGGACTGTCGCCAGCTGCAGTTGCTGTGCGTCGGTCTGCACAACCGCCAGGGCGACACCCTGGGCGTGCTCTTGCTGCTCAACCGCATCACCGGCGCAGACGGTGATCCGAGCCTGTTGCAACCGGCGCGCATCGCCTTCGTGGAAGCCATTTCCGGCGCGGCGGCGCTGAGCATCGAGACCCAGCGTCTGCTGGATCATCAGAAGCGCCTCCTGGAAGCCTTCATCCAGGTGATCGCCGGCGCCATCGACGCCAAGAGTCCCTACACGGGCGGGCATTGCCAGCGCGTGCCGGAGCTGACGCTGATGCTGGCGCGGGCGGCCGCCGCCAGCCACGAGCCACCGTTCGCGAAGTACCGACCCACCGACGAGGACTGGGAAGCCCTGCACATCGCCGCCTGGCTGCACGATTGCGGCAAGGTCACCACCCCGGAATATGTGGTGGACAAGTCCACCAAGCTGGAAACGCTCTACAACCGCATCCACGAGATCCGCACCCGCTTCGAGGTGCTCAAGCGTGATGCCTGGGTCGATTACTGGCGCGCCCTGGCCGAAGGGGGCGACGCGACGCGATTGGCCGAGCACCGCGACCGCCAGTTGGCCGAGCTGGACGACGACTTCGCCTTCGTGGCCCGTTGCAACCAGGGCGCCGAAAGCATGGCCGAAGAGCATCTGCACCGCCTGCAGCGCATTGCCCGGCGGCGCTGGCAACGCACCCTGGATGACCGCCTCGGCCTGGCCTGGGAGGAGGCCCAGCGCAAGGCGCGCGAACCGGCCGATTTCCTGCCGGTGGAAGAGTCGCTGCTGGCCGACCGGCCGGATCACCTGATCGAACGCCCCGAATCGGAACGCATCGACCCGGACAATCCCTGGGGCTTCCAGATCCGCGTACCGGATTACAAATTCAACCTGGGCGAGCTGTACAGCCTGTCGGTCCGTCACGGCACTCTCACCGAGGAGGAGCGCTACCTGATCAAGCACCACATCGTGCAGACCCTGATCATGCTCGACCATTTGCCCTTCCCGCCGCACCTGAAGAACGTGCCCGACATCGCCGGCAGCCATCACGAACGCATGGACGGCAACGGCTATCCGCGTCGCCTGACTGCCAAGCAGTTGAGTCTGCCGGCGCGCATGATGGCCATCGCCGACATCTTCGAAGCCCTCACCGCCGTGGATCGGCCCTACAAGCGCGGCAAGACCCTCAGCGAGTCCCTGATGCTGATGGCCAACATGTGTCGCAACGGCCATATCGACCGGGACCTGTTCCGCCTGTTTGTGAACAGCGACCTGCCCCGCCAGTACGGCGAGCGCTTCCTGGCGGCGGAGCAGATCGACACGGTGGATGAACAGGCCGTGCTGGCGCGAGCGGGCTGTGCCACCTGATCCGATGATCGGAGTCAAGGCATGCGCCAGCGCTGGCGCGAGACGCTGTGGCGTCTAATCGATTCGCCAGGAGCCACCCATGTATGAATTTGCCCTTCTCGCCCATGTGCTGGGCGCCACCCTCTGGACCGGCGGACATCTGGTGCTGGCGTGCTCCATTCTGCCCATGGTGCTGCGCAGCCGGGACGTGACGTTTCTGCAGCGCTTCGAATCGGCCTACGAGAAAGTCGGCATTCCGGCGCTGATCGTGCAGATTCTCAGCGGCTTGTACCTGGCGGCGCATTACCTGCCCGACCTCGCCGCGCTGGGCAATCGCAGCAATCCGGCCGCCAATCTGGTGCTGATCAAGCTCGGCCTGCTGCTGGCCACTGCCGTGCTGGCGGCCGATGCCCGCCTGCGCATCATTCCCCGGCTCGGTGAGCACAATCTGAAAGCACTGGCCTGGCATGTGTACCCGGTCACAGTTATCGCCGTACTGTTCGCGCTGACCGGTGTGGTGTTTCGCTTCGGCTGGTTGGCCTGAGACGTTCGGGTGTGCGAGCATCCGGCCGTCTGTTCCATATAGAAAAACAACCATGATCCGACCGTTTGCCCCCACCGACATGGACGCCGTGCTGGGCGTCTGGCTGAACGCCTCCATCCAGGCCCACGACTTCATCGCCCCGGACTACTGGGTTGCGCGGGTAGGCGACATGCAGCAGATCTATCTGCCTGCCTCCGAATCCTATGTGTACGAGGAGGATGGCGAGGTGCTGGGCTTTCTGTCCCTGGTGGGCACCACCCTGTCGGCGCTGTTCGTGGCTCCGGGTCGCCAGAGCCAGGGCATCGGCACGCAATTGCTCGATCATGCCCAGCGGCTGCGTCCCGAGCTAACACTGTGCGTCTACGCCGCCAACGTGCGCAGCATTGCCTTCTATGAAAAGCACGGCTTTCGCCGCACCGGCAGCCAGGCGGACGAGCACACCGGCCATGAGGAATGCACCATGAGCTGGGCCAACCCGCAATTCGCCTGAGCGTTGCGTGCCAGTACCGGCACGCCGCATACCCTCGCAGCCCTTTCCCCTCCCTGGAGTTCAACGGATGAATGCCATGCTGATTTTCTGGCCGGTTCTGGCCCAGATCACCCTGACCTTGTCCATCTTCATCATCCTGGCGCGCCGCAAGGCCGCCGCGCTCAAGGCCCGCGCCGTCGACTTGAAGGCAGCTACGCTGGACAACCGCGCCTGGCCCGAGCCGGTGGTCAAGGTGTCCAACAACCTGGCCAACCAATTCGAAACACCGGTGCTGTTCTATGCCCTGTGCCTGGTGCTGCATGCCATCGACGGGGTCAGCCTGGCCGCGCTGCTGTTGGCCTGGCTGTTTGTCGGCCTGCGCCTGGTGCACGTCTTCATTCACCTGGGTTCCAACCACCTACCTCGACGTATGCAGGTCTTCGTACTGGGCTGCGGCGTGCTGATCGCCTTGCTGGCAGTGGCCGCCTGGCAGCTCGCCAGCGGTTGAAAACTGAGATTTTTCGCTGCCATTCAACGCCGTTGCAACCTGTTCGACACTTGAGTTGAGACAACCCGAAACGAGATAGTCAGCCTGCGGCCTTCCAGTCCGTGACGGTTATCGGCACAATGCGCCCCCTCTTTTGAAAAGGGGGCTGCCACACCGCCTCCGCCAGCCGACTCGCACGGGTTTTTCAGATGTTCAAGACGCCCTATTACCTGATCGACAAGCAGAAACTGCTGCCCAATCTGGAGAAGATCGCCTACGTGCGCGAACACTCCGGAGCCAAGGCTCTGCTGGCGCTCAAGTGCTTCGCCACCTGGTCGGTGTTCGATCTGATGCATCAGTACATGGACGGCACCACCTCGTCCTCTCTGTACGAAGTGAAACTCGGCCGCGAGAAGTTCCCCGGCGAAACCCATGCCTACAGCGTGGCCTGGGCCGACGACGAGATCGAAGACGTATTGGCCGCCTCGGACAAGATCATCTTCAACTCCATCGGCCAGCTGCAGCGCTTCGAGCAGGCGTCGGCCAACCATGTGCGCGGCCTGCGCGTGAACCCCGGCGTGAGCACCTCCGATTTCATCCTCGCCGACCCGGCCCGCCCGCACAGCCGTCTGGGCGAACATGACCCGGCGAAGATCGAGGCGGTGATCGGCAAGATCTCCGGCTTCATGTTTCACAACAACTGCGAGAACGGCAGCTTCGAGCTGTTCGACCAGATGCTTACCCACATCGAGGAACGCTTCGGTCACCTGCTGGATCAGGTGCAATGGGTCAGCCTGGGCGGCGGCATCCACTTCACCGGCGAGGGCTACCCGCTGGACGCCTTCTGCGCGCGCCTGAAGGCCTTCGCCGAGCGCCACGGCGTACAGGTCTACCTGGAGCCGGGCGAAGCGGCCATCACACTGAGCGCGTCGCTGGAAGTGACCGTGCTCGACACCCTCTACAACGGCAAGCATCTGGCCGTGGTGGACAGCTCCATCGAAGCGCACATGCTCGACCTGCTGATCTACCGCCAGGACGCCAGAATGGCGCCCAGCGAGGGTGAACACACCTACATGGTGTGCGGCAAATCCTGTCTGGCTGGAGATATCTTCGGCGAGTTCCGGTTCGATCGTCCGCTGGCCATCGGCGATCGCCTGTCGTTCATCGATGCGGCGGGTTACACCATGGTCAAGAAAAACTGGTTCAACGGCCTGAAAATGCCGTCCATCGCCGTGCGGCAGCTCGATGGCAGCATCGAACTGGTCCGTGAATTTGGTTACGACGACTATCTGTCCAGCCTTTCCTGAGGCGGTCAGCGAGGAAGAAATAATTGAAGAAGAACGTACTGATCATTGGTGCAGGGGGTGTTGCCAAGGTAGTGGCTCACAAGTGCGCGCAGCACAACGACGAATTGGGTCGTATTGCAATCGCTTCGCGCAGTCTCTCCAAATGTCAGGCCATCATCGACAGCGTCACGGCCAAGGGCAGCCTGAAACAGCCCGCCGAGATCCGGGCCTATGCCCTGAATGCCCTGGATATCGAGGCCACCAAGGCATTGATCCGCGAAACCGAATCGCAGATCGTCATAAATGTTGGCTCCGCCTTCCTCAACATGTCCGTACTGCGCGCCTGCATCGACACCGGCGCGGCGTATCTGGACACGGCGATTCATGAGGATCCGAGCAAGATCTGCGAAACCCCGCCGTGGTACGGCAACTACGAATGGAAGCACTTGGATGAATGCCGCGAGAAGGGCATCACCGCCGTTCTCGGCGCCGGCTTCGATCCGGGCGTGGTCAATGCCTGGGCGGCGCTGGCCAGCCGACAGCATTTCGACCAGATCGATTCGATCGACATCCTGGACGTGAATGCTGGTTCCCACGGCAAGTACTTCGCAACCAACTTCGACCCGGAGATCAACTTCCGCGAATTCATCGGAACCGTGTGGAGCTGGCAGAACAGCCAGTGGACGCCGAACCGCATGTTCGAGGTCAGGCGCACCGACGACCTGCCGGTGGTGGGTGAGCAGAACCTGTACCTGACCGGCCACGACGAAGTGCACTCGCTGTCCAAGCACCTGAACGTGCCGAACGTGCGCTTCTGGATGAGTTTCGGCGACCACTACATCAATGTGTTCAGCGTGCTGAAGAATCTCGGTCTGCTCTCCGAAAAGCCGGTGAAGACCGCCGAGGGCTTGGAAGTGGTGCCGCTGAAAGTGGTCAAGGCCGTGCTGCCCGACCCGGCTTCCCTGGCGCCCGGCTACACCGGCAAAACCTGCATCGCCGACCTGGTGAAAGGCAGCAAGAACGGCCAGCCGCGTGAAGTGCTGATCTACAACGTGGCCGACCACGAGGACGCCTACGCCGAGACCGACAGCCAGGGCATTTCCTACACCGCCGGCGTACCGGCGGTGGCCGCCGCGCGCCTGATCGCCCGTGGCGAGTGGGTCGCACAGCGCATGGTCAACGTGGAAGAACTGGCTCCCGAGCCGTTCCTCACCCTGCTCGACCAGATGGGTCTACCGACCCGCATCAAGGACGAGCACGGCGACCGCGCCTGGAACGCGTAAGCCTCACGGCTGCATGAATCGCCCGCCTCCTTGGCGGGCGATTTCGTTTCGGGCAACGCTTGCTTCACCGTGCCTCTTCCGGCAGATCAGGCCCAAATCTGTGGGGCCGGGTTTATCCCGGCCGACAGAGGTGGGGCCGACACTGAAGCATGAAATGACACTCCGCTGGCCGGCGTAAGCCGGCCCCACAGGAGTGCGCAGTCAGTCCCCTTCCGCCAATGCCCGCACATAAGCAAGATCAGCGGACAGTGCCTCGCCCTGCCCCGCTGCGATCTGAGCCAGATAGTCCCGCGCCTCGCGGCGAAGCGCCTGCTCGCGTTCGGGATCGCGCTGAACCGCCAGCCATTGTTCAAGCGCGCGGATTTTCAGCAGCGCCTGCTGGGCCGACCAGGCACCCGCGAATTTCTCCAGCGCCGTCAGATCATCCAGCGCCGCCCCATAGCGGCCTGCCTCGAGGTTGGCGCTCACCACTTCCAGCGCCTCGCGCGGATAGGTCTTGAGCGTGGCGCAGATACGCGAGATTTCCGGAGAGATGGCATCTGCCGGGTGATTCACCCCGAACTCATGCATGTAGATGGCGCAGTTGCCGCGCTGCTCGCGCAAGTCGAGATAGCGGTAGTCGCCCGCCTCCAGCGGGATCTGCTGCGCCGTGATGCGCAGATGCAGGATCACTGGATTGGCGAAGCCCAGCGCGCGCTCGGCGTCGAGCAGTCGGGCGAGCGCACCCTGATGATCGCCTGCCGACAAGGCGCCACGGGCTTGCTGAATGTGACTTTCGACCCGTTCGGAACGCGAGGCCTGTAGCGGCCCGGCGGCAACCAGGCCCAGCAGGAAAATGCCAACGATACGCTTCACGATAAATGCCCTCCGGATAACGCACGGAAGGTAGCGTGCGGCGCGCACCGATCACAATCGGCGCAAAGGTCGCAGGAACCGCGCATCGGGTGGTCGGCGCCTTTCTGGCCGCCCGCGGATAACAACCCCGTGTACCCGTGTAAATGGCGGACAAAAATGCGTTGTCCGCCACCGGCCTTACAGCCGACCACCAAAAAAGCCCTCACCAGGAGGGCTTGATGGGTGCCGCTAGCGCGTCACGCTGGCTGATGGATCGGTGCGTCCGGGTACCAGACGTCGATCAGCTCGCCAGCGGTGCTGCCGGACAGGTCGCGGTGGCCCTTGAGCCAGGCTTCGACCTGGGCACGCTGCTCGGCGGTCACCGAACCACGGCGACCCAGGCAGACGTAGCCGAATTCATCGGCGCCAATGAAGCCCAGGCCGTTGGCCTCGATGGCCTGGTCAAGGAAATCGTCCATGGCGGCGTTGCGCTCGGCATCGCTGATGCCGTCGCGGTAGTTCAGTTGCACTTCGAAGCCCAGTTCCTGGAATTC
>DATJDB010000074.1:0-24899 GCA_035497635.1 Pseudomonas sp. | reverse complement strand
GGATCGTCACCCAGCAAGGGGCGCCGCAGATAGAATTCGCGCAGTTCGGCATTACCGTGCTCTACCTCGCGACGCTGCTGTTCCTGAAACGGCAGGCTGGTCTGGCTGGAGGTGTAATTGAGCCAAGTGCGCACGAAGGCTTGCCAGCGCGGCCACTGTGGGTCGGGCCAAGACCAGGCCAAGGTCGGTTCGTAGCGCAGTCCGTAAAAGGGCTCGGGATCCGCTCCGAGCGCGGCGTCCTGCGGGCCGAGACCCAGTTGCAGAGAAACGCTGTGGCCGATGGACAGGGGTTCGGGGGGTGTTGCCGTGCCGGCGTGGGCGAACCCGATCAGCATCAGACTCAGCGCTACGGCGTGCCGGAATGAACGGTTCACAACACCACCTCGGTACGCAGCAACGCGTTGCGTTGTTCAAGCGCCCTGGCCAGCCCATCCGTGTCGAGTTGTTCGGCCAATTGATTGAGCAGGTGAGCGGCGCCCTGCTCGCCAAAGTCCACGGCGATGCGGGCGTAAGCGTAAGCCTTGACCTTGTCCTGGCAGATGGCGCGACCGTGGGCATACAGGTTGGCCAGGCGGTAAAACGCCGGAGCATGCCCATGGGGTGTGAGATGGCGGTAGGCTTCGATGGCCTTGAACTGATCCGCCTCGTCCAGCCCGCCCATGCTGTACAGCTCACCGAGGGTGAGATAGGCGTTCTGGTAACCCTCCGCGATCAGTTCGCGTATCAGGGCTTCGGCCTTGAAGGGGTCGAGGGTTGGCCAGTTGCGCACCAGATGAGCTGATGCGCGCAGCGCACGGGCCTGCTGTGGATGATTGCTTTGATAACGGTCGATGAGCGCGAAGGTTTCATGCGAGTCATGCTGGGTCGAGTAGGCCATCATGTAGCTGATCCGAGCCGGTAGCGCGGGTTGGGAGCCCCGCTGGATCGCGTGGTCCAACCAGTCGGTGACTCGCGGGTCGTACTCGTCGCCCAGATTGCTGAGCAGGCTGCCGAGGCGCTGCACCACCACCAGCGGCAGTTGAGCGCGCTGTGCTGCCAGGCTGTCGGCCAATGCGCGCAGCTTCGGCGCAGCGTCATCGCCCAGACGCTGGAAGTAGCGATCCACAGCCCGCGCATCCTGTTTCGCAGCCTGGCGCAGATAGGCATCGGCCTGCTCGGACTGGCCGAGCTGCTCGGCCAGGATGGCCTGGTAGGTGAGCGCCCTGCAGTTCTCCAGGCAGGCTCGTTGATAAAGCCGGATCAGTTCTTCGGCCTGCCGGGTTGTCAGCAGGTCTGGATAACTCAGAAACACATCCAGGGCATTGACGATGGTGACCAGATCGCGGGTCGGCGGGAAGCGCTGCAGGGCATCCTGGAAGAAGGCGCGTTGCTGAGCCAGGTGCAACTGGTGGCGATCCACTAGGGCGGCAAGCCGGCCCAGGGCGTTCAGTTCACCCTGGCCCCGGTCGAAGGCGGCCTGGTACAGCTCGATTGCTTCCTGACGTTGCCGGGCATTGGCGCCGTTGGCCAGCAGGTCGGCCAGCAACAGGCGCGAGGCGTTGTCGCCGCGTTCCGCCAGGCGGCGCAAGGGTTCCTCGACCTGTGCCTGGGCATCCTGATGCAGGCGGTAGTGCAGCTGTTCCAGGCTTTGCGCCTGAGCTGTCGCGCCAGGCAGCGCAGCCAGCAGCATGCCGGCAAGCAGAAAAACGGCGGTGGCGGATGTCTTCATCCCGCGATTCCTCACCTTAGAACCCAGGCAGGCCCAGATACAGGTCCACCGCCAGCGGCTGCTGATAGCTGTCGCGAGGCAGGGGCTGTTCGGGCTGGATCTTCAGCACCAGTTGTTCCGTCAGGCTGTCGAGTTGCGAGCCGATCACCGTGCCGGCAATGCTGGCACCGGCGAGGGGTTGCAGCCGTACCGAGCGGATGCGGTGGATATCCTTGACGCGCTCGAAGGGGAAGCGCGCGGTAACGAACAGCTCCTCGTTGGCTGGCAGCAGGTGTAGCAGTTCGCTGTCCTTGTTGAGGTAGCTGTCCTGGCGCCGTCCGGGGAAATGCACCTCGCAGTCGCAGGGGCTGGCAATCACCGTTTCGATCAGGGTGCGTCCCAGCAGCAGGCGCGCGTCGTCATCGGACAGCCGGCGCAGGGACTCCAAGTCATTCGGTGTGTGGATGCTGCTGGCCAGTTGGCTGGACACGCTGGCGATCGGCTGGCCGGGCGTTACCGGTTCCCGGTCTTCCCTGACCAGGAAGGTGACGTAGCCATTCTCCGGCATGGCCACGCGGTAGGCGTCGGCATCGATAAGCGCCTGGCTGGCCGACACATGGAAGAAATGCAGATAAACCCGTTGCAGCAGCAGGCTGCAGATCAGCAGGCCGGCAATCAGGAAAACCAGACTGCCGAGCACGGCACGCAGGCGTTCGCGCAGTGTGCGCGTGGTGCTGGGCTGGACCTTGCGCTGCTTGATGTGATTTTCCCGTTGCAGGATATGCAGCAGGCCGTTGATGTCGGCCATCTCGCCGGACAGCTGTGCGCCGATCAGGTAGCGCAGGATGTCGCGCTGCCGCTCCTCGATTCCGGTGAACTCCACGCCGTACGTCCGTTCCCGCTCGGACACCACGGTGACGCGCGCCTCGATGCGCAGTTGGGCGGCGTTCAGCTGCAATTGCAGCTGCGCGTCGAACAGGGTGCCCGGTTCCAAAGGCTGTTTGCTGCGTAGCAGCATGCCGCCGATCGACAGATCCAGCAGCTCGCAGGCAATGGTCTGCGAACCGCGAATCAGAGTGACACGGGCCGGGATGCGGATGCGCACATGCTGGCGTTCGTCGATGGCTTCATGCACAAGAGGGCGGGCGGGGGCCTCGATGGCGGTGCTCGGACTGGTCATGGATGGGCTCACAGTTAATGGCTGAGATCGAGCAACAGGACGACGCCACCGAGGAACAACACGACGGAGGAGGCCAGCGTGGTTTTCGATGTCCAGTAGTTCAGGCGTTGGTCGAGATGGGCGGAGGTGCGGTCCAGCGTGGTCTTTTGACGGGTCCAACTCTGCTGATCCATATGGAACAGGGTGTTGATCTTCATGACCGAGCCCACGATCTGGTTGTAATAAAGAACCAGCGGGTACAACGGGTGGATGCGGTGCCCGGAAAAGCGCATCAGCAAGGTCATCAGGGTGCGAGTCAGCAGCACCCAGAACAGGTAGGCCAGCAGGAACTGCGCGTCGTAAACCAGCGTGGCCAGCAGCGTGGCGGTCAGGCCCAGCAGGCTGGTCCACATCGAGACGCGTTGATCGTAAAGCACGTACATGGTGAACATTCCCAGTCGACGCAGGCCAAGCAGCCGGGTGGCCCTCAGGTTCTGGCGCAGCGAATTGCCATACCAGCGGAACATCAGTTGTCGCGTGGCGCGCAGGAAGCTCTTGTCCGGCGGATGTTCCACGGTGAGGGTGTTGCTGTCTGGCACGTAGAAGGTGTCCCAGCCGGCGCGCATCAGGCTGAACCAGGAGGATTTGTCGTCCCCGGTCAGGAAGCGGAAGCGACCGAGGCGCCAGTGCTCCAGATAGTCGGCTTCCACGTCGCGGATGAAATCCGGATCGGCCACTGCGCTGGCGCGAAAGAACGACAGCCGGCCGGTCATGGTCAGCACACGGTGCGACAGGGCCATGGAGCACATGTTGATGTGTCGCTGGGCGAAGCGCAGGGCATGCCATTCGCGCATCAGCATGCCGCCTTCGACCTCGCAGAATTCATTGGTGGTAATCCCGCCCACGTTGGGTAACAGGGCAAAGAAGCCGACCGCATGGGTCACACACTGCGGCAACAGCACGGTGTCGCCATCCACTACGCCAACCACCGCGTCCGCTGCCGGCATCTGCCGCGACAACGCCCGAAAGGCATGAGCCAGACCATCGCGCTTGCCGGTGCCGCGAGCCCGCACGATGATCAGGCGCAGCGCATCGTGGCCGGCAGCTTCCTGGCGGAAGATCTGGCGGATCAGCGTCTCGTCGCCCTTCTCGACAATCGACGCGATCACCGTGCACGGAATCGGCATCCGTCGCGCTTCGCGGAACACCGACTGGTAGACCTTGAAGGTGGTGGGCGTGGGAATCCGAAAGCTGGTGACCACCATGAACAACTGGGAAGGCAGCGCCGCGCCCCCCAGCGCCTGCACCCTGCGGCGCATGGCCGGAAACTTCCAGTGCAGGAAATACATGCCGCGCAGGTAGTGATTCACGGCATTGCCGTACCGCCAGATACCGAGGATGCCGAGCAGGAAAATGAACTTCTGGTGCTGCGGATCCAGCAACGCGGGATCGATCAACTCACTGAATATGGCCAGCACGCCGCCCAGCAGGCTCCAGGCAAAGAAGCGCGCCACGCCATCGGATCCGAACTGCGTTGAGCCTGAATGTCGGGTGTGTTCCATGCCTGCCTCCCGTTCCCCTGTGCCACCTGTCCCTGCGACTCAGAGTCGTTCCACTGTCGGGGCGGGTTGTGCGTGTGCGGTGCGCCCGTAGGCATCCTCGAAACGCTCGATGTCGTCTTCGCCCAGATAGCTGCCCGACTGCACTTCGATGAGTTCCAGCGGGATCTTTCCGGGGTTGGACAGGCGGTGCACGGAGGCGATGGGGATGTAGGTGGACTGGTTTTCCGTCAGCAGGAAACTCTTGTCGTCGCAAGTCACCAGGGCGGTGCCGGATACCACGATCCAGTGCTCGGCGCGGTGATGGTGCATTTGCAGCGACAGGCTGGCGCCGGGTCGCACCGTGATGCGCTTGACCTGAAAGCGGCTGCCCTTGTCCACCGAGTCATAGGCGCCCCAGGGGCGATAGACCAGGCAGTGATTGAGAGTTTCGGGCCGGCTTTGTGCGGTGAGGGTATTGACCAGTTGTTTGACATCCTGGGCACGGTCGCGATGGGCAATCATCACCGCATCCTTGGTTTCCACCACCACCACATCCTGCAGGCCGACCAGCGAGATCAGCTTGCCCTGGCTGTGTACCAGGCAGTTGTGGCTGTCGTGACTGATCACGTCGCCGACCAAGACGTTGCCATGTTCGTCCTTGGGATGCACATCCCACAGCGAGGACCAGGAGCCGACGTCACTCCACGCCGCCTGCAACGGCACCACGCAGGCATGACGGGTTTTTTCCATCACTGCGCAATCCAGTGAATCGTCGGGACAACAGGCGAAGCTGACCGGATCGATGTGCAGGTACTCCTGTTCGGCGCGACTGCGCTCCAGGGTGAGCTTGCAGGTGTCGTAGATGTCGACGGCATGCTGCTTGAGCTCTTCTAGGAAGCGGCTGCAACTGAACAGGAAAATACCGCCGTTCCAGAGGTAGTCACCGCTGGCCACGAACGCCTCGGCGGTGCTCAGGTCGGGCTTTTCGACAAACCGTTCGACGGCCAGGGCACCGGTCGGCAGCTGCGGGTCGGCGCAGCTGCGGATGTAGCCATACCCGGTTTCTGGACGCTCGGCCGGAATGCCGAACAGGGCCAGCCGGCCCTGCGTGACAGCGGCCTCGGCCAGGGCCAGCGCGGCATGAAAGGCCTGGACATCGCCGATCACGTGATCGGCAGGCAGCACCAGCAGCAGGTCGTCGCGGCCTTCCTCGGCCTGGCGCATGGCCGCCAATGCCACGGCGGGCGCGGTATTGCGGCCAAACGGCTCGAGGAGCACCGATTGCGCCTGGCAGCCGATGGCCTGCAGCTGTTCGGCGACAATGAAACGATGTGCCTCGTTGCAGACGACAATCGGCGCGGCCATGTCGGGCCGGTCCACGCGTTGCAGCGTCTGCTGAAACAGCGTGTGCTGGCCGGTCAGGGCCAGGAACTGTTTGGGGTACAGCTTGCGCGACAGCGGCCAGAGCCGCGAGCCGCTACCGCCCGACAAGATTACGGGAACCATGCGCGTTCTCCTGAAAGAAACATCAATTGGAGCTGGGCCTGGGGAGGCCTACCAGCAGATGCCTTCCTGGAGACCGCTGCGGTACTCCGGCAGGGCGCCAATCAGGTCAATGACCTGCTTGTCGTCGCCGGCCTGCATGACGGCTTCGGTGAAGCGCGGGTCCTTGTGTCCGAGCACAATCAGCTCCGCATCCTCAACGACCTCGCAAAGCTGGGAATGCAGCAGGGAGGACACGTGGGGGATCTTCGACTCGATGTATTCCTTGTTGGCGCCGACAACCTTGGCGTACTCGACGTTGCTGTCGAAGATGCGCAGCTGGTAGCCCTTGCCGATCAGCATCTCGGCCAGTTCCACCAGAGGGCTTTCGCGCAGGTCATCGGTGCCGGCCTTGAAGCTCAGGCCAAGCAGGGCGATCTTGCGTTTGCCGCGGTTGGCTATGAGGTCGAATGCCTTGCGGATCTGTACCCGGTTGCTGGGCATGATCGAGGACAATAGGGGATGTTCGATGTCCAACTGATTGGCCTTGTAGGTCAGCGCGCGCACATCCTTGGGCAGGCACGAGCCACCGAAGGCGAAACCGGGGCTGAGGTAGTAGCGCGACAGGTTGAGCTTGTGGTCGCGGCAGACCACATCCATCACCTCGCGGCCGTCAACACCGCTGGCCTTGGCGATGTTGCCGATCTCGTTGGCGAAGCTGACCTTGGTAGCGTGCCAGACGTTGCAGGTGTACTTGATCATTTCCGCCACCTCGATCGGCTTGCGGATGATCGGGGCGTCCAGCTCGCTGTATAGCGCTTCAAGCAGATCGCCGGATGCGGCGTCGAATTCGCCGATGACGCTCATGGCCGGAAAATCGTAGTCTTGAATCGCCGTGCTCTCGCGCAGGAATTCCGGATTGACGGCGATGCCGAAGTCCTTGCCGGCACGTTTTCCGGATGCGGCTTCCAGTGTCGGGATGACCACATTCTGCACGGTGCCCGGCAGCACGGTGCTGCGCACCACCACGGTATGCCGACCGCTCTTCTGCGCCAGGGCTGCGCCGATCTGCTCGCAGACGGATTTCATGTAGCCGAGGTCGAGATCGCCATTGCGTTTGCTGGGAGTGCCCACGGCAATGAATGACAGGTCGGTGGCCATGACCGCTTCGATGACGCTCGTGGTGCCCCGCAGGCGCCCGGCCTGGGTGCCGCTGGCCAGCAGCGCATCGAGACCGGGCTCGACGATGGGTGACTGGCCCCGGTTGATCAGGTCGATCTTGGTTTGCGAAATATCGACCCCGATGACTTCGTGGCCCCGCGCGGACAGGCAGCCGGCACACACGGCGCCGACGTAACCCAGACCGAAGATACTTATCTTCATAGATCCCTCTGATGTATTGGCTGTGAGCCGGTTCGCCTACTTCCTATAGTGCGAACATCATTGCCAGTCGTTAAAAATGGCAAGGCGGGGGCAGCATATAACGCGCCAACGTATTGTCAATTTCATGCGAAATGGCGGAAAAATGACGAAATCCCGCCTGGACAAGCACTTAGCGCCGTTGCGCCAGCCACGCGCCGTTGCCTGAAACACGGAAGTTAGACGCGGTTCTCGATCTGGCTGCAACTTTCCGGTGCGCGCGCTGTCGTCGCCTGCGCCAAAGCCAGGCAGCGGCTCCTACCGACCATGGCTTAATGCCATCCCACTGAGGATGTTTGTAGAATAAGCGCCCTAGGCAGGCAGTCAGCGAGTCGATTCTTCAGATGGAGAGCAAGGGAAACCACGAAGTCGGCATCACGGGACTGGTGCTCTCCGGCGGCGGTGCGCGCGCGGCCTATCAGGCCGGTGTGCTATCGGCGATTGCCGAGCTGTTGCCTGATCCCAACCACAATCCCTTTCCGGTCATCGTCGGCACCTCGGCCGGGGCGATCAACGCGGTCGGGCTGGCCTGCGGGGCGTTGCAGTTCGGTGAGGCGGTGCAGCGCATCCGCGCGGTCTGGCACAACCTGCATTGCGATCAGGTATTTCGCAGCGACTGGCCCGGTCTGCTGCTGCAGGTTGGGCGTTTCCTGCGTCGCGGCCTGCTTGGGATGCGGCGCGACAAGCCGCTGTCGCTGCTGGACAGCGCGCCGCTGCGCGACATGGTCGAGCGGGAGATGAACTTCAACGGCATCGCCGCCGCAATCCGCCAGCGCAGTCTGCGCGCGGTGGCAGTGACCGCGTTCAGCTACGACTCCGGCCACGCGGTGACCTTCTACCAGGGCTGGGGCTCGATCGACCCCTGGTTCCGCCACCGCCGGGTCGGTGTGCCGACGCGCCTGGGTGCGGATCACCTGCTGGCCAGCGCGGCGATTCCCCTGGTGTTTCCGCCGGTGCGGCTGAACCACGAGTACTACGGCGACGGCGCGGTGCGTCAGGTGGCGCCGATCAGCCCGGCGCTGCACCTGGGCGCCACGCGCATCCTGGTGGTGGGCGTGAGCAGCAATCCGGAGCGGGACGACGCCACGGCGCCGGCCAGCAACCAGCCGCCGAGCCTGGCGCGCATCGGTGGCCACATGCTCAACAGCACTTTCGTCGACAACCTGGAATCGGACATCGAGCTGCTGGAGCGCCTCAACCATATCGGGCAGATCCTGCCCGCGGGCCGCGAGAAGCGGCAGTTGGGGCTGCGCAATGTGGACGTGCTGGTGATCAATCCCAGCGAGCCGCTGGAACCGATCGCCGCGCGGCACCGCAAGGCCCTGCCGCGTTCGCTGCGCACCTTCCTGCGCGGGCCGGGTGCGACCCAGGTCGGCGGCGCCGGTGTGCTCAGCTATCTCTTGTTCGAACCGGGTTACTGCAACGAGCTGATGGAACTGGGCTACCGGGACGCGATGGCGCGGCAGGAGGATCTGCGCGCCTTTCTGGGGGTGCAGCAGACACAACCGGTGGTGGCGCTGGGTGTGCCGGGCTGACGGAGACGCAGCGGGTGAATTGTGTGGGGGCAGGCAGGGTCTAGTCTGGGTGAGTGCGTTACGAACAACGCTCTGGAAGTTGTTCCGACAACCCTGACAGGAGTCGCTTCATGCCCTTCCGACACCCTCTGGGCCTCAGCCTGCTGCTGGCCCTACCCACGCTTGCCCTGGCCTCCCCCTATTCCCAACTGGTGATCTTCGGCGATTCGCTGAGCGACAGCGGACAGTTTCCCGACCTGCTGGGTCCGCTGGATGGCGTGCAGCCCATCGGCGGGCTGCGCATGACCAACCGCACTGGCCCGACCTACCGGGACAATCAGGACGAGCCGTACGCCGCCGTTGCGCCGCAGTACCTGGCGCAACGCCTGGGCCTGGCGGCGCTGCCTTCCACGCCGGCCCTGCAGGACAACGACAATCCCGACGGCACCAACTACGCGGTGGCCGGCTACCGCACTGACGACATTCTGGCCTCGATCATCGAGCCGGATGGTTCGGTGGTCGCGCGCTCCGGTGTCACGCTGCGCGAGCGTGACGGCTATCTGGTGGAGACGCCGAGGGTCGATCCCGACACGCTGTTCCTGCTCAACGGTGGCGGTAATGACCTGTTCCAGGGCCGCGTAGCCGATGCCGCCAGCGCCGGGGTGGCGGCAGCCGATCTGGTGGCGGGTGTGGCGGCGCTGCGCCAGGCCGGGGCGCGCCACATCATCGTGTCGGACCTGCCGGATGTCGGCCTGACCCCCGCCGGCGCAACCTCCGGCGAGCGGGCGCAGTGGAGCAGCCTGTCGACGGCCTTCAACGATGCGCTGCGCAATCAACTGATCGCCCTGGACCGTTCGGTGATTCTGCTCAATGTGCGTGGCCTGGTCGCCGAGATGGTGGCCGATCCGGCGCGCTACGGCTTCGATCCGGCTGTGGTGCAGACCGATGTCTGTTTTGTCGGCTACCAGTGCGACATGGATCCGACTTGGGGCATTACCGGCGCGACCACCGATCCCGCTCGCCTGATGTTCTTCGATGGCGTGCATCCCACCACCGCCGTACATGCCATCAATGCCGACTACATCCATTCGATACTCGCCGCGCCGTGGGAAATCAGCCTGCTGCCGGAAATTGCGCTGGGTGGACTGATGTCCCACCAGCAGCAGCTGCGTCACGAGTGGCAGTCGGCACGCGGCGACTGGCAGCGCCGAGGCGACTGGCACACCTTCGTTGCGGCCACCGGGCACAGTCGCGACTTCGAGCCGGGTGTCGCAGTCAGCGAGGCGGATAACGAGGGGTTGGGCATCACCCTCGGCAGCAGCTTTCGACTGGCGGATGCCTGGCGCTGGGGCTTCTCGCTGGGGCTGCAGGACCAGCGCCTGGAGACACCGAGCGATTCCAGCTACAAGCTGGATGCCTATCTGCTCAGCACCTTCCTGCAATACCAGCGCAGCCGGCTGTGGGCCGATGTCGGCCTGAGCTACGGCCAGCTCGAATATCGCGATCTGGAGCGACGTTTCGCGCTGGGTGTCAGCGAACGGGTGGAAAAGGGCGAGACGGATGGTGCGATCGGCGGTGCCAGCCTGCGCCTGGGCTACGCCCTGGGGGATAAGGAGCACTGGTCGCTGAGCCCGTTTATCAGCGCCGAGTATGCGCGGGTGGACATGGATGCCTGGCGTGAGCGTGGCGACAGTTCCACAGCCCTGCGCTACGGCGACCAGACCCGGGACAGCAAGCGCGCCGGCGTCGGGGTGGAGGCGCGGATCGGCATCGGTAGGCGCTCCGAGCTGTTTGGCGAGGTGGCCCGCGAGCGGGAATTCGAGGATGAGGCGCGGGTGGTCGACATGGGCCTGGTGTCGGTGCCCGGCTTCGGCTATGGCCTGCAGGGTTACACCCCGCACCGCGACCACACCCTGGCTACCCTCGGTGTGGCTACCGAGATCGGCCAGGCCTTCCAGATTCGTCTCGCCTACCAACTGCGCGACGCCGAAGAGCGCCAGCACGGCGCCAACCTGTCGCTGACCTGGGGCTTCTAGCTGGCCATCTCCCAGCGGCTGCGGTCCCGCAACTGCCACGAGGCGATGTAGCGGGGCCGACCGCTGGTGTCCTCCAGCTCGGTGAGCCCGGCCAGCTGATTGACGATGCGGTAGCGTCGGCCGGCGGACTTGTCCGTGAGGGGATAAAGCTGAGAGATGTGCTGGGCCAGTTCGGTAAGCGTGCTCATGACTGCGTGCGTTGCCAGGAAAGTTGGCAGCGTATGTACAGCACGCAGGTTACAGATTGAGGTCAGGGCGCCGGGGCGACGCGCACCTGTGAACTGGCTTTCAGGTTGGTGGGCCCACACGGACTCGAACCGTGGACCAAAGGATTATGAGACCGGGTTTTGGCATATCAGAGCGTTTCAGGTGGTTGCTATTTGTTAACTAACTTATTGAAAAATAAGAATTTCAGCTTTCTCTTTGTTGCCTTTGATTTCCCGGATTATGCTGACTTTGCATGAGAAACGGGGAACGAACGGGGAAAGTGGAAGCATGGCCAAGCGCTCCCGGATGACCGAAATGGAGGCCCATGCGGTAAAGACGCGCCAGTCCGAACCGGTCGGTTCGCGCGGGAAGGGCACCCTGCTGCTGGAGCGCAAAGCGTCCGGGACCATCCTTGCCTTTTATCGCGAGCGGACGGCCAGCACCGACAACCGCCTGCCGCTCGGAATCCTCTCGCGCAAACCCGTACCCGAAACGCAGGAGCGCACACTCAGCGAGCTGCGTGTTGAGGCATTACGCATCTCCACCGCAGCGGAATCCGCTGGCGGACTGGCCCGTTACCTGAAACAGCAGGCCGAGGAGTTGGCCGCAGCTGAAGCAGAGCGGGAACGTCTGCGTCGCGAAGAAGAACGGGCGGCCAAGCGCGGCAGTTTCGGAGACCTGCTGGATGGATACGTTGAGCACATGGAAAAGAGCGGCAAGCGTAGCGCTCGTGAAGTGCACAACATCTTCAAGTCCCATGTGCGGGATCATCACCCCGAACTGATCGCTCGGCCGGCGGCGGAGATCCAGCCGGAGGACATTCAGCTCATCCTGGCCGGGGTGCTGCGGCGCAAACCCAGCAGAAGGGGAATCGGTAACAAGGCGGGTGGGAGCGCCAGTAACGGAATGCGGACTACCACCGACAAGCTACGCCGCTACCTGCGGGCGGCCTTCAGTCACGCGGTGAAAAGCCACCTCTCGCCCGAACGCTTGGCCCACGGCGGCAAGCTGTTCGCGATCAGCTCAAACCCGGCACGAGACATCCCGGTCATCGAGGGCACTGGTGGCGGAAACACCGAGTCACTGGAGCCGGCTGAGCTGGCGGAACTGCTGCGTTACCTGGATACCCTTCCAGAGCGGAACCGGGCTGCCGCAAACGCCCTGATCTATCTGGGTGGGCAGCGGCTGCGACAGATCTGCGCGGTGCGGTGGGAGGATGTGACGGAAGACACGATCGCCCTCCTGGATGCCAAGGGTCGCAAGGCTCAGGCCTGGGCTCACTTGCTGCCGATCACGCCGCGCATCCGTGAAATCATGGAGCCCCTGTTCCGGGATCGCCTTGGCCCGGGTCCCTTAGCCCTGGTGCCGGGGCGCGCGGCGAACGATGCAACCCTGTCGAAGATTTTTTCCGAGGCGGGTAGCGTGCTTGCCGCAGCGGGTAAAGCCCAACCCTTTACTTGGAAAAATGTCCGCGTGACGGTCGAAACCCTGCTGGCTTCCCAAGGGGTAAGTGCGGAGGTGCGTGCCTGGTTGCTGTCGCACGGACGCAGCGGAGTACAGCAGAAACACTATGACCGCTACTCGTACTTGCCCGAGAAACGGGCCGCATTGGAACAGTGGGGACGGTACCTGGATCGGCTGAAGGAGGGCGGTATCAACGAGAATATTGTCCTGCTGTCGAAACGACGCGGCTGACCGTTCCGCATGCCTCTCCGACCTTGACGGCCCACCGCACGGCCTGCTTTATTGACGGGGCAAGTCGCTGTTGTTGACAGCGCCCAGGTAGCCCGAACCTTCAAGGCTACGCCGCTTCGCGGTGGTTCAAACCAGTGCGCTCCGCGTCCGTCATCGCGCACGGTCGCCGTACCCATTCGGCGATGGATGCTGTTTCTACTCTCCGACGCCAGCCTGGCGTCCACCTTTTCCTGACGGCCACCTGCCGTGCCTATACCTGCCCGGGTAGTTTTCACGCGTTACGCTGAAAGCAGCCTTCGCCCGTCTCTGTGCCCCACACAGAGACGGGCGCGAAACACACCTCCCCAGCCCTTGCCCCACGCGGCATTCGGCGCTTTCTCCCAATGACAATCCGGCTGACAACAGCCGTTTTGCCACTCCCGCGACTTCGCTATCGGTGCCAACGCTCCGCTGTTCGGAGCACCTGAGCGACCCTCAGGCTGGTACCGGTGCGACTGCCGCGCTGCTCCCGCCCAACCCCGCGTGCCGGCCTCGTCAGCCGGCGCAGCCTCCCCCCGCCACTGCCTTCGGGCAGTTCAGGAGGCCGGATCGTTGGATTAATGCCCGTGCTCGGGGTCGTACCGAGCCGTCTGTCCCGCGTCAGAGGACATCCCCACAGGCGCAGGGGCCTTGCCTCCCTGATAACACTCAGCAGCCGAGGCGGAAGGCGTGGGGGGGAAATGGATTGAGCAATGGATTTAGGGAGATTCGCCATGCGCGCAGGACAGAACAAACGCAATTTCGGCTACGGCCGCCAGCTCAGCTACGCAGGACCGCAAGCGCTGCGCGAGCTGTTCGGCGCCGGCCGCTACGCGACTGTGCAGGCGCACACGGAGCGCTGGCAGCGCTTCGCCGACTGGTGCCGCTCTTCGGAGGGGCCGGGCTGCAACGATGCCCGGCAGATCAGCCGCGAGACCCTGCAGGACTACGCCAAGCATCTGCGTGGTGAAGTCGAACAAGGCCGGCTGGCCATCGCCACCGCGCAGAACCGGCTGTCCAGCGTCAACCGCACCCTGGAAGCGCTGCGCGGCGATCATCAGGTGCGGCTGCCGAGTCCCAGCCGCGCGCTGGGCTTGTACCGCAGCACAGTGCGCCAGGCGCCGCCGCGGGGTCAGGAGCGCGCACAACTTGAGCACCTGAGCCAGGCGCTGCACCAGCAGGGCCACGAGCGAGTCGCCGCCATCGTGCACCTGGCCCGGGAAACCGGCATGCGCCTGCGCGAGACGATTCTCGCCGACCTGCCGCGCCTGCTGCGCGAAGCCGAGCAGCAGGGCCGCATCAACATCCAGGACGGCACCAAGGGCGGACGCCGGGGCGCCGGCGCACCGCGCTGGATCGAGGCCACGCCCGGCGTGCGCGACGCCCTGCACCAGGCCAGGGAAGCCTCGCCCGCCGGCAGCCGCAACCTGCTCGCCCGCGATGAACGCTACGTGCAGTTTCTCGACCGGCAGATCCGCCCGGCACGAGAGCTGCTGCACGCGCACGGCCTGAAGGGTTTTCACGATCTGCGCGCCGCCTACGCCTGCGAGCGCTACCAGCAGCTCACCGGCTCGCCGGCGCCGGTCAACGGCGGCCGCTGCGCCGATCGGACACTGGACCGCGAAGCGCGCCAGCAGCTCAGTCAGGAACTCGGCCACCACCGCATTGACGTGGTCGCCGCCTATGTCGGCAGCCTCGGTCGCTAAGGAGGGAAACCATGAAACCTTCGGCCGACATGGCTCTGTTCCTCACCGCCGTGCTCAAGGGCGCCCACGCCACCCGGCAACGCCACCTCAACCAGGCGCGTCTGATCCAGGCGGCGATCCAGCAGCGCTGGCAGCTCGACAATCCGTGGCGCTGGCAGCTCAAGCACCTGCAGTGGTTTGTGCGGGGACACTTGGCTGAACACTCACCGCATAGCCGTTACTACTACGGGCTGACGGTGAGGCTGATTGTGAAGCGGCTTGGGAAGGAGAGGGACTGGGAAAAACTATTGCGGGAAGATCTCCTTCAGGGACGGAGTTAGCGCTGTGGATTCAACCGGTCGACGCAACACTCCTCCTGCCTACGCAGGATTTAGTGTGTTGCGTTGCGTCGACCGGTTGAATCCACAACCCAAAGCGGACATACGGATGGTCTAGAGCGTCGTGTTTGGATACGGGGTTGTGGACCTTGTTTCTGCCACGTGGCCGCCTGAAACCTGTCGATAGTCAATCGAGGCGCACTTCAAACCTGTCTCGTCCATGATCCTGCCGAGGGCAGAGATATTAATTACCGAGTCCAATCATGACTCATGAGGTAGTTGACCTCCCCCAGTAACCACCCTAATCTGCGCCCCTGCTTCAGGTTCCCCCGCTGTCGGGGGTGAAACTGGGAAGCCGGTGCGCACGCTTTCGCGTAGCCATTCCGGCGCTGCCCCCGCAACGGTAGGTGAGGGAAAGTCGCAACAGGCCACTGTGCTTCGGCATGGGAAGGCGCGACTTTCGGAATATCTATTCCAGCTCACAAGCCCGAAGACCGGCCTGTCGCATTCCAAAGCAGTGCGGCGGGCGCTGGGCGGATGGGAGTGCGCTCGCACCTCCGTTCTCTTTCGTTCTCCGTCTGTAGTCGTCGACATCAGGTCGTGCGGGTAGGCACGACGGAGTTCACACGTGATTTTCAAGCCTGCGTTTACCCCGACAGCGTATGTGCTGCTGGGTGCCTGTTCGGTTTTCCCATCCCTGACCCTTGCTGACGAGCCTTTGCGGCTGACCGAGTCCACCATCACCGCGACGCGGACGGAACAGGCCGCCGCTGCGGTGGCTTCTGTCAGCACGCTTACCCGCCAGGATATCGAGCGCAACCAGTCCACCAACGTGCCGGATCTGCTACGCACCCTGGCAGGGGTCAATGTGGTCAGCAACGGCGGTCGCGGAAAATCCACCTCGGTCTCATTGCGTGGCACCCAAGACAAGCACCTGCTGGTGCTGATCGACGGGGTCAAGATTGGCTCGGCCACCTCCGGATCGGCGGCACTGCAGAACCTGCCGATCGAACAGATCGAGCGTATCGAAGTGGTGCGCGGGCCTCGTTCGAGCCTGTACGGCTCCGAGGCCGTAGGCGGCGTCATTCAGATCTTCACGCGTCAGGCGGCGCATGATGGCGTCAGACCTTATGCCTCGCTGGGCGTGGGCAGCGAGTCCACCGTGAAGGGCAGCGTGGGGGTGGAAGCAAGCCAGTCCGGTGCCTGGCTGAATGCAAGCATCGCATCCGAGGAAACGACCGGCATCAACGCCCGTAGCTATCGCGAAAACGCCCCGCTGGCCTACGAGTCGGATGACGACGGCTATCGCGCGCTGTCAGGGGCGGTGCGGGGTGGGTATCGCTTTGCCAACGGCCTAGAGCTGGACGGCACCGTTCTGGCCACCGAGTACCGCAGTCACTTTGACAGCCGCAGCACCCGTGGAACTTCGGGGCTGGATGCCTACACCGACGGCCAGGAGCAGGTGTTTGGCGCGCGGGCGCGCTTCTCGCCGATCGACCGTTGGAAAGTCACCCTGCAAGCGGGGCATAGCGAAGACAAGACTGAGCAGTATCAGGACCAGAAGCTCTATTCGCTGTACCACACCAAGCGTGATGCCTACTCCTGGCAGAACGACGTCTTGCTATCGGCGAATCAGTTGCTCACCGTTGGGCTCGACTACCAGTACGACCGCATCGCGAGTGACAGCGACTACGTTCAGACCAGCCGCTACAACCAGGGCGCATTCGCCCAGTATCAGGCCCAGTTGGGTGACCATGCGCTGCAGGCCAGCCTGCGCCACGACACGGATGAATTCTTTGGCAGCTACGACACCGGCAGCCTGGGCTGGAGTTACGCGCTGACCGAGGCGCTGAGTGTCCTGGCGTCCTACGGCACCGCGTTCCGTGCCCCGACGTTCAACGATCTGTACTACCCGGCGAGTGCCTCGACCGCCGGCAACCCGGATGTGCAGCCGGAGGAATCCGAAAGCTACGAGCTGGGCATCAGCGGTAGCCATGACTGGGGCGGCTGGGCGGTCAATGCCTACGAAACGCAGATCACCGACCTGATCGAATGGCAGGGCAGCAGCCCGATGCGGCCCACCAACGTCAGCGCCGCGCGTATTCGCGGTCTGGAAACCTCGCTGACGACCGAGCTGCTCGGCTGGGAGCTGGCGGGCAACATCACCCTGATGGACCCGCGCGATCTGAGTGAGAAAAACCACGGCAACCTGCTGCAGCGCCGCGCAAAACGCAGTTTGAACCTGGACCTCGACCGCCGCTTCGGCGCTGTCGGTGTTGGCGCAAGCCTGTTTGCCAACAGCTACCGCTACGACGACAACGCCAACAGCGAGGCCAAGCGCCTGGACGGCTACGCCCTGGTGGACCTGCGCGCCGATTACCGCTTCAACCCCGAGTGGCAGGTGCAGATGAAGGTCAGCAACCTGTTTGATCGCGAGTACCAGACCGCGCAGACCTATGAACAGCCGGGCCGTGAGCTGCTGTTCACTCTGCGCTATCAGGCGCTTTGACCCTTACCCAACCTGCGCCCGCTCCGGTGGGCCGTTCAAGGAGTTATGCAATGCCGCAACTGTCCCGGCGTGTTCAACTGGCCATCGCCCTGGCCCTGGCCGCCTTGCTGGCCATGACCCGAGGCCATCACTTCGCCAGCGTCGAAAGTCTGCCCAGTGCCTCCTGGGCCGTGTTCTTCCTGGCGGGCGTGTTTGTGCGCTCGCGCTGGGCGTTTCCGGCGCTGTTTCTGGAGTCCGTGGCGCTCGACTTCGGTGCGCTGTGGAGCGGCTCGGTGAGTGACTGGTGCATTACACCCGCCTACTGGCTGCTGGTGCCGGCGTATGGCGCGCTGTGGTTCGGTGGCCGCCTGTTTGCCGATCGTCAGGTGCAAGGGCTTCGTCAGCTGGGCTGGCTTGTGACATGCGTGATGGTGAGTGCGTTCGTCACCCAGGTGATTTCCAGCGGCGGCTTCTATTTCTTCTCCGGGCGTTACGCCGAGCCGACCTTCACCGGCCTGGTCGAGCGTCTGGTGACCTATTACCCGCGCTACCTGTCGACCTTGGCCATGTATGTGAGCTTTGCCGCCGTGCTGTACGTGGCGCTGTCGGCTGCGTTCCGTCCTGCGGATCACCGGGTCTCGCAATGAGCGAGTCGGCTGAGCGCGACGCCCGCCACCGGGCGCGCATGCAACGCAAGCAGGCGGTCATCGCTGAAAAGGTGGCCGCCGCCCAGGACGAGTACGGCCTGTTGCTGGTGCATACCGGCAACGGCAAGGGCAAAAGCAGCTCGGCGTTCGGCATGGTGGCTCGTGCCCTGGGCCATGGCTTCAGGGTCGGGGTGGTGCAGTTCATCAAGGGCGCGGCCAGTACCGGCGAAGAGGCCTTCTTCCGGCGCTTCCCCGAGCAGGTGCAGTACCACGTGATGGGCGAAGGCTTCACCTGGGATACCCAGGATCGCCAGCGGGACATTGCCAAGGCCCGGGACGCCTGGGCGGTCGCTCGCCACCTGCTGGATGACGAAGGCATCGCGCTGGTGGTGCTCGATGAGCTGAACATCGCCCTCAAGTACGGCTATCTGGAGCTCGACGAGGTGCTGGCCGACATTCAGTCGCGCCCCACCTTGCAACATGTGGTGGTCACCGGCCGAGGCGCACCGCCGGGCCTGATCGAGGCGGCTGACACCGTGACCGAGATGGCCATGGTCAAGCACGCCTTCAAGGCCGGGGTGAAGGCACAGAAGGGGATCGAGTTCTAATGGTCCGCCAGTGCCCGGCCCTGCTGATCGCCGCTCCGGCTTCGGGGCAGGGCAAGACTACCGTTACGGCTGCACTAGCCTGTCTGCACCGGCGCGCCGGCCGGCGGGTACGGGTGTTCAAGTGCGGGCCGGATTTTCTTGATCCGATGATCCTGGCGCGGGCCAGCGGTGCGCCGGTGTACCAGCTGGATCTGTGGATGGTCGGTGAAGCCGAGTCGCGGCGCCTGCTGTGGGAAGCGGCCGGGGAGGCCGACCTGATTCTCATCGAAGGTGTGATGGGGCTGTTCGATGGCACGCCTTCGGCCGCCGACCTGGCGCGGCGCTTCGGGGTGCCGGTGCTGGCGGTGATCGACGGCAGCGCCATGGCGCAGACCTTCGGCGCACTGGCGCATGGTCTGGCCAGCTTCCAACCGGATCTGCCGTTCGCCGGCGTGCTGGCCAACCGGGTCGGTAGCAGCCGGCATGGCGAGATCCTGCGCGACAGCCTGCCCGAGTCGATCCGCTGGTACGGCGCCCTGCCACGCAGCGCGGCGGTGGAGCTGCCAAGTCGGCATCTTGGACTTGTGCAGGCCGAGGAGCTAGCCGATCTGGATGCGCGCCTGGACGCCGCGGCCGATGCCATCGGCGCAACGGCCGGCGCACGCTTGCCGGCGCCGGTGAGGTTTGCCGCGCCCGCCGAGGCGCGACTGCCGGAGCCGCTGTTGCACGGTGTGCGTATCGGCGTGGCCCGGGATACCAGCTTTGCCTTCCTTTATATGGCCAACCTGGATCTGCTGCGTGCGCTAGGCGCCGAGCTGATCTTCTTTTCGCCGCTTGCGGATGACCGGTTACCCGAGGTGGACAGCCTGTACCTGCCGGGCGGTTACCCGGAACTGCATCTGCAGCGCCTGGCCACCAACTCGGGCATGCTGCAGGCCATCCGCGTGCACCACGCGGTCGGCAAGCCGATCCTCGCCGAGTGTGGCGGCATGCTCTATCTGCTGGAGCGACTGACCGATCGGGACGGCAACGCTGCGGACCTGGTCGGTTTGCTGCCAGGCCGTGCGGTCATGCAGAAAAAACTGGCGGCGCTGGCTCTACAGGACGTCGAACTGCCGGAAGGAAGACTGCGTGGCCACACGTTCCACCACTCGGTGCTGGACTGTGCGTTGGAGCCGCTGGCGTTGGGCGAGTGCCCGAACTATCGGCGCACCCGCGAGGCGGTGTACCGCGTGGGCCGTCTGACCGCCTCCTATATACATCTATATATGCCTTCCAATCCCCAGGCCGCCGCCGAGCTGTTCCTGCCCGGCAGGCAGGTAGTGGAATGAGCGTGGCGATCACCGCGCTGGCCGGGATGGCTCTGGATGCCTGGCTGGGCGAAGTCCGTCGTTGGCATCCGCTGGTGGGTTTCGGTCGTGTGGCGCATGCCCTTGAGCAGCGCCTGAATGGGCCGCAGGGAACGGGCAGCCGTATCGCCGGTGTGCTCGGCTGGAGCCTGGCGGTGGTGCCGCTGGTGACACTGGCTGCTCTGTGCAGCCACCTGCTGGGCTTCTGGTGGGATGTGCTGATGCTCTATTTCGCGGTCGGGCTCAGGAGTCTGGCCGAGCATGCCCGGCCGATCGCCCAGGCCCTGCGCCTGGGGCAGCTGGACGAGGCGCGGTGGCGGGTCAGCTATCTGGTCAGCCGTGACACCACCCGACTGGATGAGGCTGGCGTCGCGCGGGCCGGTACCGAGTCGGTGCTGGAAAACGGTTCGGATGCAGTCTTTGCGGCGCTGTTCTGGTTCGTCATCGCCGGTGCGCCGGGCGTGGTGCTGTATCGGCTGAGCAATACCCTGGATGCCATGTGGGGCTATCGCAACACACGCTTCCGGCACTTCGGCTGGGCGGCGGCGCGTATCGATGATGTTCTCAACTACCTGCCGGCCCGCCTGGCGGCACTGACCTATGCGTTGCTCGGCAGCACGGTCGTTGCGTTGCGTTGCTGGCGGGAGCAGGCGCCGCAATGGGACAGCCCCAACGCCGGGCCGGTGATGGCCGCCGGTGCCGGCGCCCTACGGGTGAGCCTGGGAGGCTCGGCCATCTATCACGGGCGCGAGGAGCAGCGTCCGAAACTGGGGTTTGGCCCACCCGCCCGGGCGCGAGACATCGAGCGGGCCGTGAATCTGGTATATGCCGGCGTGCTGCTCTGGCTGGCTCTGCTGATGCTGGGGAGCTGCTGTCTTGCTTGAGCATGGAGGGCGGCTGCGTCAGGTCGCGCGCCAGTACGGTATTCCGCTTGGTGACTGGCTGGACCTGTCCGCCGGCCTGGCTCCGCAGCCCTGGCCGTTGCCCGAGCTGCCGCTCAGTGTTTGGGCGCGCCTGCCCGAGGATGACGATGGCCTCGCCGTGACCGCAGCGGCCTGCTATGGCGCCGCGCAGGCCTTGCCCGTGGCGGGCAGCCAGGCGGCGATCCAGACGCTGCCGGCATTGCGAAAGGCGGGACGGGTGGGGGTGCTGGAACCCTGTTACGGCGAGCATGCCCATGCCTGGGCACAGGCGGGTCATGAGGTACTGCGCCTGCCCACCGAGCAGCTCGAAGCACAGGTGGATAGCCTGGACGTGATGGTGCTGGCCAACCCCAACAATCCCAGCGGGCAGCTGTTTTCTCCCCAGCAGTTGCTGGCCTGGCACGCGCGCCTGAGTGCGCGGGGCGGCTGGCTGCTGGTGGATGAGGCGTTCATGGACTGCACGCCCGAACTGAGTCTGGCGGCCGAGAGCGATCGTGGCGGGCTGATCGTGCTGCGTTCGTTTGGCAAGTTCTTCGGCCTGGCGGGTATTCGCCTGGGCTTTGTGCTGTCCGAACCGGCGCTGCTGGCCAAGCTGAACGAGCGACTCGGCCCCTGGGCGGTGAGCGGACCGGCCCGAGCACTCGGTCTGCATGCGCTGGGGGTCTCACAGGCGGGGGCCCGCGCACAGCGGGCCGCGCAACTGCGTGCGCAGGGCCAACGCCTGGCGTCCCTGCTAGGCCATCATGGACTGCGGCCGCTCGGGGGCACGGCGCTGTTTCAATGGGTCCGCACCGAGCACGCCCTGCACCTGTATGAGGCACTGGCTCGGCGCGGCATTCTGGTTCGACGGTTCGATCATCCGGCCAGCCTGCGCTTCGGTCTGCCCCCGGACGAGGGCGGTTGGCAGCGGCTGGCCTCGGCACTTGAGGAGCTGAATTCATGACCACCCTGATGGTGCAAGGCACCACGTCGGATGCCGGCAAGAGCACGCTGGTGACGGCGCTGTGCCGCTGGCTGAAACGCCAGGGGCTGTCCGTGGCGCCCTTCAAACCGCAGAACATGGCGCTCAATTCGGCCGTGACCGCCGACGGCGGCGAGATCGGCCGCGCCCAAGCAGTGCAGGCCCAGGCCTGCGGATTAGCGCCGCACACCGACATGAATCCGGTGTTGCTCAAGCCGACCACCGACATGGGGTCGCAGGTGATCATCCAGGGCAAGGCCATCGGCACCCTGCAGGCAGGGGCCTATCACGCCTACAAGCGCACCGCGATGCAGGCGGTGCTGGACTCCCACCGGCGCCTGAGCGGCAGCCACCGGATCGTGGTGGTGGAGGGGGCGGGCTCGCCGGCGGAAATCAATCTGCGCGCCGGCGATATCGCCAACATGGGCTTCGCCGAGGCGGTGGATTGCCCGGTGATCCTCATCGCCGATATTGACCGGGGTGGGGTGTTCGCCCATTTGGTTGGCACGCTGGAGTTGCTGTCGCCCAGCGAACAGGCTCGCATCTGCGGCTTTGTGATCAACCGCTTTCGCGGTGACCTGGCGCTGCTCAAGCCGGGACTGGACTGGCTGGAGCAGCGCACCGGCAAGCCCGTGCTGGGTGTGTTGCCCTACCTGACCGACTTCCACCTGGAAGCCGAGGACGCCATCAACGTGGCCCAGTCGGCCAAGGCTGATCAACTGTTGCGGGTGGTCGTACCGGTAACGCCCCGTATCAGCAACCACACGGATTTCGATCCGCTGCGTCTGCATCCGCAGGTCGACCTGCGCTTCGTGAGGCCGGGCGAGCCCATCCCACCGGCCGACCTGATCATCCTCCCCGGCTCGAAAAGCGTGCGGACCGATCTGGAGTTCCTGCTTGCCCAGGGCTGGGAAGCCGTGATCCGGCGCCACCTGCGCTATGGCGGCAAGCTGCTGGGCATCTGCGGCGGCTTGCAGATGCTCGGCCAGACGATTGCTGACCCGCATGGCCTGGAAGGCGAGGCGGGGGTGAGTCGCGGCCTGGGTCTGCTGGATTATGTGACAGTGCTGGAGCCCGAGAAGCAGTTGCGCAATGTGTGTGGCGTGCTGACGCTGGAGGCCGCACCGGTCAGTGGCTACGAGATCCATGCCGGTGTCAGCGAGGGCAGGGCGTTGGCACAGCCTGCCGTACGATTCGCCGAGGGCACCTGCGACGGCGCGCTGAGTGAAGATGGGCAGATCATGGCCACCTATCTGCACGGCCTGTTCGAGTCGCCCGCGGCCTGTGCGGCACTGCTGAAATGGGCCGGTCTGCCGACGGTGAGTTCGTTCGACTACGAGGCCTTGCGCGAGCGCGATATCGAGCGGCTGGCCGACCTGGTCGAGACGCATCTGGATACCCGGCAACTGCTTGAGCTCTGTGGCCTGGAGAGCAACCACCATGCATGAACTGATTCTCGGCGGCGCTCGCTCCGGCAAGAGCCGGCTGGCAGAGGAACTGGCCACCCAAAGCGGCTTGCTGGTCAGCTACATTGCTACCAGCCAGGCGCTGGATGGAGAAATGGCTGCGCGCATCGCCCATCATCGCGAGCGGCGCCCGGCCCACTGGGGCCTCATCGAGGAGCCGCTGGCGCTGGCGCGAGTGCTGCAGGAACACGCGGCGCCGCAGCGCTGCTTGCTGGTGGATTGTCTGACGCTGTGGCTGACCAACCTGCTGATGCTGGACGATGCGCAGCGCCTGACTGCCGAGCGCGACGCGTTGCTGGAAGCCCTGCACCGGCTGCCGGGCCGGATCATCCTGGTCAGCAACGAAACCGGCCTGGGCGTGGTGCCTTTGGGCGAGATGAGCCGTCGCTACGTGGATGAAGCTGGCTGGCTGCATCAGGCGCTTGCCACACGTTGCCAGCGAGTCATCTTCACCGTGGCCGGCCTGCCCATGGTGCTCAAGGGCGAGCCGCTGTGATACCCCAGCGAGACGTCGGCAAAGTGCTTTAGCAAGGCTGCTGCCTTCGTGAGTTCGCTGCACGGTCGCCATTAGGGTGGCCGGGGCCAGCTGCTGAGCAAATCCGCAGTAATTCAAGACTGGCACGAGGGCTTTCGCCGAGCTCTGGAATCAGCAGTGATCTACGCGTTGAAAGCAAAAGGCATCAGTAACTATGCTGCCAGCTCCTTGGGGTCGTTAGGCCAATCTTGAACTGCATTCAAGGGTGCTAGGTTCACGTCTTAAATTCCATCCAAGATAACCCTTTGGAGCCGCACCATGGAAAAACTGAGGCATGGCCCGGAAAACCTCACGTGTCACAGTGAACGGACAGGCTTTTATTCGGAGGGGGTCTGGTGTGCAGCCACGCTGCATTGGCCGGCGGACGTCAGCCAGCATGCAAGGCCGGCCATTCTCATGGTGCACGGGTGGGGTGGCATTCAGAACGCGATGACGGTGCCTTTCTACGAAGAATTCACCCGTGTCGGGTATGCGGTCATGACGTTCGACTACCGCGGCTGGGGAGATAGCGCCGGGCTTCCCCGGCAGACCATCTCGGCTCGTCAGCGCATGCGGGACGCCGATGCGGCACTCGCATTCCTCAAGGCCCAGCCAGGTGTTGATCCAAGCCGAATCGTGGTTTGGGGGTCATCGTTCGGCGGAGGCCACGCGGTGGAGCTTGCCGCAGATCACCCCGAACTGGCTGGGGTGATTGCCCAGGTGCCCATGCTGGATGGCATGGCTGCGGTATTGGCAGTGCCGCCCCTCCGCCTGATGAGATTCGCCCTTTACTGTCTGGCCGATCTGATTAAACCGGGGCGGCCCGTATATATTCCGGTTGTCAGCGAACCCGGGGCCTTTTCTTCAATGGATAGGGATGATGCCAATACGGCGCTGCAACTGGCTGAGCGTAGTTTGATGCGCAAGTATGATAACCGTGTCGCTGCGCGCTCCGTGATGACAATGGGTCCCTATCGCCCATTCAAACGATTGAAGGAAATCCAGATTCCCACGTTATTGCTGGGTGCCACTGAGGACACGGCCCCCGGTGTCAGGATAGTTGTCGCCTGATCGGATGCACCCAAACTGAACCCCGGGGGCGGAAAGAGCCATGCAATGCCGCGTTACGCTGCTGAACGAAAAGCTGCCCTGCTGAAGAAGCTGCTGCCACCGATCAACCTGT
>DATJDB010000073.1:0-1950 GCA_035497635.1 Pseudomonas sp. | reverse complement strand
GGCTAAAGTCGTGGCAATCGGCGGGGAACTGTTCCCGGCTGGCCACGTTGACGTGCTGGCATCGCTGCCGACCCGTGATCAGGCCCTGGCCATGCTGGCCCGCGTCCTGACCGAGCCGGTCACCATGTTCGCGCGCGCCGTCAAGGCTGTCGGTGAAAAGCAGGAAGGTGGCGCAGCTGCAGAAGCTGCCGAGCCGGCTGCTGAAACCGCCTGAGTTCGACGTCTCCGTGGTTCCGTACGGAACCTCAATCCAGAATATTTTCAAAAGGTAATCAAAATGTCCCTTACCAACGATCAGATCGTCGACGCAATCGCCGAAAAGTCCCTGATGGAAGTGATGGAGCTGGTCAAGGCCATCGAAGAGAAGTTCGGCGTTTCCGCCGCTGCTCCGGTTGCCGTTGCCGCTGCTGGCCCGGCTGCTGTGGTTGAAGAGCAGACCGAATTCAACGTCATCCTGAAGGATGCCGGCGCCAAGAAGGTCGAAGTGATTAAGGCCGTCCGTGCCATCACCGGCCTGGGCCTGAAGGAAGCGAAGGATCTGGCCGAAGCCGGTGGCGTCGTGAAGGAAGGCGCTTCGAAGGAAGACGCCGAGAAGTTCAAGAAGGACCTGGAAGCTGCCGGCGCAACCGTCGAGCTGAAGTAATTCCTTCCCTTGCATCGTCATCGATTCACGGCGATGCAGCCAAGGCTGGGGGTGTAAACCCCCGGCCTTTGGTCGTTTCAAGCCGCAGGTAGCCTGCGGTGCGGTATGCCTGGCGAGCGGTCGTTCACGATCCTGCGCGCTGGCCAAGCCCAACTCCGAGTTCCAGGTGAGTTGGCAGTTGGAAGTAGCAGGAGAAGGCGTGCTGGTGCCGGCAATACCAGCGACTTCCAACTGACAATTTAGAAGTTTCCTTCGGGTCGTGGACGCACGGCCCGCACAACAAGGTGGAAGACCCCATGACGTCCTATTCGTATACCGAAAAAAAGCGGATCCGCAAGGATTTCGGCAAGCAGCGCTCGATTCTCGAAGTGCCGTTCCTGCTTGCCATCCAGGTCGATTCTTACCGCGAATTCCTGCAGGAAAACGTTGATCCGGCCAAGCGCTCGGAACACGGCCTGCACGCTGCGCTGAAGTCGGTGTTCCCGATCTCCAGCTACAGCGGCAATGCCGCGCTGGAATATGTCGGTTACAAGCTGGGCGATCCGGTGTTTGACGAGCGCGAATGCCGCCAGCGTGGCATGAGCTACGGCGCGCCGCTGCGCGTGACCGTGCGCCTGGTCATCTACGACCGCGAGTCGTCCACCAAGGCGATCAAGTATGTGAAGGAGCAGGAGGTCTATCTGGGCGAAATCCCGTTGATGACCGACAACGGCACCTTCATCGTCAACGGTACCGAGCGCGTCATCGTGTCGCAGCTGCACCGTTCGCCGGGTGTGTTCTTCGACCATGACCGTGGCAAGACCCACAGCTCGGGCAAGCTGCTGTACAGCGCCCGCATCATTCCTTACCGCGGCTCCTGGCTGGACTTCGAGTTCGACCCGAAGGATGCGCTGTTCACCCGTATCGACCGCCGCCGCAAGCTGCCGGTGTCGATCCTGCTGCGCGCGCTCGGCTACAGCAACGAAGAGATGCTGGCCGAGTTCTTCGAGATCAACACGTTCCACATCAATCCGGACGAAGGCGTGCAGCTGGAGCTGGTGCCCGAGCGCCTGCGTGGTGAAACCCTGGGCTTCGACCTGGCTGACGGCGACAACGTGATCGTCGAAGCCGGCAAGCGCATCACCGCCCGTCACATCAAGCAGCTGCAGGCTTCGGGCATTGCCGCGCTGGCGGTGCCGGACGACTACCTGGTCGGCCGCATCCTGTCGCACGACGTGGTCGACGCCAACACCGGCGAGCTGCTGGCCCAGGCCAACGACGAGATCACCGACGAGCAGCTGCAGAACTTCCGCAAGGCCGGCGTGGAC
>DATJDB010000072.1:0-6429 GCA_035497635.1 Pseudomonas sp. | reverse complement strand
GAGCAGGAACAGGCATACCCAGCTCACCCATAGCACCCACCAGGTGACGCTCTGCGCACCCCACTTGTCCGACATCCAGCCGCCGACGGCGCGCAGCACACCGCCGGGCAGCGAGAAGCAGGCGGCCAGCAGCGCGGCGGTCTGCAGGCTGAAGCCGTATTCCTGCACGTAGTACTTGGTCATCCACAGCGCCAGCGCCACATAGCCGCCGAAGACGATCGAGTAGTACTGGCAGTAGCGCCATACCGCCGGGTCCTTGAGCGCCGCCAGTTGCTGGCCCAGCGACACGCTGCTGGATACCCGGTGGGCCTTGTTGTCGCTGGTCAGGAACCAGAACAGCAGCGCGGTGATGAACATGATTGCCGAGAACACCTGCGGCACCAGTTGCCAGCTGCCGTAGGCGATCAGCGCCGGAGCGAGGAATTTGGTCAGTGCTGAGCCGGCGTTGCCGGCACCGAAGATGCCCATGGCCAGGCCCTGGTTGTCCTTGTCGAACCATTTGGCGACGTAGGCGATGCCCACCGAGAAGGAACCACCGGCCAGACCGACGAACAGGCCCAGCACCAGAAACTGCCAGTAGGCGGTGGCTTCGGCGATCAGGTAGATGGGCAGTACGCAGGCCAGCATCAGCAGGAAGAACACCACGCGTCCGCCGAAACGGTCGGTGAGCATGCCCAGCGGCAGACGCACCAGCGAGCCGGTGAGGACCGGCGTGGCGGCCAGCAGGCCGAACTGGGTTTCGTTGAGCTGGAGCAGTTCCTTGATCGGTACGCCAAGCACCGCAAACATCATCCAGACCATGAAGCAGACGGTAAAAGCCAGGGTGCTCATACTCAGCACCAAGGCTTGGTGTACCTTCGCACGACTCATAATCCACCTCGCCGATGGCTCCTTGTGTGGGTGCCATCTTGGGCGCGGCGGCCTCGCCAACCTTGACAAAAGTCATGGTGGGCGCGGGGGTGGCGCTCCTAGGATCGCCCGGCTTACCCCGAAAGAGGTAATCCTGCTTTGATCGTAAAATTCCTTATTTTTCAATGAGTTGGTTTTCCGCTTCGGTTCGTGCACGGTGCCGCACTGGCAACACGAACTCTTTGGAGGTAGCTGTGGCAAAACATTGGTGGAATGGCTCATTGCCGGCCCGCGCCGGGGTCGCGGTGTCGCTAATCGTGATCTTCGCGCTGGCCAGCGCGCTCAGCTCGGGGCTGATCGCCAAGCTCAGCGAAGGCGATGCCGCCGCCATCAACACCGCCGGCTCGCTGCGCATGGCCATCTACCGCATGACTTGGAAGCTGGAACTGGAGGCCGAGCACAGCACGGAACAAGTGCGCCAGTTGACCACTCAGTTCGAGGAGCGTCTGGCCAGCCCGGCGCTGACCCTGGAGCTGAAGAGCAATGCCGACCTCCACGCCGCCTACCTGGCGCTGCAACAGCGCTGGCTGGAGGAGCTCAAACCGGCGCTGCTGACCGGCGATTTCGAGCAATTTCCGCCGCGCGCGGAGAGCTTCGTCGAACAGCTGAATACCTTCGTGCTGCTGCTGCAGAAGCACAGCGAGGCCAAGCAGGGCTGGGTTCAGACCATTCAGGGGCTGGCGCTGTTCGTCACCGTGGTGGTGCTGATGGTCGGCATCTACCAGTTGCAGGGCACGGTGCTGGCGCCGCTGCAGGAGCTGGTCAACGCCAACGAGCGCTTCCGTTCCGGGGACCTGAGCGTGCGGGTCAAATACGATGCCGCCGACGAACTCGGCCAGGTGGCCGCCAGCTTCAATGCCATGGCTGAAGCCATCGAGCGTTCGCACCAGACGCTGGAGCGGCGCGTGGCGGAGGAAACCGCCAACCTGGCGCAAGCCAATGCCGCCCTGCAGCTGCTTTACCAAAGCAGTCGACAACTGGCCAGCGGCATCGCCGATGCCAATGAACTGGGCAGCCTGCTGGAAAAATTCCGCAACCACGTGCCCGGTTTGCAACTGTCGCTGTGCCTGCATGGTGACGGCCAACCAGCGGAACAGTTGCTGGCACTGCACAGCGACCGCGTGCGGGAAATCTGCGCGCCCGAGAATTGCGCCCTGTGCAGCCTGCGCGAAAACAAGAACCTGCTGTCCTGCCCGGTAGTCCATCAGGGCAGCGAACTGGGTGAACTGCGCGCCAATTTCGATGATCGTCCTGCACAGAACTGGGAAGCCGAGCTGATCCAGGCGCTGGCCAACCTGATCGGCACGGCGCTGTCGCTGGAGCAGCAGCGCGAGCAGGAGCATCGCCTGCTGATTTTCGAGGAGCGCGCAGTCATTGCCCGCGAGCTGCACGACTCACTGGCCCAGGCGCTGTCCTACATGAAATTGCAGGTCAGCCGCCTGCAAACGCTGATGCGCCGGGGCGAACCCATGGAGCGCCTGGAGACGGTCAGCGAGGAACTGCGCGAGGGCCTGAATTCCGCCTACCGGCAATTGCGCGAGCTGCTCGTCACCTTCCGCCTGTCCATTCAGGAGGGCGGTCTGGAACAGGCCCTGCAGGACACCACCCAGGAATTCGCCGAACGCGGCGACTTCCAGGTACGCCTGCAGGTGCAGCCGCTGGCCTTCAGCCTGTCGGCCAGCGAACAGATTCACCTGCTGCAGGTGGCGCGCGAAGCGCTGTCCAACTGCGCGCGGCATGCCGGAGCGGGCGAGGTGATGGTTGCCCTGCGCCAGGACGGCGAACAGGTGGAGCTGCTGATCGAAGACAACGGTCGCGGCCTGTCCGGTGACTATGACCAGCGCCAGCATCACGGTCTGACCATCATGCAGGAACGCGCCCGCAGCCTGGGCGGCACGATCAGCGTGGCCGCCAATGCACCGCGAGGTACCCGCGTGCTGTTACGCTTCCGCCCCGAATTTCTCAGCCTGATTCCCCACGAGAACCTGACATGAACACCTACCGCCTGCTGCTGGTCGACGACCATCCCATGATGCGCCGGGGCATTCGCCAGTTGCTGGAGCTGGAGGACGCGTTCCAGGTGGTCGGCGAAGCCGGCAATGGCCAGGAGGCGCTGGACCTACTGGCGGAGTTGCAGCCGGACCTGATCCTGCTGGACAACAACATGCCGCAGATGAACGGCATCGAAACGCTGAAGAAGATTCGCGAGCGCGGCTTTGCCGGCAAGGTGCTGCTGTTCACCGTCTCCGACTCCGAAACGGATGTGCGCGACGCCATGCGCTTCGGCGCCGACGGCTATCTGCTCAAGGACATGGAGCCGGAGCAGCTGATTGCCCAGTTGCATGAAGTTCTGCAGGGCCGGCTGGCGGTCAGCTCGACCCTGACCAACGTGCTGGCCCAGGCGCTGCGCAGCCCGCAGGGCCCGAGCCAGGCCGACCTCACCGATCGCGAGCGCCAGGTGCTGCGGATGATTGCCGGCGGCCTGAGCAACAAGATGATCGGCAACAAGCTGGGCATTACCGAAGGCACGGTGAAGGTGCATGTGAAGAACCTGCTGCACAAACTCGGCCTGCGCGGCCGGGTGGAAGCGGCGGTGTGGGCGCTGGAGCATCTGCGCTAGCTGCGACGCGCTCCTATGTCGCAAATTCCAGATCCAAATCCAGTTCCCTATCCAGGCCGAGTCCCAAGGTGAGCAGGCCTTCTCCTTCCCCCGCGCCTAAATCCGACCAATTTGATCAGGATCAAGTCCGTTCGCTCCGTCGAGAGGCGACACTACGTCGCACCCCGACCTGCCTCTTTGGAGGTAGTCCCTCCGGGGAATGGGCGCCCCGCTGTCGGCTGCCTACCATGCCCCTTTGGAGGTGTTGCCCATGCTGACCGACACGGAAATGCTCACCACGCTTCGCCAACATCCGTTGCTCGCGGGGTTGACGGACGGACTCTTTCAGGAAGTCTGCCGGCAGGCCATCCAGCGTCGACTGGAAACAGGCGAATGCCTGGTGCATCAGGGCGAATCGGCCGACCGTTTCTACGTACTGATTCAGGGCCAGATAAAACTGACCCGCGTGCTGATGGAAGGCCAGGAAAAATTGGTGGAGATCGTGCAGCCGGGGCAGAGCTTCGGCGAGGCACTGATGTTCGCCGGGCAGAGCCTGACCCCCTTTAGTGCCAGCGCCCTCAAGCCATGCCTGCTGGCGAGCCTCGACGGCGCACACTTCCGGCGCCTGCTGGAGGGGCAGCCGCAGTTGTGTCTGAAGCTGCTGGGCCGCTTCAGCCAGCGCATGCACCAGTTCCTCGAGGAAATCGACACCCTGGCCATGGCCAACGCCAGCCAGCGCGTGGCGCGCTATCTCAATCAGGAATTGCAGGAAGGCGCCAACCTGGTCCAGCTGCATGTACCCAAGCGGTTGATCGCCTCGCAACTGGGCATTCAGCCGGAAACCTTTTCGCGAATTCTGCACCGGCTGATGGACGCCGGCATCATTGCCATGGAACGCCGCAACATCCGAGTGCTGGACACTCCAGCGCTCACCGGATTTATTCAGTAACGCCTGTTTCAGGAGGTGTGCGATGCCTGACCCCAAACTTCCTCTGGTCTATTCCTGTTCCGGCTGCTCCAACGTGGCGCAACTGGCCAACACCCTGGCGGTGCGCCTGGACCGCGGCGGCCTGGCGGAAATGTCCTGCATCGCCGGGGTCGGCGGCCGGGTCGCCTCGCTGGTCAACAAGGCCAACTCGCAGCGGCCGATCCTGGCCATCGACGGCTGCCAGCTGCAGTGCGTGCGCGCCTGCCTGGAGCAACACGGCGTGACCGCCAACGTGCACGTGGTGCTCAGCTCCTACGGCCTGAAGAAGCGCCACCACGAGGACTTCTCCAGCGAACAGGCCGATGAACTGGTCGAGGAGATGCGGCAGATCATCGCCAGCGACCGCATGCGCCCCACCCCGCCGCCACCGGCGCCGAAACCGGAACCGAAGCTGCGCGTGGTGAAGTGATTCAGCCACGCACCTCGAAGGCCGGGAACAGGGTTTCCAGCCGCTGACGCAGCGCTGGCCACTCGGCCGGCATCAGGCTCGGGCCCAGCCCGGCATCCAGCATGCGCGCGCTGCGCACCGGCTGCAGCACGAAGCGTTGCACGCCGCGCTCGGCCAGCTGGCAGGCCAGGGTCCACAGCCGCTCGGCATCCAGCAGTTGCCAGTGCAGGGTGGTGCGGCATTCGTAGGCGACGCCACTGTCCAGCAAGCAGTCCAGGCTCTGCCAATTGGCGCGGTCACTGTCCGCCACCCCGGTGATCGCCGGCCCGTGCCCGGGCGGCGCCTTGACATCGAAGCCCACCCAATCCACCTGTGGCAGCACCCGGGCGAAACGTTGCGGCTTGATGCCGGCGCTGTGCAGGCCGACCTTGAAGCCCATCTCGCGCACCTGGGCCATGGCGGCGGCCAGCGCCGGCTGCTGGGTCGGTTCGCCGCCGCTGAACACCACCGCCTGCAACAGGCCGACGCGTCGTTCCAGGAAGGCCAGCAGGTCCGTCCAGGCCAGCGGCGTGTCGCCGCGCGCCGGGATCAGTTGCGGGTTGTGGCAGTAGCGGCAGCGCCAGCCGCAGCCCTGGCAGAACAGCACGCAGGCCAGGTGGTCGGGGAAGTCGAGGGTGGTCAGGGGGACCAGCCCCCCGACCCTGAGCGTTGCATTCACGCGGAGCGACCGTTGGCCGCCGACTCGGTGAAGTGGCGGCGCTCACGGTGCTCGGACTGCTTGCCGGGATTGAAGGCCGCCACCGGACGGTGGTAGCCCATCACCCGGGTCCAGACTTCGCAGCGCTGGCGTTGTTCCTGGGGAAGTTGCGTGTGCATGGATAACTCCTTTGGGTTGGGGGAAATGGGTCAGGCGCAGCGCTGTTGGTGCAGCAGCGCCTCGTCGCAACGCGGACAGAACTCGTGCTCGCCGGCCAGGTAGCCGTGCACCGGGCAGATCGAGAAGGTCGGCGTGACGGTCAGGTACGGCAGGCGAAAACGGCTCAGCGCGGTGCGCACCAGCTGCTTGCAGGCCTCGGCGGAGGAAATCCGCTCGGCCATGTACAGGTGCAGCACGGTGCCGCCGGTGTACTTGCACTGGAGCGCGTCCTGCAGCTCCAGCGCCTCGAAGGGGTCGTCGGTGAAGCCCACCGGCAATTGCGAGGAGTTGGTGTAGTACGTCGCCTCGACGCTGCCGGCCTGGAGAATGTCCGGATAGCGCTTGCGGTCTTCCCGCGCGAACCGGTAGGTGGTGCCTTCGGCGGGGGTGGCTTCCAGGTTGTAGAGGTGGCCACTGTCCTCTTGGAATCGCACCAGGCGCGCGCGCACATGGTCGAGCAGGCGCAGCGCCAGCTGCCGGCCGGCCTCGCTGTGCAGGCCGTCGCGATCGCCGGTGAAATTGCGCAGCATCTCGTGCAGGCCGTTCACGCCGATGGTGGAGAAGTGATTGCGCAGGGTGCCCAGGTAGCGCTTCGTGTAGGGGTACAGGCCGTTGTCCATGTGCTGCTG
>DATJDB010000071.1:0-18891 GCA_035497635.1 Pseudomonas sp. | reverse complement strand
CGAATCTCCTCGAAGATCGAACGGGTGTACTCGCCGGTGCTGGATTGCGCGGTGGCGATCGGCAGGAAGCCGGCGGCGGTGATCAAGGTACCGGTGAGCATCGGAAAGGCCGTGCTGGTCCAGGCGAAGCTGGCCGCCTTGAGGCGGTCGTAGCCCTGTTCCATCTTGATGGCCATCATCTCCACCGCGATGATCGCGTCGTCCACCATCAGCCCCAGCGCCAGCACCAGCGCGCCCAGGGAAATCTTGTGCAGGCCGATGCCCAGGTAGTACATGCAGGCAAAGGTCATCGCCAGCACCAGCGGGATGGACAGCGCCACCACCAGGCCGGTGCGCAGGCCCAGCGAGAAGAAGCTCACCAGCAGCACGATGATCACCGCCTCGGCCAGCACCTGAACAAACTCGCCCACGCCGGTGCGCACCGCCGCCGGCTGGTCGGAGACCTTGCGCAGCTGCATACCGGCCGGCAGGTTGGCCTGCAGGCGGGCGAACTCGGCCTCCAGGGCCTCGCCGAGCACCAGGATGTTGCCGCCGCTGCGCATGGACACCGCCAGGCCGAGGGCATCCTCGCCCATGAAGCGCATGCGCGCCGACGGTGGATCGCTGAAGCCGCGCTTGACCTCGGCCACATCGCCGAGCCGGAAGGTGCGGTCGCCGACGCGGATCGGGAAGGCGCGGATCTGTTCGACGCTTTCGAAGCGCCCGCTGACCCGCAATTGGATGCGGTCGCTGGCGGTCTCGAAGAAGCCAGCCGCGGCCACCGCGTTCTGCGCCTCCAGCGCTTGCTGCACGGCGATCAGCGGCAGGCCGAGCGTGGCCAGCTTGGTGTTGGACAGCTCGATCCAGATCTTCTCGTCCTGCAGGCCGATCAGCTCCACCTTGCCCACGTCCTTGACGCGCTGCAACTGCAGCTGGATGCGGTCGGCGTAATCCTTGAGCACCCCGTAATCGAAGCCCTCGCCGGTCAGCGCGTAGATGTTGCCGAAGGTGGTGCCGAACTCGTCGTTGAAGAACGGGCCGATGGCGCCCTGCGGCAGGGTGTGGCGGATGTCGCCGATCTTCTTGCGGATCTGGTACCAGAGATCGGGGATCTCGCTGGAACGCAGGGCATCGCGGGCGACGAAGGTCACCTGCGACTCGCCCGGTCGTGAGAAAGACACGATGCGCTCGTAGGCACCGGTCTCCATCAGCTTCTTCTCGATACGTTCGGTGACCTGGCGCGAGACTTCCTCGGCGCTGGCGCCCGGCCACTGGGTCTGGATGATCATGGCCTTGAAGGTGAACGGCGGGTCCTCGCTCTGCCCCAGCTTGGTGTAGGACAGCGCGCCGACCACGCCGAGCAAAATCATCAGGTACAGAACAATCGAGCGATTCTGCAACGCCCAGGCGGAAAGGTTGAAGTTCATGGCAAATTACTCCGCGCGGGCCAGTTCGACCGGGCGGTTATCGCGGTCCACCGGGCGCACCTTTTGCCCTTCACGTAGCACCTGTACGCCGGCGGCCACCACCCACTCCTCGGCACTGAGCCCTTCGAGCACCGGCACCTGGGCTTCGCCATAGGGTCCGACACGCACTAGACGCCGCTGCAGCCTCTGGGTAGCCGGATCGACCACCAGTACGAAGGGCTGGCCCGCCTCGGCGGACAATGCCGAAAGCGGTACCGCCAGCGGCACGCTGTCGGCATGGCTGATCAGCACGCGGGCGCTCTGCCCCAGCTCGGCGGGCACGCCGTTTTCCTGGAAGGCGACCCGCGCGGCGAAGGTACGCGAATGCGGATCGGCGGCCGGCGCCAGCTCGCGGATCTGCCCGGTGAAGCGGCGCCCCGGCTGCGACCAGAGTTCCACCGCGACCTCCTGGCCAATGCGGAAACGCTCCAGCGCCTGCTCCGGCAGGCTGATGGCCACTTCCCGCTCACCATCGGCGGCCAGGGTGAAGACGGTCTGCCCGGCGGCCACCACCTGTCCCACATCGATGCGGCGGCTGGCGATCACGCCGTCCTGCGGCGCACGCAGCACGGCGTAAGTGGCCTGGTTGCGCGCCACGTCGTATTGGGCGCGAACCTGCTGGAACTGGGCTTCGGCGGAGCGGTAGGTGTTGTCGGCCGTCTCGAAGTGCGAACGGCTGACCAACTGGCGCTCCAGCAGTGTCTGGTAACGGTCGCGCTCGGCGCGCGCCAGGTTCAGGTTGGCCTCGGCGGCGGCCATCTGCGCACGCACCGCTTCGAGTTGCAGACGCACATCCTGGGGATCGAGCTCAGCCAGCGACTGCTCGGCCTTGACCCGCTCGCCGACTTCCACCAGACGCTTGGCCACCTTGCCGGCAATACGGAAGGCCAGCTCGGGCTCGAAACGCGCGCGCACTTCACCGGGGAAGGTTTCCAGCAGCGCGGCGGCGGGCTGCGGCTGCACCACCATGGCCGGTCGCGGCGGGGCCTCGACCTCCTGGTCGTTGCCACAGGCACCGAGCAGCGTAATCAGGGAAAAAGGCAGGGCGAGGGACAGGACATGACGGAGCATGGTGGATCCTTTCACGCATGGCGTTGGATTTGTTGTGCCGCGCATAGTAGAAATACTGAACTCCACAGTCCAGTAACTTCCGCATGACCTCAACGACTCCCGGGCCAGGGCGCCCCAAAGACCCCGCCAAACGCCAGGCCATCCTCGAAGCCGCCAAGACGCTGTTCCTGCGCCACGGCTACGAAGGCAGCAGCATGGAGGCCATCGCCCGCGAGGCCGGCGTGTCCAAACTCACCGTGTACAGCCACTTCAGCGACAAGGACACGCTGTTCCTGGAGGCGGTGCAGGCCAAGTGCGAGGAACAGCTGCCGCAGCTGTTTCGCGATACCTGTCAGGGCGAGCCGATCGAAACCTGCCTGCTGGTCATCGGTCGCGCCTTCCACAGCCTGATCAACAGCGAGGAATCCCTGGCCCTGCACCGCCTGATGTTCACCCTGGCCAGGCCCAATCCCCGGCTGGTCCAGCTGTTCTACGCCGCCAGCGCCCTGCGCGTACTCGCCGAACTGGAACGCCTGCTGCGCCAGGCCGACCAGGCCGGTCAGTTGCGCGTCGCCAATCCGCGCTCGGCCGCCGAGCACTTCTGCGCCATGCTCAAGGGCGGCCACCACTTCCGCCTGCTGATCGGCTGCGCCGAGGCGCAGAGCCCCACCGAAGCCGAACACCATGTGCAGGAAGTGGTGGAACTGTTCGTGCGCGCCTATCGGCTGAGTTGACACGCCCCCCCGCTCCATAGCAGCGTGCGCCGAACCGAATGGAGGAGGCCACAACATGGGCATCGATGGCATCAAGGACGTACTGCTCTGGTGCGTCCTGTTCAATTATCTGATTCTGCTGCTCTGGTCGGGCCTGTTCATCTTTGCCCGGGGATGGATGTATCGCCTGCACAGTCGCTGGTTCAAGCTGGCGCCGGAAACCTTCGATGCCTTGCACTACGGCGCTCTTGCCCTCTACAAGATCGGCATCCTGCTGTTCAACCTGATTCCCTGGCTGGCGCTCTGCGTGGTGCTTTGACGCAGTGCTTGCCCTAAATCAAGCCCGCATTGGGCGCCTCCCATAAACTGGGCGACACGAATAACCGGAGGAATCCCATGACACGTCTGGACAATAAAGTCGCCCTGATCACTGGCGCCGCGAGCGGCATCGGCCGCGCCACGGCAGAGCGTTTTGCCGCCGAGGGGGCGCGAGTAGTGATTGCCGACGTACAGGACGCGCTGGGCCAGCAGGCTGCCGAGGCCATTACCACCAAAGGTGGCGTGGCGGTCTACAAGCATCTGGATGTGGCCAACGAAAGCGATTGGCAACGGGTCGTCGCCGAAACGGTGAGCGAATTCGGCCGCCTCGATACGCTGATCAACAATGCCGGCATCGGCGACGGCGCGCTGATCGAAGACACTGATCTGGCGACCTACGAGCGCGTCATCGCCATCACCCAGACCTCGGTGTTCCTGGCCCACAAGGCCGCCTCCGCGGCGCTGAAGGCTTCCGGCAACGGCTCGGTGATCAACGTCAGTTCGATGTTCGGCATCGTCGGTGGCTTCGGCACCTCGCCGGCCTACCACGCCGCCAAGGGCGCGGTGCGCCTGCTCACCAAGAGCACCGCACTGGCCTGGGCCAAGGAAGGCGTGCGGGTCAACTCGGTGCACCCGGGCTTTGTCGACACCCCGATCCTTGGTGAAACCGACCGCAAGATGCTCTCCGAAACCACACCCATGGGTCGCATCGCCGCACCGGAGGAACTGGCCGGGGTGATGGTATTCCTCGCCTCGGACGATGCCTCGTTCATCACCGGCGCCGAGTTCGTGGTGGATGGCGGTTATACCGCGCGTTGAGTCGTGGTTCTGGCCGGCCCCATGCGCTGTGGGGCCGGCTGTACGCCGGCCAGCGGAGCCGAAATCCCCGCCTATAGTTCCGAGTCCACCCCTGTCGGCCGGGATAAACCCGGCCCCACAATTTCGGTGAGGGCAGAAAAGCGCTTCCGCCCTACACCAGCTTTTTCAGCGGATAGATGTCATAGCGACTCGATTTGCCTTCCAGGCTGTAGCCCGGTTTCGGCCCGTCGATGATCGGTGCCTTGCGCGGGCGCTTGACCACCACGCGGTGACTGGCCAGCGCCAGGGCGGCCTGCAGCAGCGCGGGTGCGTCCTGATCATCACCGACCAGCGGACGGAACAGGCGCATCTCCTTTTTCACCAGCGCACTCTTGTCGCGGTGCGGAAACATCGGGTCCAGATAGATGACCTGAGGCGGCTCATCAATCCATTGGCGCATCAGTTCGATAGCGTTGCCGGTCAGCAATTGCAGGCGCGCCATGATGTCGGCCACATCGGGCGCCCGTGCGGCGCGCACCAGGCCGTCTTCCAGCAGTGCGGCGATCACCGGCTGACGCTCGATCATCCGCACCTCGCAGCCCAGCGTGGCCAGCACGAAGGCGTCGCGTCCCAGCCCGGCAGTGGCATCCAGGATGCGCGGGCGAATGCCGGCCTGCACGCCGACCGCCTTGGCGATCATCTGCCCGCTACCGCCGCCGTACAGACGCCGGTGCGCCGCCGCGCCCTCAACGAAATCCACCCGTACCGGCCCCGGCGCGCCGGGGCCCAGTTCGGCCAGTTGCAGCCCCGCCTCACCCAGTTGCAGGGCGTAGGCCGTGTCACCGGCCAGTGGCAGGCTCAGCCGTGCGGCCCACTGACGGGCCGCCTCGTCGAAACGGGGCTCCAGGGCCTGGACACACAACAGGGATTCGGACATGGCGGTTCGTGAGATGAAAAAGGCCGGGCATTGTGCCAGAGCACGGGTTCAGCGGCACATGCCGAAGCCGCCGACCTCTAGATGAAAATGGTCATGGTGCGCGGCGTTGTAGTCCGGCCCCAGCACACCCTGGAAATGCTCGCAGGCCGCATCGCGCAGCGCACGCAGGAAGCGCGCCTCGTCTCCCTCGCTCCGCCAGTGCCCGGACAGACTGATGCTGCGCCCATCCGCCAGGCGGAAGGCACCGATATCCAGGGCGTTGGCAGTGGCATGCCGGCTCCAGCACCGGCTGCCACCGATCCGCCGGCAGGCGAAGCTGCCGAAATGCTCGATGCGCGTCACCGGCTGACCGAAGAATTCCTGCGCCAGCGGCTGCACGCCGTGCCGCTCGAACAGCGCGTAGGACACCGCCAGCGAACAGGTGGCCAGGAAGCTCGTGTTGAGGCCGACCTCACCGGCGCGGACGCGCACGATGTTGCGCAGCGGGCAGTCGCTGTTCAGCCGGCTGTCCGGCTGGGTGACATAGTCCAGTTGCGAAGTGGCCAGTACCTGCGCGCAGAGCGCCGGATCACGGCGCAGGCGCCAGAGCCGCCAGCCGCTCAGCCAGTCGGGCGGCGCGCGCACGTCCAGCGGCGTGCGCGGATCCCAGCGCGCCGGCAGCTCCCGCCAGCCGCGTTGCACCGCCAGCACCAGGCCGAGCGCCAAGACCAGGACCGCCAGCAGCACCCAGCGCATGCTCAGTTCCGGAAAAGGTCGTTCATCCGCTCGAAGGTCATCGCCGTACGCACCGCCTGCACGCTGCCCCGGCGCGCCAGTTCGCTGGCCGCGTGGTAGAAGGCGCCGTAGGCGACCCGCGCCAGGCTGGAGCCGAGGCTGACCCGCCGCACGCCCAGCTCGAACAGACCTTCCAGCGACATTTGCAGGCCGGGGATGCCGACCAGCACATTCACCGGCTTGGGCGCCACCGCGCGCACCACGGCCAGGATCTGGTCACGCTGGGTCAGGCCCGGCGCGTAGAGCACATCGGCACCGGCCTCGGCGTAGGCTTTCAGACGCAACAGGGTGTCATCCAGATCGGCGCGGCCGTGCATGAAGTTTTCCGTACGCGCGCAGAGCATGAAAGGAAAACCCAACGCCCGCGCCGCCTCGGCAGCGGCGTGTACGCGCGCCACCGCCTGCTCCAGCGGCAGGATCGGCGCCAGCACATCGCCGCTGGCATCTTCGATGGACGCACCCACCAGCCCCACTCGTGCCGCTTCCTCGATGGTGCGTCGACAGCCCTCGGGTGTCGCGCCGTAGCCGCTTTCCAGATCGGCGGTCACCGGCAGGCCGCTGGCCTCGACAATCGCGCCGGCATTGGCCAGGGCCTGTTCGCGACTGACCTCACCGACACCGTCCCGATGCCCCAGGGAAAACGCCAGCCCGGCGCTGGTGGTGGCCAGCGCCTCGAAGCCCAGCCCGGCTAGCAGACGCGCAGAGCCGGCATCCCAGGGGTTGGGCAGCACCAGCAGATGGGCCCCGAAATGCAGGTCGCGGAATACTTCAGCCCGTTGCGCTTGAGTCGTCGCCATGGTCTTCCCCCGTCGAGTGAGCACTAGAACAGACCCAACTGCTCCTCGGTCGGTTCGTCAGCCAATACTGGCAACGGGGGCAAACCGGGCAGCCGCTGACACAGCCCAGCATGAAAGCGCCGCGCCTGCTGCGGGGCCAGCAGGTTGTCCGGGGTATGCAGGAATACATAGGGTTGGCGGCCCTCCTCGATCCAGGCCGCGACCTTGTCGATCCAAGGCTCCAGAAAGGACTGGTTGGCGTCCAGGTCCGGCCCGCCGATGAAACGCACCTGGGGATGGGCGCTGAACGCCGCCGGACGCACCGGCACACGCGGCTTCTTGGCCTGCGCGTCGCGCACGCCCGGATCGGAGGAAGTACTGGCAAACAGCGCCCGGGAATCCAGACAGATGCGCTCCACGCCGCGCTCACGCAGCAACCGGTTGAGCAGGCGCTCCTCCTCGCCCTTGGCGAAGAAGGCGCGGTGCCGAATTTCCACCGCCACGGCTTGCCCCTGCACGGCATCCAGCCAATCGCTCAGCTCGTGCAGACGCTGCGGGCCGAAGGCGGCGGAAAGCTGCAGCCAGAGCGGACTGAGCCGCTCGCCGAGGGGTTCGAGCAGGTCGAGGAATTCGCGGGTGGCACCCAGGTGATCACGCAGATCGCCCTCGTGACTAATGTCGCGGGGCAGCTTGGCGCAGAAACGAAAGTGCTGCGGCATGCGCTCGCTCCAGCGGCGCACGGTATCGGCGGACGGCCAGGCATAGAAGGTAGTGTTGCCTTCGACGGCGTTGAATACGCGGCAGTAGTCGCCGAGGAAATCGGCCGGGCGCGTCGACTGCGCATATAGCGCGCCGCGCCAACCCGCCTCGTTCCAGGACGGACAGCCAAGGTAATAGGGCAGCATGGATATTTCCCGCGTTGACTCGGGGCGGGATTGTAGAGGAGGCGGTGGATCAGGCGTACAGGTCGATGTAATGCCGTACCGGCACGTCATCCAGCAGGGCGGCGATGCGGCTGTAACTGGACAGGGCTTCCAGCACATGGCTGCCGGGCGTGGCGAGCGGCGACAGGGTGCGCAGGCTGGCCGGCGATCTGGCCATGCGCTCGAATTCCGCTTCGCTCGGCACCAGCGCCGTCGCCTCGATCAGCACGGGACCGCTGTCCTCGGCATCGGGACGCGCGCGCCCGGCACGTCGGGCACGCGGTTGCTGGGTAAGAGAGCGAAATCCGTCGATACGCATGGTTGAACCTCACAGGAGCCGCCACTCTATGCAGCAGCCCACCTCGATGCAACGCGCGCCCCGTGATCGGCCGCGCATCCTGGCGGATGAGACCAGCCGCGCCGGCGCGGGTTCACCGCTTCGTGATTTTCTACGCCTTCGGCGTGGCGACCTTGTCACGCAGATAGACAGGCTGCGCCGCTTCGGCATCAACGGCCTCGCCCCGTGCCCAGGCGAATTCGGCCAGGCGCAGCAGATCCTCGGCGTGCGGCAACAGGCTGGCATCCATGCCCAGCGTCGGGCGAACAGCCAGGCGATCGGCGTAGCCCCAGCCGGTGCCGGCGCCAAACCACTCGCCTTCGGCACCACGCGGCAGGCTGACCTGCTCGGGTGGCAACACGGCTTCGCTGCCGGCCAGACGCATCTCGCCCGCCTCCAGGCGGTAGCAACCCCAGTACACCTCGTCCATGCGGGCATCGATGGCGGTCGCCACCTGCTCGACGCCGCGTTCGCGATAGGCGCGCTGGGCCAGCACCGCCAGGTTGGACACCGGCAGCACCGGACGCTGTAGAGCGAAGGCCAGACCCTGCACCACGCCGATGGCGATGCGCACTCCAGTGAAGGCACCCGGACCGCGTCCGAAGGCGATGGCATCCACGGCGGACAGCGCAATGCCGGCTTCGCCGAGCAGCTCCTGCACCATGGGCAGCAGGCGCTGGGCATGCAGGCGCGGGATCACGTCATAGCGGCTGAGCAGGCGGCCCTCATGCAGCAGGGCAACGGAGCAGGCTTCGGTGGCGGTATCCAGGGCCAGCAGGGTGGTCATCGCATCGTCCGGTGGGGAAAAAGGGCCGGCATTATATGCCTGTCGGTGCGTGGCCGGGTCGTCGGATCCTGGAAACGACGACGGCCCGCAAGCGGGCCGTCGTCGAACACCGGGAGCCGATCAGCTCAGGGCGGCGAACACCGTGGCGGTGATCTCGTCTACCGAGCCGACGCCCGGGACCAGGCTGTACTTCGGGGTGCCTTCGGCGGCCGACAGCTTCTGGTAGAAGTCCACCAGCGGCTTGGTCTGCGAGTGGTAGATGGACAGGCGATGACGCACGGTTTCTTCCTTGTCGTCTTCGCGCTGAACAAGCTCTTCACCGGTTTCGTCGTCCTTGCCAGCCACCTTCGGCGGGTTGTATTCGACGTGGTAGGTGCGACCGGAGGCCTGGTGGAAACGACGGCCCGCCATGCGCTTGACGATTTCCTCGTCTTCCACGGCGATTTCCAGCACGTGGTCGATGGTCACGCCGGCGGCCTTCAGGGCTTCGGCCTGGGGAATGGTGCGCGGGAAGCCGTCGAACAGGAAACCGTTGGCGCAATCGGACTCGGTGATGCGCTCCTTGATCAGGTCGATGATGATTTCATCGGAAACCAGGCCACCGCTGGCCATCACGTCCTTGACCTTCAGGCCCAGCGGGCTGCCGGCCTTGACCGCGGCACGCAGCATGTCGCCGGTGGAGATTTGCGGGATACCGAACTTTTCGGTGATGAAACGGGCCTGGGTACCTTTGCCGGCACCGGGCGCACCCAGCAGAATCACACGCATCGTGGTAATGCTCCTTTTGGTAAATAAGAAGTCTAATAGCCCGTCAGAGGGCCAGCCCGTTCTAAGGGGCTGGGCAGTGGCGCGACCAAAATGGTCGATCAAGATACACAGCGCCTATTCGGCGTACAAGCGCCGCTCCCGCATCGCTTTTTCGCTACCCCGTGTTGCGCAGCCCGGCGGCAATACCCGCCACGCTGACCAGCAGCGCCTGTTCGATGGGCGGATGAACCTCCGCGCCGGCCTGGCGGGAACGCGCCAGAAGCTCGGCCTGCAATAGATGCAGCGGATCCAGATAGGTATTGCGCACGCTGATGAATTCAAGGGTTTGCGGGTTGTGCTCGAATACGCGTGACTGCCCGGTCAGATCGAGAACCGCTCGCTCCGCCTGCGACAATAGGTCGCGTAAATCCTGTCCCAGCGATTGCAGTTCGCCGGGCACCAGACGCGTGTCGTAGAAGCGTGCGATGTCTGCATCGGCCTTGGCCAGCACCATTTCCAGCATGTCCAGTCGAGCGCGGAAGAACGGCCAGTGTTCACGCATGGCGCCCAGCAACGGCCCTTCTCCGCGCTGTAACGCGTTGCGCAACGCCGTCTCCCAGCCCAGCCAGGCAGGCAACATCAGCCGCGTCTGGGTCCAGGCGAAGATCCACGGAATGGCCCGTAGGCTTTCGATACCACCTTCACGCCGTCGCGAGGGCCGACTGCCCAGCGGCAGACGCGCCAGTTCCTGCTCCGGCGTGGCCTGGCGGAAATAATTCAGAAAACCCGGTTGCTCGCGTACCACACTCCGGTACGCCTTCAGCGCATCGGCGGACAACCGCTCCATCTCCTCGCGCCACGCCGGTTCCGGTTCGGGCGGCGGCGCCACGGTGGCTTCCAGCACGGCGGCCAGGTAGAGCTTGAGATTCTGCACGGCGATCTGCGGCAGGCCGAACTTGAAGCGGATCATTTCGCCCTGTTCGGTGGTACGGAATCGTCCGGCTACCGAGCCCGGCGGCTGGGACAGAATGGCCGCATGAGCCGGGCCGCCGCCGCGCCCCACCGTGCCGCCGCGACCATGGAACAGCAGCAGCTCGACGCCCTGTTCCTGGCACAGCGCCACCAACTGTTCCTGGGCCAGGTACTGGGCCCAGGCGGCGGCCAGGGTGCCGGCGTCCTTGGCCGAATCCGAGTAGCCGATCATCACCTCTTGCGGGCCGGACAGCCGGGCACGATAGCTCGGCAATCCCAGCAGGCGCGCCATCACCGCCCGGGCGCCGCGCAAGTCGGTGAGGGTTTCGAACAGCGGCACCACACGCATGGGCCGGCGCAGCCCGGCTTCCTTGAGCAGTAACTGCACGGCGAGTACATCCGAGGCGGCGCCGGCCATGGAAATCACATAGGAGCCCAGGGCCGCGGCCGGCGTTGCGGCAACCAGCCGGCAGGCGGCAAGTACCTCGGCGTTGTCCGCCTCCAGCGGATGATCGACCGGCAACAGCGGACGCGGGTTATCCAGCTCGCGCACCAGGAAGTCGAGGCGTTGCGCTTCATCCCAGTCCGAGTAATGGCCCAGGCCGAGGAAGCGGGTGACTTCATCCAGCACGGCAGCGTGCCGTCCGGCTTCCTGGCGGATGTCCAGACGCACCAGGTGCAGGCCGAACGCCGTCGCCCGGCGCAGGCAGTCGAGCAGCCGGCCATCGGCAATCACCGCCATGCCGCAGTCGCACAACGAACGGTAACAGAGCGCCAGCGGCGCGAACAGTTCGGCCTGGTCACGTAGCAGACCTTCGGGTTCCGGCACCGGCTGGCGCAGGCAGGCCTCGGCCCAGTCGCGGGTAATGCGCAGGCGCTCGCGCAACGGCTTGAGCAGCGCTCGATACGGCTCGGGATGCTCGCCCACTTCGCCACGCAACTCGGCGCTGGCGGTTTGCATGGACAGCTCCACCTGCAGCCGGTCGATATCGCGCAGATGCAGGTCGGCCGCCATCCAGCGCGCCAGCAGCAACACCTGGCGGCTGATATCGGCAGTCACCGTCGGGTTGCCATCGCGGTCACCGCCCATCCAGGAAGCGAAGCGCACCGGCACGGCCTCCAGCGGCAGGCGCTGGCCACAGTGGGTCATGAGGGCGTCGTCGAGATCGCGCAGCATGTCCGGCACCGCGTGCCACAGGGAATGCTCGATGACCGCGAAGCCCCACTTGGCCTCATCCAGCGGCGTGGGCCGCTGCCGGCGGATTTCCTCGGTGTGCCAGGCCTCGGCGATCAGCCGGCGCAAACGCAGCCGGCTGTCGGCCCGCTCGCGCTCGGTGAGGTCGTCGTGATCGCTGGCGGCCAGCTCGGCGGCAAGGGCGTCGTATTTCTGGATCAGGCTGCGGCGTGCCACTTCGGTGGGATGCGCGGTGAGCACCAGCTCGATTTCCAGCCCGGCCAGCCGGCTCGCCAGCGCGACGGGATCGGCGCCGCTGGCCAGCAAACGTGGCAGCAGCTCATCCAGTACTCGATTTTCAAAGGGTTCCGGCTCGCCGGGCGCCTGGCGGCGCACCTGATGGTGCTGCTCGGCCATGTTGGCCAGGTTGAGGAACTGGTTGAAGGCGCGCGCCACCGGCAACAGCTCGTCTTCGCGCAGGCCGTCCAGGGTCTCGCCGAGCTGGTCGGCGGCGGCCTGCGAGCCACGCCGCGCGCCCTTGGCGCCGGTGCGGATGCGTTCGATCTTGTCCAGGAAGTCATCGCCCAGCTGGGCGCGGATGGTTTCGCCGAGCAGCTCACCCAGCAGGTGAACCTCTTCTCGCAGACGTGCATCGATTTCCGTCATGGCTGTTCCTCCAGGGCGCGTTGCTTGCAGCCTGAACAGTGCAACCGACATTTACAAGCCGATGGCGCTTTCCGCGTGCCCTGCCGCTGGCTGGACTAGCCTTGCAGAGAGAAACAACGGATGCGCCGGGGGCACGTCATGAAGATTCGCGAACTGATCGGACACTGGGAGCAGAACGCCAGGGGCCAGCTGACCCGGGAAAGCATTTCCCTGCATCTGGACCTGGAATCGGCGGCGCGGCTGAACGCCCTGGCCGAGATGTATCCCAAACGCAGCGTCGAGGTGCTGCTGAGTGAGCTGGTGGCGGCCGCCCTGGAAGATCTGGAAACCAGCCTGCCCTATGTGAAGGGCAGCAAGGTGGTGTCGGTCGACGAGCAGGGCGATCCGCTTTACGAGGATCTCGGTCCCACGCCGCGCTTTCTCGCCCTGTCGCGCCAGTACCGGCAGCGGCTCAGCGAGGGACAGAAGCCTCACTGAGCGCACGCCACACGCTTACGGATTGCTGATCTGCGGGGTTTCCTGACCCAGGCAGCGCACCGCGCGCTTGCGGTTGTCGACCAGCACACCGGTGAGGCCCTTCTGCTTGCTGTCGAACAGCACCAGCACGCCGTCGATGCACTGCGCGGCCTGGTCCGCCGGCTTCAGGGACAGGCGGTAATCCTCGCCGGGCACGGTCTTGAGCATGGTGAACTCGGCCAGCAGCAGCGAATCCGCCGGCTTGGCGACGTGCACGTAGCCGTAATAGGTGAGCACCGCGACCGTGCCGACCACGGAGCCTACGGCGGTGAGGATGTAGGGAATGAGGTTGCGCTCGGCCATGTCATATCCGGATTCAGCGAAAAAGGGAGGCAAGCTTATAGGCCCGGGGACGAAGCGGGAAGCCTGATGGCGGGGACGTGTGTATCCCTGGCCTGAGAGTTCGCGGACAAGTCCCACAGGTCTGCACTGTTTTCTGTGGGAGCGGACTTGTCCGCGAGCTTTTCCGGCGCACCCACCCTAGAGAATATTCGCGTAATCCGCCTCGACCCGGTCCAGGCTCAGGTGGTTGAGGAAGTTGGAGAAGCACATCCAGGCCGACAGCGCATTGAGATCGCGGAACTGGGTAGGCAGGTACTTGGGCGGCGCCACCAGCCCCTCTTCCACCAGCTGGCGCAGGGTACGCATGTCTTCCAGGGTGGTCTTGCCACAGAACAGCAGCGGAATCTGCTCCAGCTTGCCCTGGCGCACCGCCAGCTGAATGTAGTTGTAGATGAGGATGAAGCCCTTCAGATAGGACAGGTCCTTGGTGAACGGCAGGCCATCCGGCGCCGAGCCGCGAAACACCCGACTGGCATTGCCGTAGCTGTCATCGTCACCGTAGCCCTGCGCCTGGAAGAAGCGGTAGACATCGATGAAATCGGCGCCCTCCTCCGCCATGTGAATGGCCCGGGTACGGTTGGTCAGCTTGCGCAGGCGCGACGGATAGGACGCGAAAGCGATCACCTCCATGAGAATCGCCAGGCCTTCCTGGGTCACCGTGGAGGTCGGCGGGCCCTTGGCCAGGAAGGTGCAGATCGGCTGGCTGAGGCCGTTGAGGGTGGTTCCTACATGCACCAGACCTTCATGCACTTCCAGGGCCTGCAGGTCGCGCTCGTTGAACATCGCGTCGCTGCGGATCTTGATGTAATCGGCGCCGGCCGCCGCGTCGGCGACGATACCGTCGGACTCGAAGACCCGCACCACACCCTCGCCCTCTCCTTCGCCAAACACCCGGTCCAGTCGCCACTGGAGGATCTCCACCGCCTGGGCGGCGTTAAGGGTCTTGGGCTCGTCGGCCAGATCACCCCGGCTGGCAATGTTGTTCAGATAGTTCGACAGCATCAGCCCCAGATCGGCCAAGGTCGGATCACCGGCATGAAACGCATCGGAGGCCGCGCCGTAGAGTTCCTGGGAAATCAGCCCGAAGTCGCTGGTGCCGCGCGCTTCGAGCATGCGAATGACCATGCGGTACTCGCGGCACATGCGGCGCATGATCTGCCCGACCGGGCTGAACTGCCCAAGCTGGCGGGTGATGTCCCGCTCGATTTCCTGGAATTCGCGTTTCTTCGCCTCGGCGTCAAAGGCCAGCGGACGGGTGTGGTAATAACTCCGATCCACTTCCGGCAGACGCTGGCCGCCGGACGCCAGAAAGGCCTGGCGAATGGAATCATCCCACTTCACCGCATCGAGAATGCGGATCGGCGCCTGGGCATCGACGATACGGTCGGAAAGATTGCGAACCGTTTGCTGATAAGGATCCATGCTCACTGCTCGGCGCGCTGCAGGCGCGCGACTTCGATAAAGACGTCGGCATTGGCCGGGTCGTCCAGATAGCCGAATACGTTATCCAGGGGGGACTCGATCAGCACGCCCTCGCCTTCGGGTGTATCCACCGCCTTGCCCGTCAGGCGCCCGCCCTCGACTTCGAGCAGCAGGCGTTCCACATCCAGATTGAACAGCGCCAGCTCCCCGCCCCGGCTCAGTTCGAAACCGAGGATGGCGAAATTGCCGCCCAGCCTGCGCGGCAGCCCGGCCGACAGGTACCAGCGCCGGCCGTGGCGGGCGACGGTGAAGCCGTACTCTTCGGCGCTGTCGAGATTGTCCGGATTGCCCTCGGTGCGCACGGCCCGGTATTGATGATTGCCCACCCGGCTGATGCGCAGATAGACCGGCTCGCCCCATTCGTTCTCGCCCTGCCAGGTTCCGAGCAGCGGAATGGGCGCCGCCTCGGTAGCCGGCAGCGGTTCACGGAAGGTTGCCAGACAGCCGCCCAGCAGCAGCAATGACGCCACCACCAGCGCACGCCAGATGCGCATGCATTCTCTCCTTGTCGAATCGACTTTGAATCAAAGCGTAGCTGGAAGGATCTTCCGCCCGGTCTCGAGCGGCGTCAAACACCCACAAAAAACCGCCCGAAGGCGGCTTCTTGAATCGATCAGTTCTCCGGACGCATATGCGGGAACAGGATCACATCGCGGATCGACGGCGAGTTGGTCAGCAGCATCACCAGACGGTCGATGCCGATGCCTTCACCGGCGGTCGGCGGCATGCCGTATTCCAGGGCACGCACGAAGTCGGCATCGAAGTGCATGGCCTCGTCGTCGCCGGCGTCCTTGTCGGCCACCTGAGCCATGAAGCGCTCGGCCTGGTCTTCCGCGTCGTTGAGCTCGGAGTAGGCGTTGGCGATTTCGCGACCGCCGATGAACAGCTCGAAGCGGTCGGTAACGCTCGGATCGTCGTTGGAACGGCGGGCCAGCGGCGACACTTCGAACGGATAGCGAGTGATGAAGGTCGGCTGCTCCAGCTTATGCTCGACCAGCTCTTCGAAAATCATCGTCTGCAGCTTGCCCAGACCTTCGAAGCCCTTCACGTCCGCACCGGCCTTCTTGGCGATGGCGCGGCACTTCTCGATGTCCTTCAGGTCATCGGCGGAGATTTCCGGGTTGTACTTGAGGATCGAGTCGAACACCGACAGGCGCGCAAAGGGCTCACCGAAGTGGAACAGCTTGTCGCCGTACGGCACATCGGTGCTGCCTAGCACGGCCAGCGCCAGCTCACGGAACAGCTGCTCGGTGAGGTCCATGTTGTCTTCGTAATCCGCATACGCGTGGTAGAACTCCAGCATGGTGAATTCGGGGTTGTGGCGCGTGGACACACCCTCGTTGCGGAAGTTGCGGTTGATCTCGAAGACCTTCTCGAAGCCGCCGACCACCAGGCGCTTGAGGTACAGCTCCGGCGCGATGCGCAGGAACATGGGCAGGTCCAGCGCGTTGTGGTGTGTCTCGAACGGCTTGGCCGCTGCGCCGCCGGGAATGACCTGCAGCATCGGAGTTTCCACTTCGAGGAAACTGCGCTCGGCGAGGAACTTGCGGATGTGGGCGATGACCTGGGAACGCACGCGGAAGGTCTGGCGGGTTTCCTCGTTGACGATCAGGTCAACGTAGCGCTGACGGTAGCGCTGTTCGGTGTCGGTCAGGCCGTGGTGCTTGTCCGGCAGCGGGCGCAGCGACTTGGTCAGTAGCTGCACGCGGTCCATGTGCACGAACAGATCGCCCTTGTTGGAGCGCTGCACGGTGCCTTCGGCGCCAATGATGTCGCCCAGGTCCCAGGTCTTGATCTCGGCCAGGGTTTCTTCCGGCAGGGTCTTGCGGTCCACATACACCTGGATGCGCGCGCTCATGTCCTGGATGACCATGAAGGCGCCACGGTTGAGCATGATGCGCCCCGCCACCTTGACCGGAATGCGCTCCGCTTCCAGCGCTTCCCGGGTCTTGTCCGCGTAGGTCTTCAGGATGTCGCCAGCCTGGCAGTCACGGCGGAAATCGTTGGGGAAGACGTTGCCTTTGGCGCGCTCGGCAGCAAGTTTTTCCTTGCGCTGGGCGATCAGGCGGTTTTCTTCCTCGTGCAGGGCGTGCGGGTTCAGCGGTTGTTCGCTCATGGTGTCTGTGTTTCCCGTCAGGGCGCGGCGCGGGCCGCGTCATCGCTGGGTACGCAAGGGCGCACCCGGTTTGTTTCATGGATCTGCCGGCAAGGGCAGGAGGATTCGTTCCGGCGGGCGCACAGCGGCGCGCCCGCCGGGACAGGTTACAGGCCCTGTTTCAGGCTGGCTTCGATGAACTCGTCCAGGTCGCCGTCCAGCACCGCATCGCAGTTGCTCTCTTCGACGCCGGTCCGCAGGTCCTTGATGCGCGACTGATCGAGCACGTAGGAACGGATCTGGTGACCCCAGCCGATATCCGCCTTGGTGTCTTCCAGCGCCTGGGAGGCCTCGCGGCGCTTCTGCATTTCCAGCTCGTACAACTTGGCACGCAGCATCTTGAAGGCGCGGTCCTTGTTGGCGTGCTGGGAGCGTTCGTTCTGGCAGCTCACCACGGTATTGGTCGGCAAGTGCGTGATACGCACCGCGGAGTCGGTGGTGTTCACGTGCTGACCACCGGCGCCCGAGGAGCGGTAGGTGTCGATGCGCAGATCGGCCGGGTTGATGTCGATGTCGATGTTGTCATCGATTTCCGGCGAGGCGAACACGGCGGTGAACGAGGTGTGGCGACGGTTGCCGGAATCGAACGGGCTCTTGCGCACCAGACGGTGCACGCCGATTTCGGTGCGCAGCCAGCCGAAGGCGTACTCGCCGCGGATGTGTACGGTGGCGCTCTTGATACCGGCGACTTCGCCTTCGGTGAGTTCGACGATTTCCGCGTCGAAACCGTGCTTGGCGGACCAGCGCAGGTACATGCGCAGCAGGATGTTGGCCCAGTCCTGGGCCTCGGTGCCGCCGGAGCCGGCCTGGATATCGATGAACGCGTTGCTGGCGTCCATCTCACCGCTGAACATGCGGCGGAACTCGAGTTTTTCCAGGGCCTCGCGCAGGCGCGTCAGCTCGGCGACCACGTCGCCCACCGCGCCTTCGTCGTCTTCCTCGACCGCCATGTCCAGCAACTCGCGGGAATCGGCCAGGCCGCTGCTCAGCTCCTCGAGGGTTTCGACGATCTGCGCCAGCATGGAGCGCTCACGGCCCAGGCTCTGGGCGTATTCCGGGTTGTTCCAGATGTTGGGGTCTTCGAGTTCGCGGTTTACTTCGACCAGGCGATCAGCTTTCTGATCGTAGTCAAAGATACCCCCGAATGGTCTGGGTCCGTTCGGAAAGGTCCTTGATGCTGTTCAGGATCGGATTGATTTCCATGGCAGGCGGCACTCGCAGATGAAACTTGGAAAAGCCGGCGAGTATACCGCAGCCGAATACGGCTGACAGCACGCGCGTCGCTTCGACGCCGCCCGGGGCTGGGGTCGCAGCCCTGCGGCCGGTCCCATCGGCGTAGCCACTCGGATTGGTGGAAAACCTGTTGGGTCGGGTTTATCCCGGCCAGCGACGCCCTGCACGCGGAGCTGGACCGCCACTCCGTCGGCCGGCGTCAAGCCGGCCCCACAGCGGGGCCCGACGCTAGCGGATCGGCGTGTCGCGCTGCGCGGCGCGCACATACTGTGCCGGCCAGGGCACCGAGGCATCGCCCAGGTAGCCGGCGGCATGCAGCGGCCAGTAGGGATCGCGCAACAGTTCGCGGGCCAGCAGGATCAGGTCGGCCTGGCCGGTGCGCAGCACATGCTCGGCCTGCACCGCTTCGGTGATCAGCCCCACGGCCCCGGTGGCTATACCCGCCTCGCGGCGAATGCGCTCGGCGAAGCGGGTCTGGTAGCCGGGGCCGATGGGAATCTCCGCGTTGGCCGAGGTGCCGCCCGAGGACACATCGATCAGGTCCACGCCCAGCGCTTTGAGCCGGCTGGCCAGCTCAACCGTCTCGTCCGGATTCCAGCCATCCTCCACCCAGTCGGTGGCGGACAGACGCACCAGCAACGGCAACTGCGCCGGCCAGACCAGGCGCACCGCCTCGCTCACTTCCAGCAACAGGCGGATGCGATTCTCGAAGGAGCCGCCGTAGTCATCCTCACGGCGATTGGAGA
>DATJDB010000070.1:0-11087 GCA_035497635.1 Pseudomonas sp. | reverse complement strand
TGGCAAATTGCAGACGCGACAGGTCGACGACGGTTTCCGAGATCATCTCGGCGCCTCCTCGGTGGGGAAAGGAATTACGGCTGCGTTGCGGGGCCGAACAGACGTTCGCTGACTCGCTCGCTACCGTTGACCGGCACGGTTGGCTCGGTGAACCAGACCGCCTTGATGGTGAGCAGGATGGCCAGCTTGATCAGCAGGATGATGCCGATCTCGCGAACCAGGGGGATGTGCCAGGGAGATTGCGGAGGGGTATGCGACATGACGGAGCTCCAAAAACTGCTTGCCACCGGGGGTGCGGCGAACCCTGGCTCAGCGAGTCAGATCCGGGGTTCCGGTCTCAAGCGTTGGCTCGTCCATGCATCGAAGCAGGTGCACAGGCGAAACGGTGTACGGACGGAATTGTACTCCTAGGGGTATGGCTTGAGCGCCAGAGGGACATTTGGTCGCAGCGCCACGGCGCGCGGCCTCTGGGCCGGGCTACCGGCTCGCCCTGAAATGCAAAGGCCCCGCATTCGCGGGGCCTTTGGTTTACTTCACCAGTCGCCAACAGAGCGGGTAGCGATAGGCCACGCCATCGTTGGCCTTGATGCCGGCGATGATGGTCAGCACCAGACCGAACACGCCAACCAGTGCCATCAGCGGAAAGCCGATCAGAATCCAGGCCAAGAGGCCGCAGACCATGAAGGACAGGCTGATGGTGATCTGGAAATTCAGCGCTTCCTTGCCCTGCTCGTCGACGAAGGGATCAACGTCCTTCTTCAGTTGCCAGACCAGCAGCGGGCCGATGACGTTGCCGATCATCGGCACCAGGAACCAGGCGAACGCCGCGTAGTGGCAGAGCATGGCCCAGCGCCGGGCTTCAGGGCTGGGTTGCGGGATCAGGGACTGGTCGTCGTGCATGGCCGCTTACTCGGTTTCCAGTGCGACGCGCTGCAGGGCGAACAGTTCATGCAGGCCGTCGCGGGCCAGGGCCAGCATGGCGTTCAGTTCCTCGGGCTGGAACGGCTCGCCCTCGGCGGTACCCTGTACTTCGATGAAGCCGCCAGCGTTGGTCATCACCACATTCAGGTCGGTCTCGGCGGCGGAGTCTTCCAGGTAATCCAGGTCGAGCACCGGCTCACCCTGATAGATGCCTACCGACACGGCGGCGACCATCTGCTTGAGCGGGTCGTGCTTGATCTGGCCGCGCTTCTTCATCGCCGCCAGGGCGTCGACCAGCGCCACCATGGCGCCGGTGATCGAGGCGGTGCGGGTGCCGCCGTCGGCCTGGATCACGTCGCAGTCGACGTACAGGGTGTTCTCGCCCAGCTTGCCCATGTCCAGCGCGGCGCGCAGGGAACGGCCGATCAGGCGCTGGATCTCCAGGGTGCGGCCGCCCTGCTTGCCACGGCTGGCCTCGCGCTGGGTGCGGTCGCCGGTCGCGCGCGGCAGCATGCCGTATTCGGCGGTCAGCCAGCCCTGGCCCTTACCCTTGAGAAAGCGCGGCACACCGCTTTCGACGCTCACCGTGCAGATGACCTTGGTGTCACCAAACTCAACCAGCACGGAGCCTTCGGCGTGCTTGGTGTACTGGCGGGTGAGGCGAATCGCGCGCAGCTCGGTGGCGGCGCGGCCGCTGGGTCGCTTCATGGGTACGTCCTGCTGGGAATGAAATTCAGGCGGCATTATAGGTGTCTGACGCAGCGAAGACAGTCTCGCCGTGGGCGATGTGGTCGCACTGCGCTACAATTCCGCCCCTTTCACAACCGAACCCCCCGAGAGGTAAGCCCATGGTGCACAGCATGACCGCCTTCGCCCGCAGCGAACGCGCGGGGGGCTACGGCACCCTGAGCTGGGAGCTGCGTTCGGTGAACCATCGTTATCTGGAGCCGCACCTGCGTCTGCCCGACGCCTTCCGCGACCTGGAAGGCGCGGTGCGCGAGGCGCTGCGCCAGGGCCTGTCGCGCGGCAAGGTGGAATGCACCCTGCGCTTCACCGAGGCCGGCAGCGGGCAGACCCTGCAGGTCGACCGCGACTGCGCCGCACAGCTGATCACCGCCGCCGAGGAAGTCGCCGCGCTGATTCGCCAGCCGGCGCCGATCAATCCCCTGGAAGTGCTGGCCTGGCCGGGCGTGCTGGTGGGCGACGCCACCGATCCGCAGGCGCTGAATGCCGCCGCCCTGGAACTGTTCGGCGAGGCGCTGGCCCAGCTGCGCGAAGGCCGTGAGCGGGAAGGCGCCGAACTGGCCCGCCTGCTGGAAGAGCGTCTGGATGGCATCCTGCTGGAAGTCGCCACCCTGCGTGAGCAGATTCCCAATATGCTGGGCCTGCAGCGGCAGAAGATTCTCGACCGTTTCACCGAGCTGAAACTGGAGCTGGACAGTCAGCGCCTGGAGCAGGAGCTGGTGATGCTGGCGCAGAAGAGCGACGTGGCCGAGGAGCTGGATCGCTTGAGTACCCATGTCGGCGAAGTGCGTCGCGTGCTCAAGGCTGGTGGCGCCGCTGGCCGGCGCCTGGACTTCCTGATGCAGGAGCTCAACCGCGAGGCCAACACCCTGGGCTCCAAGGCCTACGATCCGCGCAGCACCCAGGCGGCGGTGAACCTCAAGGTGCTGATCGAACAGATGCGCGAACAAGTGCAGAACATCGAGTGACGAGAACGACATGAGCGCCAGCAGCGGTACCCTCTACATCGTTTCCGCCCCGTCCGGGGCCGGCAAGACCAGCCTGGTCAAAGCCTTGATCGACACTATGCCGCAGGTGCGCGTGTCGGTGTCGCACACCACGCGCTCGATCCGTCCGGGCGAGGTGAATGGCGTGAACTATCACTTCGTCGATCACGACCATTTCAGAGCCATGCTGGGCGAGAACGCCTTTCTGGAGCATGCCGAAGTGTTCGGCAACTTCTATGGCACTTCGCAGCAGTGGGTCGAACAGACGCTGGCCGAGGGCTACGATCTGATCCTGGAAATCGACTGGCAGGGCGCCCAGCAGGTGCGCCGGCTGCTGCCCGATGCCCGCTCCATCTTCATTCTGCCGCCGACCCAGCAGGCCCTGCGCCAGCGCCTGACCAACCGTGGCCAGGACAGCGACGATGTCATCGAGCGGCGTATGCGCGAGGCGGTCAGCGAGATGAGCCATTACGTCGAATACGACTATTTGGTGATCAACGACGACTTCGCCCATGCGCTGGAAGACCTCAAGGCGGTCTTTCGCGCCAACCAGTTGCGCCAGCGGCGTCAGCAGCAGCGTCATGTGACGCTGCTTGAAGCGCTGCTGGGCTGAACACGGCGTCCGTCGGCCCGGCGCTTGCCGCTGGCCCCGCGCCTTCTTTAGACTACCGGGTCCGCTCGCCCAGCCCGGGCACGGCCCAAGCTACTCAGAGGAACACCATGGCCCGCGTTACCGTTGAAGACTGCCTGGAAAACGTCGATAACCGCTTCGAACTGGTCATGCTGGCTACCAAGCGCTCCCGTCAGCTGGCTACCGGCGGCAAGGAGCCGAAGGTCGCCTGGGAAAATGACAAGCCCACCGTAGTGGCCCTGCGCGAAATCGCCGAAGGCCTGGTGGACTACGACGTCATCGCCCAGGAAGAGCTGATCGAAGAAGATCCGCTCTTTGCCGCGTTTGACGAAGAGGCCAACAGCGAGGCTCTCTAAGATGCATGCGCGAGGTCGTTCGCCTCTGCCGATGAAGTATGCTGTCGACAGGAGGTGCCGCCATGGCAGGTAATCTCGACGCCCTCGCAGATCGCATCTCGTCCTATCTGGCAGCGGATCAGGTCAATCTGGTCCGGCGTGCCTACTATTACGCCGAGCAGGCCCACGACGGGCAGCGCCGGCGCAGTGGCGAAGCCTACGTCACCCATCCGCTGGCGGTAGCCAACATCCTCGCCGAAATGCACATGGACCATCAGAGCCTGATGGCCGCCATGCTGCACGACGTGATCGAGGACACCGGTATCGCCAAGGAAGCCATCAGCTCCCAGTTCGGTGAAACGGTGGCCGAGCTGGTGGATGGGGTCAGCAAGCTGACCCAGATGAAGTTCGAGAACAAGGCCGAAGCGCAGGCCGAGAACTTCCAGAAGATGGCCCTGGCCATGGCGCGCGATATCCGCGTGATCCTGGTCAAGCTGGCCGACCGCCTGCACAACATGCGCACCCTGGATGCCATGCCGCCGGAGAAGAGCCGGCGTATCGCCCGCGAAACCCTGGAAATCTACGCGCCCATCGCCAACCGGCTGGGCATGCATGCCATCCGTATCGAGTTCGAGGATCTGGGCTTCCGCGCCATGCACCCGATGCGCTGCGAGCGCATCCGCGCGGCGGTGCGCGGCGCGCGGGGCAACCGCAAGGAAATCGTCGCCAAGATCGAACAGTCGCTCCAGCACTGCCTGGAGCGCGAAGGGCTGCCGGGCGAAGTCAGTGGCCGCGAGAAGCACCTGTTCAGCATCTACAAGAAGATGCGCGGCAAGCGCAAGGCGTTCGCCGACATCATGGATGTCTATGCCTTCCGCATCGTGGTCGACAAGGTCGATACCTGCTACCGCGTGCTCGGCGCCGTGCACAGCCTGTACAAGCCGCTGCCCGGACGCTTCAAGGACTACATCGCAATTCCCAAGGCCAACGGCTACCAGTCGCTGCACACCACGCTGTTCGGCATGCATGGCGTGCCGATCGAAATCCAGATCCGCACCCAGGAAATGGAGGACATGGCCAACAACGGCATCGCCGCGCACTGGCTGTACAAGTCCAGCGGCGACGACTCGCCACGCAGCAGCCACGCGCGCGCACGGCAGTGGGTCAAGGGCATCCTTGAACTGCAGCAGCGCGCCGGCAACTCGCTGGAATTCATCGAGAGTGTGAAGATCGACCTGTTCCCCGACGAGGTCTACGTGTTCACGCCCAAGGGCCGCATCATGGAGCTGCCGCGCGGCTCCACGGCGGTCGACTTCGCCTACGCGGTGCACACCGACGTCGGCAACACCTGCATCGCCTGCCGCATCAATCGTCGCCTGGCGCCGCTGTCGCAGCCGCTGGAAAGCGGCGAGACGGTGGAAATCGTCACCGCGGCCAGCGCCCGGCCCAACCCGGCCTGGCTCAACTTCGTGGTCAGCGGCAAGGCACGCACGCACATCCGCCACGCGCTCAAGCAGCAGCGCCATTCGGAATCCGTCAGCCTGGGCGAGCGCCTGCTGAACAAGGCGCTGGCCAGTTTCGAGGCCGATCTGGAACATATTCCGGCGCAGCGCATTCAGGCGGTGCTGGTGGAATACAAGCTGGGCGAGCTGGAAGACCTGCTGGAAGACATCGGCATGGGCAACCGCATGGCGCTGGTGGTGGCGCGCCAGCTGATGGAAGGCAGCGAGGAGCTGGAACTGGCCGCGCAGACGCCGGACAGCGAAGGTCCGCTGGCCATTCGCGGCACCGAAGGGCTGGTGCTCAGCTACGCCAAGTGCTGCACGCCGATCCCGGGCGACCCGGTCGTCGGCCACCTGTCGGCGGGCAAGGGCATGGTGGTGCACCTGGACGGCTGCCGGAACATCGCCGAAATCCGCACCAATCCGGAGAAATGCGTGCCCCTCACCTGGTCGCGCGAGGTCAGCGGCGAATTCAACGTCGAACTGCGCGTCGAACTGGAACACCAGCGCGGCCTGATCGCCCTGTTAGCCAGCAGCGTCACCGCCGCCGATGCCAACATCGAGAAGATCAGCATGGACGAGCGCGATGGCCGGCTCAGCGTGGTGCAGATGGTGGTCAGCGTGCGTGACCGCGTGCATCTGGCGCGGGTCATCAAGAAGCTGCGCGTGCTGATGGGCGTGTCGCGCATCACCCGCGTGCGCGCCTGACCCCTAGTCTTTGTCTTCACGGCCACCGATTTCCGGTGGCCGAATTCTTCCGGGAGCCTTCCATGAGCAAGACCGTCATCAGTACCGACCAGGCGCCCGCCGCCATCGGCACCTACTCGCAGGCCATCAAGGCCGGCAACACCGTGTACCTGTCCGGGCAGATTCCGCTCGATCCGGCCACCATGCAACTGGTTGAAGGCTTCGAGGCCCAGGCCGTGCGCGTGTTCGAGAACCTCAAGGCGGTGGCCGCAGCGGCCGGCGGCTCGCTGGACGACATGGTCAAGCTGAACATCTACCTCACCGACCTGGGCAACTTCGCCACCGTCAACGAGGTGATGAGCCGCTACTTCCAGCAGCCCTATCCGGCCCGCGCCGCCATCGGCATCAACAGCCTGCCGCGTGGCTCGCTGGTGGAAATGGATGGGGTGCTGGTGATCGACTGATCACCAGCATTCTGTGGGAGCGGCTTTAGCCGCGATGCCTTTCGTGCAGGCCGACGGCAAAAGCTCGCGACTGAAGTCGCTGCTACGGAATCGTCTACCGGTCCAGCATTTCCTCGGCATACCCCTCGCGATAACTCGGATAACGCGGCGCCCAGCCCAGGTTTCTGGCGCGGGTGTTGCGGCAGCGCTTGCTGCCGGCGCGGCGCTGCATCGGGGCGCTGGGCGGGGTATCGATGGCGAACCGCGCACGTAGCCAGTCCGCCACCTCATGCAGCGGCGCCGGCTGGTCATCCACGCCAAGATAGATCGACTCCAGCCGTTCACCGCGCGCATCGGCCTGCAGCAGACAGCTCAGCAGCGCGGCGGCATCGTCCCGGTGGATGCGGTTGCTGTACAGCGGCGGCTGCGCCGCAGGCATCAGACCGGCGCGCAGCTGATTAACCAGCCAGCGGCTGCTGCCCTCATAAAGACCCGCCAGGCGCACCACGCTGGCCGGAATGCCGCCGTTCAACGCGAGTTGTTCGGCCTCCAGCAGCACGCGCCCGGTGAAACCCTGCGGCTTGCACGGGGATGTCTCGTCCACCCATTCACCCTGATGCTGCCCGTACACCGCCGTGCTGGAGACAAACAGCAGGCGCTTCGGCCGCTGACCCTGCTCGGCCAGCCAGTCCAGCACATGACGCAGACCCTCGACATAGGCTGCGCGGTACGCCGACTCGTCGGAGCGCTCGGCGGCTGCGACATACAGTAGATAGTTCGGTGCCTGCGCGGGCCAATCGGTCGGGCACGTTGCCTGGCCCAGGTCGCCCGCCAGCGGTGCGATGGCGGCGGGCAACCCTGCGACCCGTCGTCGCAACCCCTGTACAGCCCAGCCCTGACTGGCCAGCGTAAGACCGGTGCGACAGCCCAGATCACCACAGCCGGCGATCAGTAAACGGGGAAAATCAGACATCGGATGAGTCCCATCAAGGCGGCGCAATGGGCCGTTGCCGGACAATGCGCCTTGAGTTAACGAGAATTACTTGCAATAATTTCGGCCGTTTTCGGTGCTGCTTTTTCGGCAGAACCCCGTTTTTTCCAGTTCAGGTCAGGCCCGCATGAACAGTTTCGCCTTTCGCGCTCAGCCATTCCACGTCGCCCTGCTGTTGGGCTGCCTGCTGCTGCCGGCGGTTGGTCAGGCCGACACGCCGATCGATACTGCGACAGCCAGCGTTGCGCAGGCCACGCCCCAGCCGGAAGCGGCGCTCACCCAGTCCGTCGAGGCCGTCGCCCAGCCTGAAACCTCACTGGACCCGCTTGCCGCGCCGGCAATCGAGGCGGCGCCGCAACCTGTCGTCGAGGCGGCACAGATCGAACATGGCCTGAGCCACGACCTGTCGCCCTGGGGCATGTATCAGGCCGCCGACTGGGTGGTCAAGGCGGTGATGATCGGCCTGGTGCTGGCTTCGGTCGTCACCTGGACCATCGCCCTGGCCAAGGGTCTGGAGCTGGGCCGCGCCAAGCGCCGTCTGCGCGCCGAACTGGCGGGCCTGAAGACCGCCCGCAACCTCAAGCAGGCCGCCGACCAGCCGCGCGCCGAGGACAGCCTGACCGGCCGCCTGGTCGAGGAGGCTCTGCATGAGCTGGAGCTGTCCGGCAAGGCCGACAAGGAAGGCATCAAGGAGCGCATCAGTTTCCGCTTCGAGCGCATGGTCGGCGCCAGCGGCCGGCAGATGTCGCAGGGTACCGGCGTGCTGGCCTCGGTCGGTTCGGTGTCGCCGTTCGTCGGCCTGTTCGGCACCGTGTGGGGGATCATGAACAGCTTCATCGGCATCGCCAAAAGTCAGACCACCAACCTGGCGGTGGTGGCACCGGGTATCGCCGAGGCGTTGCTGGCCACCGCCATCGGCCTGGTTGCCGCGATTCCGGCGGTGGTGCTGTACAACATTTTTGCCCGCGCCATCACCGGTTACCGGGCGCAGGTCGGCGACGCCGCCGCCGAGGTGCTGCTGCTGGTCAGCCGCGATCTGGATCACCAGGCCGCCGGCGAGCGCCAGGTGCCGCATGTGGTGAAGGTGGGCTGAGCCATGGGCATGCAGCTGAAGGAAGGTGGCGACGATCTGGCGGAAAACAGCGAGATCAACGTCACGCCGTTCATCGACGTGATGCTGGTGCTGCTGATCATCTTCATGGTCGCCGCGCCACTGGCCACGGTGGACGTCAAGCTCGACCTGCCGGCTTCCAGCGCCACGCCGGCCAAGCGCCCGGACAAGCCGATCTACCTGAGCATCAAAGACGACAACCGCCTGTACGTGGGTAATGAGGAAACCAGCCTGGAGCGCCTCGGCGCCGCGCTGGACCTGGCCACGGCGGGCGACAAGGCCACCACCATCTTCGTGCGCGGCGATACCGCGCTGGAATACGGCAACCTCATGGAGATCATCGACGGTCTGCGCGGCGCGGGTTATCTGAAGATCGGTCTGGTCGGCCTGGAGACGGTTGGCGCGCAATGAACCTTCTGCGCAGATTCGGCCATTGGGGCCTCAGCCTGCTGATCGTGCTGCTGGTGCATTTCGGCCTGGCCTTCTGGTCGCTGTTCTGGCAACCCCAGTCCGCGCCGCTGGCCGCCATGCCGGCGCCGGCCATGATGCTGGAGCTGGCGCCGTTGCCCGAAGCGCCGACCCCGGCGCCGCCACAGCCCGAGCCGGAACCCGAGCCTGAACCTGAAATCGAGCAGCCCAAGCTCGTCGAGGCGCCGGAGCCGGAAATCGAGCTGCCGCCGCCTCCGCCGCCGAAACCCAAGCCCAAGCCGAAGCCGCCCAAGCCGAAAAAGCCCGAGCCCAAGCCGGAACCCGAACCCGTGCCCGAGGAGCCGAAGCCGGCCGAGGAACTGCCGCCGGCGCAGCCCAGCCAGCAGGCCCGCGCCCCGGAAACCGCCTCCACGCAGTCGGCCAGTAGCCAGGCCGCGCAGGGCCAGCCCAGCTGGGAGAGCCTGCTGCTCGGTCATCTGAACCGGCACAAGCGCTACCCGCATGACGCCCGTCAGCGTGGTCACGAGGGTACGGTCAAGGTGCGCATGGTGATCGACAGCCGCGGCCGGGTGCTCGACCACCAGGTGCTGGCCGGCTCCGGCAGCCGTTCGCTGGATCGCGCCACGCTGCAGATGATCCGCCGCGCCCAGCCGTTGCCGCCGCCGCCGGCGGAGCTGCTGAACAACGGCAGCCTGGAAGTGATCGCCCCCTTCGTGTATTCCCTGGAGCGCGGCTGAGCGCCACGCTGTGGCGGCGCGCGTCTCTTGGTTCCATACAAGGCAGCCGCTATGCTTGCGGCCAGCCCAATGGATATCCGCTATGACGCTCACTGAACTGCGCTACATCGTCACCCTCGCCCAGGAACAGCATTTCGGGCGAGCCGCTGAACGCTGCCATGTCAGCCAGCCGACCCTCTCGGTGGGCGTCAAGAAACTCGAGGACGAGCTGGGCGTACTGATCTTCGAGCGCAGCAAGAGCGCGGTGCGCCTTACCCCGGTGGGCGAGGGCATCGTCGCCCAGGCGCAGAAGGTGCTCGAACAGGCCCAGGGCATTCGCGAACTGGCCCAGGCCGGCAAGAATCAGTTGGCCGCGCCGCTCAAGGTCGGTGCCATCTATACCGTCGGTCCCTACCTGTTCCCGCATCTGATTCCGCAGCTACACCGCGTCGCCCCGGATATGCCGCTGTATATCGAGGAAAACTTCACCCACGTGTTGCGCGACAAGCTGCGCACTGGCGAGCTGGACGCCATCATCATCGCGCTGCCGTTCCACGAATCCGACGTGCTGACCAAGCCGTTGTACGACGAACCCTTCTATGTGCTGATGCCGGCCGAGCATCCCTGGACGGCGCGCGCCAGCATCGACGCCGAACAGCTCAACGACAAGAGCCTGCTGCTGCTGGGCGAGGGGCACTGCTTCCGCGACCAGGTGCTCGAAGCCTGCCCGACCACCCGCAAGGGCGACGCCGCCGGCCACACCACGGTGGAATCCAGCTCGCTGGAAACCATTCGCCACATGGTCGCCTCCGGCCTGGGTGTCTCGGTATTGCCGTTCTCGGCGGTGGACAGCCATCACTACGCGCCGGGCATCCTGGAAGTCCGCCCGCTGACGCCGCCGGTGCCGTTTCGCACCGTGGCCATCGCCTGGCGCGCCAGCTTCCCCCGACCCAAGGCCATCGAGATCCTGGCCGACTCCATCCGCCTGTGCTCGGTGGCGCGGCCACAGGCGCTGGCCACTGCCGAGCCGGCATGAGCGAACTGGCACAGGTGTCGGTAACCGCGCTCAAGGGCGTGGGCGCGGCGCTGGCGGAAAAACTGGCCAAGGTCGGTCTGGAGAATCTCCAGGACGTGCTGTTTCACCTGCCGTTGCGCTACCAGGACCGTACCCGGGTGACGCCGATCGGCGCGCTGCGCCCCGGTCAGGATGCGGTGGTGGAAGGTGTGGTGGCCGGCGCCGATGTGGTCATGGGCCGGCGGCGCAGCCTGCTGGTGCGCCTGCAGGACGGCAGCGGCACGCTGAGCCTGCGCTTCTTTCATTTCAGCCAGGCGCAGAAGGACGGCCTCCAGCGCGGCACCACGCTGCGCTGTTACGGCGAGATCCGCCCCGGCGCCACCGGTCTGGAAATCTACCACCCGGAATACCGCGCCATGAGTAGCGGCGAAGCGGCACCGGTCGAGCAGACCCTGACGCCGATCTACCCGACCACCGAGGGCCTGACCCAGCAACGCCTGCGCGCCCTGAGCGAGCAGGCGTTGGCGCGGCTCGGCCCCAACAGCCTGCCCGACTGGCTGCCGGCGGAACTGGCCA
>DATJDB010000069.1:0-2586 GCA_035497635.1 Pseudomonas sp. | reverse complement strand
GACCCTCCATCCCTGTCGAAAGGTGGGCTTTGGAAGCGGTGAGACGTCCTCAGTCCCGGCGCTTGTCGAGCAGGTTGATCACGATGCCATCCAGCCAGCCCCACAGGCGCTGGTAGAGGCGCAGGGGCAGCGGGCGATTCTGGAAATCGGCCAGGGTGATTTCCTTGCTCAGGGCGAAGTCCTGCGCGAAACAGCCCGCCACCGCCGTGCCCAGCTGCGGGTCGAAGGCTTCCAGGTTGGCCTCCAGGTTCCAGCGCAGGTTCCAGTGGTCGAAGTTGCACGAGCCGATGCTCACCCAATCATCCACCAGCACCATCTTGGCGTGCAGGAAGCGCGGCTGGTATTCAAAGATGCGCACCCCGGCACGCAGCAGGCGCGGGTAATAGCGGTGCCCGGCATAGCGCACCGCCGGATGGTCGGTGCGCTGGCCAGAGAGCAGCAGGCGCACGTCGATGCCGCGTCGGGCGGCCTTCATCAGCGCCCGGCGCACCTTGCGGGTCGGCAGGAAGTAGGGCGTGGCCAGCAGTACCTGGCGGCGCGACTGTCCCAGGGCACGCAGCAGCGCGCGCAGAATGTCGCGATGCTGACGGGCGGCCGCGTAGGCCAGCCGACCCAATCCGCTGCGCTCGACCGGCGGCGCCGGCAGGCGCGCCGGCTGCAAAGGTTCCACGGGGCGCCAGAAGCGCCGCTCGCCACAGCGCCGCCACTGGAAATCGAACAGGCTGCGCCAGTCGTCCAGCAACGATCCGCGCATTTCCACCATCACCTCGTGCCAGCCATCGTCCGGCTGCTCGGGATTCCAGAACTCGTCGGTGGCGCCGGTGCCGCCCACATAGCCCAGACGATCATCGACCAGCAGGATCTTGCGGTGATCGCGAAACAGGTTGCGCAGCCCGCGCCGCCAGCGGATCGGGTTGTACAGGCGCAGTTCCACGCCGGCGTCGATCAGCGCCTGGCGGTTGGCGGCGCCCAGTTTCAGGCAGCCGAACGCGTCGAACAGACAGCGCACCTGCACGCCACGTTGCGCCGCGGCGACCAGCACCTCGCGCAGCCGCCCAAAGCACTCACCGTCCTCGACCAGATACAGCTCCAGCTCCACCTGCCATTGCGCGCTGGCGATGGCGTCCAGCATGCGCGGAAAGAAGCGGGGGCCGTCGATCAGCAGCTCGAAGCGGTTGTCGCCGCGCCAGGGGAAAACCACACCGTCACGCATCATCGGCCTCCCGGCGGCTCGCTGCGGCAGAAGAAGGCAGGGCCGGGTGGGGTGCGAAACGGAACAAACGCTGCATGGGGTCTTCTCGGGCCAACGGAGGCGCAACGATAGCCGGGACCTTCCCGGCACTCAACCAGGGGAAATGCCTTGAAATAGCCAAGCGGCTGGCCCGGACATCCCGTCTTCGGCCAGACTTGGTCGGCATGGATTCCCCGGGCCGGCCGAATGACAGGCCCCGTCGCGAGAATGACAATGACCGAACTGCCGCACCCCTGGCATGCCCGGGACGGCGAAGTCTGCTTCGCCAGCCTGCAGGCCGATCCCCACGGACTGAGCGACACCGAGGCCGAGGCGCGTCTGCGCCAGCACGGCCCCAACCGCCTGCCCGAGGCACGCCGCGTCGGCCCGCTGACGCGCTTCCTGCGCCAGTTCCACAACCTGCTGCTCTACCTGATGCTTGGCGCGGCGGTGATTACCGCGCTGCTCGGGCACTGGGTCGATACCGCTGTGATCGTCGGCGCGGTGCTGATCAACGTCATCATCGGCTTCATCCAGGAAGGCAAGGCCGAGAACGCGCTGGCCGGCATTCGCCAGCTGCTGTCCAGCCACGCCACGGTGATCCGTGACGGCCGCCGCCAGGAAATCTCCAGCGAAGCACTGGTGCCGGGCGACATCGTGCTGCTGGCGGCCGGCGACAAGGTGCCCGCCGATCTGCGCCTGCTGACAACCCGCAACCTGCGCATCGAGGAAGCCGCTCTCACCGGCGAATCCCTGCCGGTGGAAAAGGGCAGCGAGCCGGTGGCCATCGACGCGCCGCTGGGCGACCGCTTCAGCATGGCCTGGTCCGGCACCCTGGTGGTGAGCGGGCAGGGTCGGGGCCTGGTGGTCGGCACCGGCGCGCACACCGAACTGGGCCGCATCAACGCCATGCTCAACCGCGTGCAGGTGATTTCCACGCCACTGCTGCGCCAGATCGACCGCTTCGGCCGCTGGCTGGCCCTGGCGATCCTGCTGCTGGTGGCGGCCACCTTCGCCCTAGGCACCCTGTGGCGCGGTGTGCCGGCCGGGGAGATGTTCCTGATGGCCGTGGCCCTGACCGCCTCGGCCATTCCCGAAGGCCTGCCGGCGATCATGACCGTGATGCTGGCGCTGGGCGTGCAGCGCATGGCCCGCCACAACGCCATCGTGCGCCGCCTGCCGGCGGTGGAAACCCTTGGCTCGGTTACCGTCATCTGCTCGGACAAGACAGGCACGCTGACCCGCAATGAAATGACCGTGCAGCGGGTCATCACCGCTGATCGGGTGTTCACTGTTGAGGGCGTCGGTTACGCGCCGGTCGGCGGTTTTTCCCACAACGACGCGCCCATCGATGC
>DATJDB010000068.1:0-1775 GCA_035497635.1 Pseudomonas sp. | reverse complement strand
TGAGCTACAGCGACGGCGCCTACCGCGACGCCGACGGACTGATCATCACCCCCGCCGAGATCGAACAGCGCTTCGGCGCCTATATCCTTGAACACACCCTGATCCGCCGCATCGAGAAGCAGCACCTGGACGTGGACGCCGTGCACTGGCAGAAAAACCTGGTGCTGGACAGCATCGAGGGCCAGCCGCTGAGCTTCGTCACCAGCTGCAAACAGCTGCCCGAGCCGCTGCCGGCCAACTGGACGGTGGAGCCGCTGACCGGCACCCAGGTGCGCGTTTCCCTGCAGGGCACCTGTGAGGTCAAGGTGGACAGCTTCCGGCCGCTGCCGGTGAAATCCGCCGGTCAGCTGCCGACCGGCTTCGAGCCCGGCGAGCTGTATAACTCGCGCTTCCATCCGCGCGGCCTGCAGATGACCATCGTCGGCATGACCGACGCGCTGCGCTCGATCGGCATCGACTGGGAACGCATCAGCGCCAGCGTGGCGCCGGATGAAATCGCCGTGTACGCCGGCAGCATCATGAGCCAGCTCGACGAGAACGGTTACGGCGGCCTGATGCAGGCGCGCCTGAAGGGCGGCCGGGTAACCTCCAAGCAGTTACCGCTGGGCTTGAACACCATGCCGGCGGACTTCATCAACGCCTACGTGCTGGGCAGCCTGGGCAGCAGCGGCGCCATATCTGGCGCCTGCGCCACCTTCCTGTACAACCTGCAGAAGGGCATCGACAGCATCCAGAACGGCCGTGCCCGCGTGGTGGTGGTCGGCAACAGCGAAGCGCCGGTGACGGTGGAATGCATCGACGGCTACGGCGCCATGAGCGCCCTGGCCACCGAGGAAGGCCTGCGCCAGATCGAAGGCACGGGCGAGGTGGATTTCCGCCGCGCCAGCCGCCCGTTCGGCGAGAACTGCGGCTTCACCCTGGCCGAGTCCTGCCAGTTCGTGGTGCTGATGGACGACGCCCTGGCCCTGGAGCTGGGTGCCGACATCCACGGCGCCACCCCGGAAGTGTTCGTCAACGCCGACGGCTTCAAGCGCTCGATTTCCGCGCCCGGCCCGGGCAACTACCTGACCCTGGCCAAGGCGGTGGCCAGCGCCATGCAACTGGTCGGCGAGGACGGCGTGCGCCAGCGCAGCTTCGTGCACGCGCACGGTTCCAGCACCCCGGCCAACCGCGTCACCGAATCCGAGCTGCTTGACCGCATCGCCGCGGCCTTCGGCATCCAGGACTGGCCGGTGGCGGCAGTGAAAGCCTATGTCGGCCATTCCCTGGCCCCGGCCAGCGCCGATCAGCTGGTGGCCGCGCTGGGCACCTTCAAGTACGGCATCGTCCCCGGCATCAAGACCATCGATCGCGTGGCCGACGACGTGCATCAGCAGCGCCTGCGCATCGCCACCCGCGACCTGCAGCTCGGCGAGCAGGCGCTGGACGTGTGCTTCCTCAACTCCAAGGGCTTCGGCGGCAACAACGCCAGCGCCTACGTGCTGGCCCCGCATGTGGTCGAACGCATGCTGCGCAAGCGCCATGGCGAAGCCATCTTCAACGACTACCTGGCCCGCCGCGAGGCCACCCGCGCCGCCGCCAGCGCCTACGACCAGCAGGCCCTGCGTGGCCAGCTCGATGTCCTCTACCGCTTCGGCGAGGAAATGATCGACGAGCACGCCCTGCAGATCGACGACCAGCGCGTGCAGATCCCCGGCTTCGCCCAGCCGGTGCGCTACCCGACCGAGAATCCCTACCGGGATATGGTGGAGTAACGGCACAGGCCCCTGGCCAGC
>DATJDB010000067.1:0-15299 GCA_035497635.1 Pseudomonas sp. | reverse complement strand
TATGCGGGTTGCGATATTGCTTGACCTTGCGCGCGCGCTTGGTGGTCGGGGCAGTCTTCGCCGCGCGGCCAGTGCGGGTCGAGGCCGGATCGAGAATGGCGATGATATCGGGCAGCGATTTGCTGTATTGGCCCATCAGGTTGCGCAGGTTCTGCTCGAATTCGATTTCCTTTTGCAGCTTGCCATCCTGTTGCAGCGCCTGCAGGTGCTCCTGCAGTTCCTTGATGGCTTCTTCGGTGGCGCGGAATTCTGAAATAAGGGACATGTTTCTTTCCTGTAGGGAAATGGGACGGGAGTCGTGGGGCAAATGATAGTCAGACAAGACCGCCAAGTAAATGGAAAGTCTGCACTTGAATGATGTTTTATCGGGCGGGCTTCACATTATCGGGGCGCAAACAATGCATTGGCTTTGCAATGTTCCAACTACTCAGCTGTATTTGCGGGCCGGCATGTCTATGAACACCATAAGCGGTAATGCTTCGCTCGATTAAATAATGGCGAATTGCCGCGCAAGCGGCTGATGACACATTTCTGTCCGGCGTGCGGACACATCCGGCAGACGCGGCTATGCAGCCCTTCGCGGGGCTAGCTAGAATTGCCCCCTTTGCAATTCTGGAGCTTCCCCAATGCGCACGTTCCGGCTGGTAATCGCCTGCCCTGATCGCGTCGGTATCGTCGCCAAGGTCAGTAATTTCCTGGCGACCTATAACGGCTGGATTACCGAGGCCAGCCATCACTCGGACCATCACAGTGGCTGGTTCTTCATGCGCCACGAGATCCGCGCCGATTCATTGCCCTTCGATCTGGACGGCTTCCGCCAGGCCTTCGGGCCCATCGCCCGCGAGTTCTCCATGGAGTGGCGGATCGCCGACTCCGCGCAGAAGCGTCGCGTGGTGCTGATGGCCAGCCGCGAATCCCATTGCCTGGCCGATCTGCTGCACCGCTGGCGCAGCGACGAGCTGGATTGTGAAATTCCCTGCGTGGTCTCCAATCACGACGATCTGCGCAGCATGGTCGAGTGGCATGGCATTCCCTTCCATCACGTACCGGTCGACCCGGCCAACAAGCAGCCGGCCTTCGAGCAAGTGTCCGCACTGATCGATGAATACAGCGCCGACACCGTGGTGCTGGCCCGCTACATGCAGATCCTGCCGCCGGACCTGTGCCAGCGTTATCGCCATCAGGTGATCAACATCCACCACAGCTTCCTGCCCTCGTTTGTCGGCGCCAAGCCGTACCACCAGGCCTCGCTGCGCGGCGTGAAACTGATCGGCGCGACCTGCCACTACGTCACCGAAGAGCTGGATGCCGGCCCGATCATCGAGCAGGGCGTGGAACGCGTGACCCACCGCGACAGCATCGAGACCATGGTGCGCCTGGGTAAGGATGTGGAAAAGTTGGTGCTGGCCCGTGGCCTGCGTTTCCACTTGGAGGAGCGCGTGCTGGTGCACGACAACAAGACCGTGGTGTTCGATTGAGCGATCCCTTCGAGCGGGCCGCCGCCAGCGCGCCGCCGACCCTCGGCGAGGGTTGTCTGCGCCGTTTCGATCCCGAGCACACGGGTGAGGAGCTGGGCGCCGAATTCGCCGGCGCCGCCGCGCTCTGGGCCGAGTGGCTGCAAGCGGCTGAATCTGCAGTGGACCATCGGTCACGAGACGGCGTCCCGCCGCCAGCGCTGGACTAACGTTGCCTAGGCTGCACTGGCACCTGAGAGGATGCCGACATGAAGCCTGGCAACGCACGGGGCCTGTTCCTCGTGTGTGCGTTGGGCGTGGCCTCGGCGGCCGCGGCCGCCTGGCACGAGCCGGGATCGGGAGTTGTGCAAGGAGTCGGCAAGGGAATGCAGCAATGCCCGATACCGCCCAATGCACGCGCGAAAATGGCCCAGGTTGAACCGGGAGATGGACTGCTGCTGTTGCTGTTCGCATTGTCGCAGGGACGTGGGGCTGAAGGATAAGTCCCACGGCGACGGAAAGACGAGCCGGTAGCACTCGAAAGCCCCGCGGCGCTTTGCCGGCGGGGTTTTTCATTGGTGGGTCACCCGGCCCCACAGTTGTTTCCCCAACCACAGGCTTTATCGCAGTCCTAAACAGGTTCGCCCGCCGGCTCGGTGGCCTGCACATGCCGGCCGGCCAGCAAGGTGTAGAAGTTGGGCAGCACGAACAGGGTGAACAGCGTGCCCACGCTCATGCCGCTGGCGATCACCAGGCCGATGTTGAAGCGGCTCACCGCGCCGGCGCCGCTGGCCAGCAGCAGCGGGATCATGCCGCAGACCATCGCCGCAGTGGTCATCAGTACCGGGCGCAGGCGGATGGCCGCCGCTTCCTCCACCGCCTGGCGCGCGCCCCAGCCGTGCTGCTGGCGCAGTTGATTGGCGAATTCAACGATCAGAATGCCGTGCTTGCTGATCAGCCCGATCAGCGTCACCAGTCCCACCTGGGTGTAGATGTTCATGCTCGCCAGGCCGAGGAACAGCGGGATCAGCGCACCGCAGATCGACAGCGGCACCGTCACCAGCACCACCAGCGGATCGCGGAAGCTCTCGAACTGCGCGGCCAGCACCAGGAAGATGATCGCCACCGCCAGGGCAAAGGTGACGTACAGGGCGCTGCCTTCCTGAATGAACTGCCGCGCCGGGCCGGCGTAGTCGAAGGTGTAGCCGCGCGGCGCTTCGTCCTCGGCGATCTGTCGCAGGGTCTCGATCGCTTCGCCCATGCTGACGATCGGCACGCCCTGGATGGTGGCGGCATTGAGCTGCTGGAACTGGAACAGCTGGGTCGGGCGCGCCTGGTGCCAGGTGTGAATCAGGGTGGAAAGCGGCAGCATCTGGCCCTGATCGTTACGCACGTAGTAGCTGGCCAGCCAGCCGGGGTCGGCGCGGAATTCCCGTTCCACCTGGGCAATCACCTTGTAGCTGCGGCCTTCCACGGTAAAGCGGTTGATCTCGCCCTCGCCGAGCAGGATGCCCAGCGTCTGCCCCAGGCTCTGCATGGACACACCCATCTGCGCCGCCTTCTGGCGATCGATGTCCACCACCAGTTCCGGCTTGTCGAAGGCCAGGTTCACATCCAGAAAGGCGAACTTGCCGGATTCCTCGGCGTGCTTCTTCACCCGCTCGGTCACGTCCAGCAATAGCTCGTAGTCGTTGGCGGTGTTGATGATGAACTGGAAGGGCAGGCCTTCGCCGGTGCCGGGCAGCGACGGCAGGTTGAAGCCGAACACCTGCAGGCCGGGAATGGCATTGAGGCGCGCCTGCACCAGGGGCAGCAGTTCCATCTGGGTGCGCTCGCGCTCGTCCCAGGGTTTGAGCAGGAAACCGCCGATGCCGCTTTGTACGCCATCGAAGCCGTTGATCTGGAACGCCGAATAGTACTCGGGGAAGTCCCTGAAGATCGGCTGGAAGGCTTCGGTGTACTTGTTCAGGTAATCCAGGTTGGTGGCCTGCGGCGCGGTGGACATCATGAAGATCACCCCCTGGTCCTCGTCGGGCGCCAGCTCGCTCTGGGTGAACATCAACAGCGCCGGGATCAGCGCCAAGATCAGCACGGCGAATACCAGCACCACCGGGCGGCTGTCCAGGGTGGTGGCCAGGGCACGCCGATAGCGATTCTTCAGGCCTTCGAAAATCCGGTCGATGCGCTGGGCCAGTCCGGTCGTCGTGCGCTGCGGGCGCAACAGGTGGGCGCACATCATCGGTGAAAGCGTCAGCGCGACCACGCCGGAAATGATCACCGCGCCAGCGAGAGTGAAGGCGAATTCCTTGAACAGCACGCCGGTAATGCCGGTCAGCAGGCCGATGGGCGCATACACGGCCGCCAGGGTGATGGTCATCGACACCACCGGCAGGGCGATTTCCCGGGCGCCCATCAGCGCCGCCTCATAGGGCTTGTGACCTTCCTCGATGTGCCGGTGGATGTTCTCCACCACGACGATGGCGTCATCCACCACCAGGCCGATGGCCAGTACCATGGCCAGCAGGGTGAGCAGGTTGATGGAGTAGCCCATCAGCTGCATGAAGAACAGCACGCCGATCATCGACAGCGGGATGGTGACCACCGGAATCAGCACCGAGCGCAGCGAACCGAGGAACAGGAACACCACCAAGATGACGATCAGCACCGCCTCGGCCAGGGTCTTGACCACCTCGTCGATGGACGCCTGGATGAAGCGCGTGGCGTCGTAGGCGATTTCCATCTCCAGGCCGGGTGGCAACTGTGCCTGCAGCTCCGGTATCAGCCCGCGTACGCCGTCGATCACGTCCAGCGGGTTGGCGCTCGGGGTGCCGTTGATGCCGATATACACCGAGGGCACGCCATCGAAGGAGCTGACGCTGTCGTAGCTTTCCGCGCCCATCTCCACTCGCGCCACGTCGCGCAGCAACACGCGGGAGTCGCCCTCGGTGCGCAGCGGAATGGCGGCAAAGTCTTCCGGGGTCTTCAGGTCGGTGGCCGCGTTGAGGCTGGTGACCACGTATTCGCCCTTCACCTCGCCGGCGGTGGACAGGTAGTTGTAGCGGCGCACCGCTTCGGCCACGTCGCCGGCGGTCAGGCCGTGAGCGGCCAGGCGCACCGGGTCGATCCACAGGCGCATGGCGAACACCTGGTTGCCGAGGATCTCGGCCTCGGCAATGCCTGGCAGGGTGGCCAGCTTGGACTGCACCACCCGGGATAGGTAATCGGTGATCTGCGGGTTGGCGAGCGTTTCGCTGAACACGCTGATGTACATCAGCGCGGTGGAGTCGGCGGCCTGACGGGCCAGCACCGGGTCTTCGGCATCCTGTGGCAGGCGGTTCTTCACCTCGTTGGCCTTGGCCAGCAGCTCGGTGAACAGCCGGTCGCTGTTGCTGCCGATGCGCGCATAGATGGAGATCACCGAAAAATTCTGCCGGCTCACCGAGGTCATGTAGTCGATGCCTTCGGCGCTGGCCAGGCTCTGCTGCAACGGCTGGGTGATGTAGCCCTGGATGGTTTCGGCGTTGGCGCCGGGGTAGGCGGTGGTCACCGTGATCAGCACGCTTTCCATCTGCGGATACTGGCGGATCGGCAGGCTCTGGAAGGCCTGCACGCCGAGCAGTAGAAGCAGCAGGCTGACCACGCAGGCCAGTACCGGGCGGCGGATGAAGGGATCGGTAATGGCCATGGCTGCCTCAGGGCGCGGCGGCGCCGGCGGTGGCCGGGGCAATGCTGACCGGACTGCCGTGGTCCAGCTTGAGCTGGCCGGAGGTGACCACCCATTCGCCGGCCTGCAGGCCGTCTTCGATCACCACCAGCCCGTCGCGGCGCTCGCCGGTACTCACGAAACGGCGCTCGACCACCTGCTGTTTCTGTTGAGCCTCGCCGTCCTTTGCCTGCTTCTCCTGCACCACATACAGCGCGTTGCCGTACAGGCTGTAGGTCACGGCGGTTTCCGGTACCACCACCTGCTGGCGTTTCTGCGGGAGGATCACTTCCAGCTGGGCGAACATGCCAGGCAACAGCCGCTCCTCGGGATTGGCCAGCCGGGCGCGCAATTGCTGGTTGCGGGTGCTGTCGTCCACGCGCGGATTGAGGGCGATGATTTCCCCTTCAAAGTGCTCGTCGGGGTAGGCGGCCACGCCGACCCGCACCGGCTGGCCCACCGAGAGTTGCGGCGCGCGGTGCTCCGGCAGGGAAAAGTCCACTTCCAGGCTGGAGAGGTCCTGCAGGGGGGCGATGGGCGTGCCGGCGGCCAGGTAATCGCCGCGCTCCACCTGGCTGAGGCCGATCCGTCCGGAAAACGGCGCCAGCACGCGGCGCTTTTCCAGCGTGGCGCGCAATTCCTCGACGCTGGCCTGGGCCTGCTTGGCCTCGGCATTCAGGCGATCGAACTCGCTGCGCGAAATGGCGCTGCTGCCCACCAGATTGCGCGCCCGGTTGCGCTCCACATTGGCCAGCGCCAGGGCGGCTTCGGCGGAGCGAAGGCTGGCCTGCTCCACCTCGCTGCTCAATTGCAGCAGCGGTTGTCCGCGTTCCACCCGCTGCCCGGACTGGAACAGCACCTCGCTGACCGTGCCGGAAATCTCGGCGGTGAGGTCCACCCCCTGCACGGCCTTGAGACTGCCGATGGCCGGGATGCGCTGTTGCCAGGTTCGGGTGCGCGCGGGCTCGGCCTCGACGCTGATCGGCGGAGGCGGGGCGGAAAACATCTGTACCTGCTGGTAGATCGCGTAGCCCTTGTAGGCAGCCAGTGCCAGGACCACGACAGCCACTACAACAAGCATGAGCAGCATGCGGCGAAGCACCATGAGGACGGTTCCTGCGGTGGTGCATCAACCTTAGATAGCGGTGATAGGGGGGTCAAAGCGCGCCGGTGGTTGCTCGTCGGCGCGCTCGGAGCGGATCAGTCGATGTGGATCTGCCGGGTCACCGAGCCCAGCTCGGCGGAGATTTCCAGCAACTGGCTGGCGGCCTGGTGGGTGCGTTCCACGTGCTGCTGGTTGGCCTTGGCGATGCCGGTGATGTCGGTGAGGCTGTGGGTCATTTCTTCGGCCACGGCGGTCTGCTCTTCGGCGGCGGTGGCGATCTGGCGGTTCATGTCGCGAATCGCTTCCACCGCGGCGCTGATGCCGCGCAGGATTTCCACCGCGCGGTTCACCTGTTCCACGCCGTCGTCGCTGCTGCGCTGGCCGCTTTCGATGGCCTGCACGGCATTGCGCGCGCCGCCCTGCACGGCCTCGATGATCTGCTGGATCTCGGCGGTGGACTCGGCGGTGCGGCGCGCCAGGTTGCGCACCTCGTCGGCCACCACGGCGAAGCCGCGCCCTTGCTCACCGGCGCGCGCCGCCTCGATGGCCGCGTTGAGCGCCAGCAGGTTGGTCTGCTCGGCGATGCCATGGATCACTTCCAGCACCGCGCCGATACGCGCGCTGTCATTGGCCAGGCTGTGCACCACGTCGGCGGTGTGGCTGATTTCCTCGCGAATGCTGGCGATGCTGCTGACCATCAGGCGCATGGCCTGCTCGCCCTGCTCGCAGGCGCTGTCGGCGGCGTCGGCGGCCTGCGCCGCTTCGGTGGTGTGGCGGGCGACTTCCTGGGAAGTGGCGGACATTTCCTGCATCGCGGTGGCCACCTGGACGGTGCGCTCGAACTGCGTGCGACTGTCGTTGGCCATCTTGCGCGATACGGATTCCAGGTCACTGTTGGCGTGGTCCAGCTCCTCGCCGCTGTGCTTGAGCTTCCTGAAGGTCTCGGTGAGAAATTCGCGCAGGCGGTTGGCGGCCTGGGCCAGGCGGCCGAGTTCGTCCTGACGATGCACATCCAGCGGCTGACCCAGATGCCCCTGGCTGAGGGCATCAATGTGGCCGATCAGGCGATTGATGGGCTCGATCAACTGGCGACGCAGCAGCAGTTGCCCGAGCACGAATACCGCCACGGCGGAAACCAGCATCAACAACAGGCCGAAGATCACCGTATTGCGCGTGTCGCGCTCCAGCACCGGCACCTGTTCCTGGGTTCGCTCGCGCCACACCACTGTCAGCTCTTCCAGGTTTTCGCTGAATTCACGGTCGATGCCGCGCACCACCTGGTCACCCTCGGAGGCATCGAAGCCGCTCTGCAGGAATGCATCGCGCCCGCGGCGGTAATCCGCGCCGATGCGTCGGTGCTCCTGTTGCAGCTTCTGCAGCTGGCTGCGCAGCTCCGCGCTCAGTTGCGGCATGCCCAGCAGAGCGCTCATCTGCTGCTGGACTTGCTGCTCCTCCTGCTCGAAGCGGCGCCAGTAATTGGCGGCTTCGTCATTGCTGTTGCTGCGCAGCAGCAGGTTCTTCCATTCCTGCACCTGGGTCTTGAAGCCGATATTGGTGGAGGCCACGCGCAGGCTGATGGTCGTCGGCCCTTCCAGAAGCTGCTGGTAGGCGCGGGCGCTGTCGTTGAGCATCTGGAAGCTGGCGAGGGCGAGCAGCAGCATCAGCAGCAGGCTGCCACCCAGCAGGGTGAGCACCTGGCTGCGCAGGGAGCGAGCAAATGGCATGACATAGTCCTTCAGGGGGGTACTGGCCCGGATTGCTCCGGATCGTGCGGGGATTGTTGTTGTTTGGCCGCGATAAGGTTTTCGGCACCCGGCGCCCGAATTTGAAGGTTTTGTGCGTGGCTGCGGGTCGCCGCTGCGGCCGGAATTGTGACCGGTTCCGCAAAATTCCCCGGCGTGACAGCGTGACGCTTCACTAAATGGCGCCCGCTGTCGCTTGTCACCCTAGAGGGGCAATCAATTGCTTCGGAAGCTGGCGAACGCCGGCGCCGGGCGCTTACCTTTCTGCCAGATCAGCCCCTGCGAGGATTGGAAAATGAAACCACTTGTCATGCAGTGGCTGCTGCGTTCCTTTGACAAGACCGCCATCGTGGCGGCAATGGCGCTGTGCTGCCTATGGCTGGCTGACCAGCCCGCCCAGCGCGTACTGATCATGCTCGGTGCGGTGTGCGCGGCCGGTACGCTCGGCAGTCTTTTAACCCGCCGGGCCATTGCCCGGGGTGCGTCCGAGGCGGGCTGAGCGGCGTCAGGCTAGCCGCAAATGGTTGTCCCACAGCCCTGACGGCAGCTCGAGATGCTGTACGGCGATCTTGCCGCTGCGGCAATCGTAATGCCGGCAGCGGCCGGCACCGGCGCTGACCACGAAGCCGTCGCGGGAGGCGGCCACGCCGGCGCAGTCCGGCAGCGCCGTGTCCAGCAGCAGTTCGGTGCTGTCCAGATCCCACACATAGAAACGGTTGCCACGCGGCGCGGTGATGGCCAGCCGGCGCAGTTCGCTGTGGATGGCCACGCTGGCGGTGTACTGGCTCATCGCCCGGCGCTGCGCTTCGCCCAGCGGGAACGCCTGGAACGGCTGGCCGGGACGCTTGATGGCCACCAGGGGCGCGACGTCCATCGGGTCGCCTTCGTACTGCTGGCCGGTCACTACGGTGCCGTCGCTGGCCACGGCCATGTGCCGCACGCTGTTCATCGGTTCGGGTAGCTGCTCCTTGCTGATCAGCGCGCCGTCGCGGGCCATGATCACCAGGCTGGCTTCCATGTTGTCCAGGTTGAGCATTTCGCGGCTGTCGGCCTCGGTGCGGATGCCGCCGTTGGCCACCGCCAGGGTTTCGCCGTCGGGCATCCACAGCAGTTGGTGCGGGCCGATGCCGTGGCTGGGGTGTTCGCCAACGCGCTGCAACTGGTTGTTCTGCAGGCGATACGCGCCGAGGAGGCCCCGGCCGGGGTCGCGGGTGTCGTTCTCGGTGCTGTAGAACCATTCGCCACCGGCATGGAACACGCCGTGGCCATAGAAATGCCGATGCTCAGGGCTGGCCAGGGTTTGTAGCAGCGTGCCGTCGCGCGTGTCGATCAGGTAGCTCTCGCGGCTGGGCCGGCGACCGACGAACACGGCCAGCGGCAGATAGGGGTGCGGCACCACATCGTGGCAGCGCTCGTTGACACGCGTGCTGAATGCCTTGCGACCATCCAGGTAGTAGCCGACGGCCAGGTGGTTGCCCTCGGCATCGTTGCGCGCCGAGAGCAGCAGCGGGGTTTGTGCGTGCTGGACCAGCGTCCAGCCGCCGAAAGTGCCGGCGGCCAGCAGGCCGCCGAAGGCGAGAAAGGTGCGGCGTTGCATGATGGGCAGGAACCCTCGATTAAGTGGCGGTACCGCTGCGCAGAACAGGCCGGCCTTCACCTTGTGGGGGCCGGCTTTATGCCGGCCGACGCGGGCAAGAACAACGGCATGGGTGTGGAGCTTCCTCCGCTGGCCGGCATAAAGCCGGCCCTACAGGGGCGTGGCTCAATCCCCGTCGTGGGCGTTGAAGCCGATCTGGATGCCCAGCGCGCGGGCCAGCTCGCCTTCCTGCAGGCGATGCAGGCGGTTCAGGCTGTCGTACAACTCGTTCAGCGCGCTGCGCCCGGCTTCCTCGCCCAGCAGCTGACCGAGCGGCTGGTTCAGCGCGCCCAGGCGCTGCCGGGTATCGGCGTAGGCGGTATCGATGCGCGTGGCCAGTTCGCTGTGTTCGCTGCCGAGCAGGCTGCGCAGGCCATCCTGATCGGCGCCCTGCCACAGACGCTCGGCGCTCTCCAGCGCGGCGGCCAGGCTGGCCAGGCTGTAGCCGCTGCGCCAGGCCTCGGCCTGGTAGGGCTGCGGCACGCCCTTGTTCTGCCGGCCCAGCGGCGCGCCGAGCTTTTTCTTCAGGCCATCGATGGCCGACACCTGGGTGCGCAGCAGATCGGAAACCGCTTCCTGGGCATCGGCGTAGCGCTCGTTGGGGAAGTTGCGCAGACGTGCCTGCATGCCGTCCTCGCCGGTCCAGCGCGCCAGCACATCGGTGCTGAGCGTCAGCTGATGATTGCCGATGGCGATCAGCAGCGGGCAATAACGCTGCTGGCTGGCGCTGTCGGACAGGTCGATGTTCGGATCGAACAGCACGTACTCGTAGGCGGTCAGGCCCTGCACCACCACGCTGCCCTTGTCCAGCTGGGCCTGGGCCAGTTCCGGCTGGCTGTTGAGCAGGGCCTCGACCTGGCGGGCCACCAGGTTCTTCTTGTCCGGCCAGAACTGCACCTGCCACGCCAGGTTGTTTTCGCTCAGCGGGCCGAGCTGCAGCGGCTGCACGGCGGCCCAGCCGCGCTGGGCGCGCAGGTATTCCTGACGAGCCTGCTCCAGGCTCTGCGCGCCGGCACAGAAGGCTCTGGCGCTTTCCGCCAGTTGCCGATCGGCTTCGGCCCAGGCGGCGTAGCCCGGCAGCAGCACGCCCTCGGTCAGCGCGGTGCTGACGCGGGTGTGCGGGTCCTGGGCGCCGCAGCCGGCCAGTAACAGGCCGAGGAACGCTGCGACAGGTAGAGTGCGTTGCAACATGGGGTCACCTTCAGAGGGAATTCAGAAAGGCCAGCAGCGCCTCGCGCTGTTCGCCATTCAAGCTCAGCACGCGCTGCTTCGCGGCTTCGGCTTCGCCGCCATGCCAGAGCACGGCTTCGAGCAGATTACGGGCGCGGCCGTCGTGCAGGAACTGGCTATGGCCGTTGACCGCTTCGGTGAGGCCGATGCCCCACAGCGGCGGGGTGCGCCATTCGCGACCGCTGGCCTGGAATTCCGGGCGGTGGTCGGCCAGGCCGTCACCCATGTCGTGCAGCAGAAGGTCGGTGTAGGGACGGATGGTCTGGTTGGCCAGCTCGGGCTCGGCGGCATCGGAACGGGTCACGTAGCTCGGTGTGTGGCAAGCGGCGCAGCCGGTGGTATGGAACAGCTGCTTGCCGGCCAGCACGCGGGGATCGTCCACTTCGCGACGCGCCGGCACGGCCAGGTTGCGGGTGTAGAACAGCACCTGGTTGAAGATGTTCTCGCTGATCTCCGGTTCGCCGCCGTTGGGCAGGTTCCGGCATGCGTGCTGCGCGTCGCTGCAGTTGTCGCCGCGCAGCAGGGGCGTGGAAAGGCCCATGTCGTTGAGGAAGGCGTCGGCGTTCTGCTGGGCCAGGCTCGGCTGGCCGGCCTTCCAGCCGAAGCGGCCGAGTACGTCCTCGCCGGTGGCCTGGTCGCGCACGGTATTGGGCCGCCCGGAAATGCCGTCGCCGTTGCGGTCATCCGGGTCGGCGTTGGCCAGAATCGCCTCGTCGGCGATGGCTTCCAGCAGGCCGAGGCCGATCATCGGCGGCGCGATGCGCGCGGAAAACTGCGTGTCGGGATGCATGTTGCCGTAGCCGAGCGGGTCGATCCGCAGGCGCGGCTGACGCAGCTGCACCTCGAAGCCGTCGGCAAAGCGTGCGCTGTGGTACTCGTAGGTGACGCGCACCCGGCCTTCCGGCTCGACACCGGGAATGGCCATGTCCTGCAGCTGGCCGCCGTAGACCGGCTCGGGCAGTACGCCGGCGCGGGCCAGCAGCGCGGCGTGCTCGGCACCGGCCGGCAGCGACAGGCGCACCAGCATGGACACGCTGTGCGCAGCATCGCTGGCCGGCGGATGGCCGCGACCGTCCTTGATGTGACAGTTCTGGCAGGCGTTGGTGTTGAACAGCGGACCCAGGCCGTCGCGCGCCGTGGTGCTGGCCGGGGCGATGACCCAGGGATTGCGGAAGAAACTGTTGCCGACGTTGAAATCCAGCCGGCGGCTGGGCGCCAGGTTGGCCGAGGGCAGGGAGAAGGCATTCACATCGCTGCGTTTCACCGTGGCGCTACCGCCGGACAGCGCTTCGCCGGGTTCGGCGCGGCTGAAGTCCAGGGAGGGCGGGGTGTCCTGACAGGCGGCCAGAAGGGCAGTCAACAGCAGCAGGCTACAGCGTGGGGCAAACATGAAACGACTCCGGTGCGGGGCGCACAGGGTACCAGGGCAGATAGGAAAGGTTCCTATCGCGATGGTGAGGTGAAAGGTCGCAAGCGAAGGGACTGCGGCCGACCGGGGCCGGCCGCAGGGTTCGGTCAGAACGCGTGATCGGCGGTGTCCGGGTTGAGGTCACTGATGCCCAGCGTGGCGGCGGCCTGTTCGATCGAGCCGGTCTGCTTGACCAGCGCGGCGATGCCGTCGCGAATCAATTGATTGCCGGCGCTGTTGTCGGCGGCGATCAGCTGGTCGTAGTGCACGCCTTGAGCGGCGCTGTCCACCAGGGCCTGCAGCTTGGCCTGGGTGGAATCCAGGTCGGCCTTAAGGGTGCTGTCGGTGGCGGCGTCGATCTTGGCCACCAGCGACGATAGGCTCGGGCCGCTCAGCAGCTCGCCGTTCACTCGGCGGTACTCGCCCAGGTAGACGTTGCGGATGCCCAGGCCGTTGTAGAAGTGCGAGTTGTGAGTGTTGTCGCTGAAGCAGTCATGTTCGTCTTCGGTGGAGTTGGCTTCCAGCGACACCTTCATGCGCTCGCCGGCCAGTTCGCCCAGGGACAGGCTGCCCATGCCGAACAGTATCTTGCGCAGGCCGTTCTCGGCCGATTCGGCTTCCAGGCTGGCGCGGTAGTTGTCGGCGCCGGGTTGCCACTGGGCGACCATGTCCTGCAGGTCGGACACCAGCAGCTCGGTGGCGGCCTTCAGGTAATCGCGGCGGCGCTCGTTGTGGCTGCCGGTGGCGCCTTCGCCGACCAGGAAGTCGGTGTAGGGACGTTGGCCTGCGCCAGCCTCGGTGCCGTTAAGGTCCTGGCCCCAGAGCAGGAATTCGATGGCGTGGTAGCCGGTTGCGACGTTGGCTTCCGAACCACCCAGCTCGTTCAGGCTGGCCAGCAGCTCGCCATTGATCTGGCTGGCATCGATGACCTCTTCGCCGACGCGGATCTGCGTGTTGGCAATGATGTTGGCGGTGGCGCCGGGGTTGCCCAGCGCATGCTGGTAGTCGCCGACCACGTAGTCGATCAGGCCCTCGTCCAGCGGCCAGGCGTTGAGCTGGCCTTCCCACTCGTCCACGTTCGGGTTGCCGAAGCGGAACACTTCGGTCTGCATGTAGGGCACGCGAGCGGCCAGCCAGGCTTGCTTGGCGGCATCCAGGGTGGCTTCGCTGGGTTCGGCGAGGAACGCGTCGATGGCGGTCTGCAGGGTCTGCGCGGTGCTCAGCGCGTCGCCGAAGATGGCTGCCGCCAGCTCGGCATAATGCGCGACCACGGCCTGCGCCTGGGCCTGATCGAAAGCGGCAGTGGCGGCGGGAGTGGCCGGCTGGCTGGTGGGCGCGGCGGATTGGCTGACGGGCGTGGGGTTCTGGTCGTCGCCGCAACCGGCCAGGGCAATGGCGAGGGCGAGCAGGCTGGCCGAGGCCAGGGGCAAACGGGGCATGGCGGAATCCTTTGCGGATGTTGGGTGGAGTTCCTCAAAACCCGACAATAATGCGAAAGATTTGCATCCCTGCACAAGAACTAATTGAGACTTGCCCTCATTTGGCTTTGGCGACGGCGGGCACCGACTGTGTGTACAGCTGGGAGGCCAGCTCGCGGGCCGGCAGCGGCTTGCTGTACAGGTAACCCTGGCCTTCATCGCAGCCCTGATCGATCAGGTAGCGTTCCTGCTCGCGGGTTTCCACCCCCTCGGCGATCACTTGCAGATCGAGGTTGCGGGCCAGCTGGATGATGGCGCGCACGATGGCGGTGTCGCCTTCGCTGGCCGGTTCCGGCTTCAGATCGCGCACGAAGCTCTTGTCGATCTTGATCTTGTCCAGCGGCAGGCTGCGCAGATAGCTCAGCGAGGAATAGCCGGTGCCGAAGTCGTCGATGGCGATCAGCGCGCCCGCCTGGCGCAGGCGCAGCAAGTGCTTGGCGGCGGCCTGCACGTCTTCCATCAGGCAAGTCTCGGTGATCTCCAGCTCCACGCTGCCGGCCGGCAGGCGATAGCGCAGCAGGAGTTCGGCGACCAGGTCCGGCAGCTCGCCGTGGTGCAACTGCACGGCGGACAGGTTGACCGCCATGCGCAGGTGCCCGAGGCCCTGGTCGTGCCACAGGCGCAACTGATGACAGGCCTGGTCGAGCACCCAGGCGCCAATCGGCAGGATGCTGCCGTTCTGCTCGGCCAGCGGAATGAAATGGTCCGGGGCGATGGGGCCGTGCAGCGGATGCTGCCAGCGCAGCAGCACCTCGACGCCACAGATGCGCTGCGTGCGGTAGTCGATCTGCGTCTGGTAGACCAGATGCAACTGCTCGCTGGCCAGCGCCTGCAGCAGGTCCTTGTCCAGTTCGCGGCGCCGGCGCATCTCGCGGTCGACGCTGGCGACATAAAACTGGTAACGGTTGCGCGCGCGGTGCTTGGCCAGCGTCATGGTCAGCTCGGCCTTCTGCAGCAGGTCGCCGGAGTCGGCGCCGTCCTCCGGGTAGAGGGCGATGCCGAGGGTGGCGCGCAGCGGCACCGGCTGGCCGTCCAGCTCGAAGGGTTCATCCAGGCTGTCGAGAATGTTCTGCGCCAGTTCGGCCGCCTGGTAGGGCTGCTGCAGATCGTTCTGGATCAGGGCGAACTGGTCGCCACCCAGGCGGGCCAGGCAATCCACCTGTCCGGCGTAGCGGCGCAGGCGCTCGCCGACGGCGGTCAGCAACTGGTCGCCACAGGGATAGCCGAACTGCTCGTTGATCTCGCGAAAATCGTCCAGGCCCAGACACAGCACCGCCACCTGGCGCTGCTGCTGACCAGCCTCGGCGAGAATCTGCTGCAGCCGGGTCTGCAGCTGTCCGCGGTTGGGCAGGTCGGTGAGCGCGTCGTGTTCGGCGGCGCGCAGCAGGTTGTGCTCGGCCTGCTGGCGGAGCTGGCTGTGGTGCTCGATGGCGCCGAGCAGGCGGTTGGCGGTGCGCACCCACTGGCCCAGCTCGTTGTGCTCGTGCCCGCTGGGCAGCGGCAGTTGATGCTCGCCGGGGCGCTCCGGGTTGATGCGGCCCAG
>DATJDB010000066.1:0-9433 GCA_035497635.1 Pseudomonas sp. | reverse complement strand
TCAGCCAGCAGTTCGTCGAACTGCACCGGCATCTGGATGCCGGTAGCTGAATAAACCGGGCTGCGTTCTCCTGTGGGGCCGGCTTTACGCCGGCCGACGGAGCTGAGGATGCATGCCCGGGGTCGGCTGACGCCGACCTTTGGCCGGGATAAACCCGGGCCCACACAGGCTTTGCCGCCTTGATGCCTAGCCGCGGCTGACGAGAATGTCGCAGGGCGGCTGACGCAGCAGATCCTGAGCCATTCCACCGAGCAGCGCGTCGCCCATCAGGCTGCGGGTGTGCTTGCCCAGCGCCAGCAGCTGCGGCTGTCGTTCGGCAATTGTCGCCGTCAGGCAGGCACTGCGTTCGCCGCTGCGCACACCGTATTCCAGCACCCGGCCGGGCGGCGCCAGGCGCGCCTGTTCGTCGGCCACCAGACGGCTGAACAGGCTGCATTGCAGATCCAGATCCTCTTGCAGCTCGGCCGCCTTGCTCGGCGCTACCTCGAATACGTTCAGCGCGTACAGCTCCGCCTCGCTTGGCAGCAGGCGATGGGCCTGGTGCAGGGCGGCGCAGGCGCACTGCGAGAAGTCCAGCGCCACCAGCGCGCGCTGATAGGGCGAGACATCCCGGTTGATGGCCAGCAGCAGCGGAATGCGGCTGCTGCGCGCCAGGCGTTCGAGGGTGGTGCCGGCGAACAACTCGGGACTGGACTTGTGATGGGCACCCAGCACCAGCAGGTCGGCGCCGACGCCGTCCGCCTGGCTGGCGATGGTGGCTGAGGGCTGGCCGCGGGCGATGCGCAGTTCGGCGCCGGGCAGCTCCAGGGCTTGCAGGCGGTCGCGCAGCGGCTGGGGATCGGTGTCCCGCTCCTGTACATGCAGCAGGGTCAGGCGCCCCCCCGATTGGCGGGCCAGCTGGGCGGCGCGCTGCAGGGCCAGGTCGGCCTCCGGGGTCAAGTCGTGGGCGATGAGGATGTGCATGGTGAACACCTGAGTGAGGCTGCCGTTTTGAGCCGACAGCCTAGCAGAGGGCAGCCGCCGGAGGCTGCCCTGGATCAGCTCACAGCGCCGCGCCGCGCAGTTCGGCGACCCGCTGCTGCAGGGTCAGCCGGTCGGTGTCCGGGGGCAGCGGTTCGCCGGCCAGCAGGGTGACCCGCGACCAGATGCGGCGGAACGGCCGGCGCGCCGGGTCACGGCTGAAGAAACTGCCCCACAGCCCGCGCAGCGCCAGCGGAATCACCGGCACCGGGTTGTCGCGCAGGATCATTTCCACGCCACCCTTGAACTCGTTCAGCTCGCCGGTGGTGGTCAGCTTGCCTTCCGGGAAGATGCACACCACTTCGCCGGCTTCCAGATAGGCCTTGATGCGTGCGAAGGCCTGTTCGTAGATCTCGCGGTCCTCATGCTGGGCGGCGATGGGCACCGCGCCGGCGGTACGGAACACGAAGTTGAGTACCGGCAGGTTGTAGATGCGGTAGTAGGTGACGAAGCGCACCGGGCGACGGATGGCGCCGCCGAGCAGTAGTGCGTCGACGAACGACACGTGGTTGCACACCAGCAGCGCGGCGCCCTCGTCGGGGATCGCCTCCAGGTTTTGGTGCTCGACCCGGTACAGGGTGTGGCTGAGCAGCCAGACGATGAAGCGCATGCTGAACTCGGGAACGATGGTGAAGATGTAGCCGTTCACCACCAGGTTGAGCAGCGAGATGATCAGGAACAGCGCGGGAATGCCCAGCCCGGCCCAGTCCAGCACGGCGATGGCAAGCAGCGCCGCCAGCACCATGAACAGCGCGTTGAGGATGTTGTTGGCGGCGATCACCCGGGCGCGTTCATCCGGCTCGCTGCGCGACTGGATCAGCGCGTACAGCGGCACGATGTAGAAACCGCCGAAGATGCCCAGGCCGAGGATGTCGAACAGCACGGCGCGTCCCGGGCCGCTGGCGAGGATGGCCATCCAGTCGTGGTCCGCGCCGGCCGGAAAGGCGCTGATGTGCCAGGCCAGCAGCAGGCCGAACAGGCTCAGGCCCAGTGAACCGAAGGGCACCAGACCGATCTCCACCTTGTGGCCGCTGAGCCGCTCGCAGAGCATCGAGCCGAGCGCGATGCCCACCGAAAAGACCATCAGGATCAGCGTCGCCACGCTCTCGTCGCCGTGCAGCCAGTCGCGGGACAGGGCGGGAATCTGCGTCAGATAGACCGCGCCGAGCAGCCAGAACCAGGAATTGCCCAGCAGCGAGCGCGACACCGCCGGCCGACGGCTCAGACCCATGCGCAGGGTGCGCCAGGTCTGGCGAGGAATGTTCCAGTCGAATTTCAGGCCGGGCAGCGTGGCCGGTGCGGCGGGAATGCCCCGGCTGGCCAGGTAGCCGAGCAGAGCGACCGTCACCAGGCTGACGCCGATCCACAAGCTGTAGTCCGGACGTGCCAGCAGCAGGCCGGCGCCCAGGGTGCCGAGCAGGATGGCCAGGAAGGTGCCGGATTCCACCAGCGCGTTGCCGCCGACCAGTTCGCTGTCGTCCAGATGCTGCGGCAGGATCGAATACTTCACCGGGCCGAACAGCGCCGACTGGGTGCCCATGGCGAACAGCGCCAGCAGCATCAGCGGCACGCTGCTCAGCCAGAAGGCCAGCGCGCCGAGCAACATCAGCGCCAGTTCGAGCAGCTTGAGGCGGCGAATCAACCAGTCCTTGGCGTATTTCTCGCCCAGCTGGCCGCCGAATGCCGAGAACAGGAAGAACGGCAGAATGAACAGCAGCGCGCTGAGGTTCACCAGGGTGTCGGCACTGCCGCTCACCGTCAGCTTGAACAGGATGGCAAGGATGATGCCCTGCTTGAACAGGTTGTCATTGAAGGCGCCAAGCGCCTGGGTCAGGAAGTACGGTAGGAAGCGCCGGGAGCGCAGGAGGCTGAACTGGGACGACGAGGACATGGGTTCCATCCGATAAAGGCCGAGGAGCCGCTCACGGCCCCGTTCGGCGCATAGCATATCGCCACTTCAGGAACAGTCCCATGTCGGACACGCCGGCCTGTGATCAGATGCCCTGCTGGCGCAGCCAGCCGAGCAGTTGCGGCAGCGGCAGCGCGCCGCTCTGGCGGGCCACCTCGCGGCCGTCCTTGAACAGCAGCAGGCTGGGAATCGAACGGATGCCCAGTTGCCCGGACAGTTGCGGGTTGGCTTCGCTGTCCAGCTTGGCCAGACGGCAGCGGCCCTGCAGCTCCTTGGCGGCCTGGGCGAAGGTCGGCGCGAAACTGCGGCACGGCCCGCACCAGCTGGCCCAGACATCCACCAGCAGCGGCAGATCGCCCTTGAGCTGGCTGGCGAACGAGGCTTGATCAATATCGAACGGTGCCGCCGGCAGCACGGCGGACTTGCAGCGCCCGCAGCGCGGCGCGTCCTGCAGACGATCATTGGGAATACGGTTCAGCCCGGCGCAGGACGCGCAGGGCACCAGCAGGGTGTCGGACATCAAGATCGGCTCCGGAATGGGCAATGTCCTTTAGGTGGAGCCGGGGCGGGGGGAAATCAACGGGGAAGGGCTCCAGACAGCTTCCGTGGGAGCGGACTCGTCCGCGAGCTCTTCGCTGGGTGCCGAGCCCGGCCAGAAACTCGCGAATGAATTTGCTCCCACGGAGCGGCTTCGGCTGAAGCCGCTCCTGCGGGTTCCTAGCCCTTCGCCGCTTCCAGCGCCTGGGTCAGGTCTTCGAGGATGTCGTCGATGTGCTCGATGCCGATCGACAGGCGCACCAGGTCGCGCGATACGCCGGCGCGGGCCAGCTCCTCGTCGTTCAGCTGACGGTGGGTGGTGGAAGCCGGGTGGCAGGCCAGCGATTTGGCATCGCCGATGTTCACCAGGCGCACGACCAGCTGGAGGGCGTCGATGAACTTCGCCGCGGCGGCTTCGCCACCCTTGATGCCGAAGGACATGATCGACGCCGGCTGGCCACCCATGTAGCGCTGCGCCAGTTCGTGCTCCGGGTGATCCGCCAGGCCGGCGAACTGTACCCAGCTGACTTGCGGGTGCGCCTTGAGGTACTCGGCGACCTTCTGGGCATTCTCGCAGTGACGTTCCATGCGCAGCGCCAGGGTTTCCAGACCCTGCAGGATCAGGAAGGCGTTGAACGGCGACAGCGCGGCGCCGGTGTTGCGCAGCGGCACCACGCGGCAGCGGCCGATGAACGCGGCCGGGCCGAAGGCCTCGGTGTAGGTCACGCCGTGGTAGGACGCGTCCGGCGTGTTGAGCAGCGGGAAGCGCTCCTTGTTCTCGGCCCAGGGGAATTTCCCGGAATCGACGACGATGCCGCCGATGCTGGTGCCGTGGCCGCCGATGTACTTGGTCAGCGCATGCACCACGATGTCGGCGCCGTGCTCGAACGGCCGGCACAGAATCGGCGTGGCCACGGTGTTGTCGACGATCAGCGGCACGCCGTGACGGTGCGCGGCATCGGCCAGGGCCTGCAGGTCGATGATGTTGCCGGCCGGGTTGCCAATCGATTCGCAGAACACCGCCTTGGTGTTGTCGTCGATCAGCGCTTCCAGCGCGGCGATGTCGTCATGGGGCGCGAAACGCACTTCGATGCCCTGGCGCGGGAAGGTGTGGGCGAACAGGTTGTAGGTGCCGCCGTACAGCTTGGCCACCGAGACGATGTTGTCGCCGACGCCGGCGATGGTCTGGATGGCGTAGGTGATGGCCGCCATGCCCGAAGCCACGGCCAGCCCCGCCACGCCGCCTTCCAGCGCCGCGACGCGCTTTTCCAGCACGTCGGTGGTCGGGTTCATGATGCGCGTGTAGATGTTGCCGGCGACCTTCAGGTCGAACAGGTCGGCGCCGTGCTGGGTGTCATCGAAGGCGTAGGAGGTGGTCTGGTAGATCGGCACGGCCACGGCCTTGGTGGTCGGGTCCGGGCTGTAACCGGCGTGGATGGCCAGGGTTTCCGCTTTCATGGGCGTTCCTTGTGACAGACGGGTGTTTTGTGGAGCGCAGCATGGCCAGAGCGCCCGGGACGGTCAATGACCCGGAGCAAGGCTGGCGCGCCGCAAGCCAGATTGATTTGCGCTGGTTTAGAACACAGAGGAATAAATGTTGTAAGCGCTTATCGCGGTTATCAGAACCCCGACGATGATCAGCAGGGTGCGGGCTGGCAGCTTCTTGCACAGCAAGGCCGCGAACGGCGCCGCGAACAACCCGCCGAAGACCAGCCCGGCCACCATCAGCCAGGTGTTCGGTTCGCCGGCCAGCAGGATGAAGGAGGTGGCGCTGGCCAGGGTCAGGAAGAACTCGGCGAAGTTCACCGAACCGATGGTGGTGCGCGGGTCGCTGCCCGAACCGATCAGGCTGCTGGTCACCACCGGCCCCCAGCCGCCGCCCCCGGCGGCATCCACGAAGCCGCCGAACAGCGCCAGCTTGCCGACATGCCTGGGCGCCCTGCGCTGGAGAACCTGGCGGCAGGCCTTGCGCAGGATGTACAGGCCCATCAGCAGCAGGTAAGCGGAGATGAAAGGCTTCATCACGTCGCCATCGAACTGGGTGATCAACAGGGCGCCGAGAAACGCGCCGAGCATGCCGGGCAGCAGCAGGCTGAGAAACAGCCGGCGGCTCACATTGCCCAGCTTCACATGGGCGACTCCGGAAAGGCCGGTGGTGAACACCTCGGCGATATGCACGCTGGCGCTGGCCGCCGCCGGGCTGGCGCCGGCGCTGAGCAGAAAACTGGTGGCGGTGATGCCATAGGCCATGCCCAGCGCGCCATCCACCACCTGAGCGAGAAAGCCGACCGCCACCGCGCTCCAGAAGGTCGGGCTGTGCAGCGTGCGGTCGATGATTTCGAAACCGCTGAGGCCGCCGTTGTCGCCGAAGAACAAGCGCCAGGCCAGGAAGCTCAGCAGACTGGCGAGAATGGCCAGCGCCGCCCACATGGCGATGCGCAGGGCCGGGTGGTTGTCGGGATGGGTGATGGTGTCTTCGATGGGCGGCAGGCCCAGTTGGGCATGCTCAGCGTTCAGGGTGGATTCGCTGAGATCGAGGGAACGGATTTTCATGCGTGAGCCGGGGCCTGACGGTGAGTGGTGGAGCAGAGCCGGCAGTGACCATATTTTTCGTGGCTTAGTACGTCCAAGACTGTTTAAGCTCAAACTTATGACGCGTAGTTCTAATGCGGATGAAACAGCCGTAACCTGTGGCGTGCACAACGTGAGCGGTGCTCAAGAGCAGGCCGGCAGAGTCGATAAGATGCATGCGCTTGAGTCCCCACCGATTTCTCCCGGGCCTTTTGCCCTTCACTGTTCATAAGAGTCGAACGCATGAAAAAGACAGGGATAGCCCTTGCCCTCCTGCTGGCCGCCGGTGTGGCGGCTACCGCTGGCGCCTGGTACACCGGCCAGCAACTGGAAGGCGTATTGCACGACAAGATCGCCGAAGCCAACCAGGAGCTGGTGCGCCAGTTGCCGGGCAGCGGCGTGCAGCTCGCGCTGGCCTCGCTGGAGCGCGGGCTGTTTTCCAGCGACGTGCGCTACCGGATCGAGCTGGGCGAAACCGCCCAGGACTTGCCGGCCTCCGAACTGTTCCTGATCGAGCACATCGAGCACGGCCCGCTGCCGCTGTCCCGGCTGCGCGAGCTGCGGCTGGCGCCGGTCATGGCGCACAGCCAGATGCGCCTGGAGGAAAGCGTGCTGACCGCGCCGCTGTTCCTGCAGACCGAAGGGGCCGAGCCGCTGCGCATCCGCACCACGCTGGGCTACGACCTGGAAGCCAGCGTGTGGCTGAACGTGACGCCGCTGCAGTATGCCGATGCGGAAATGAGCGTCAGCTTCAGTGGCTTCGAGGGTGAATTCCAGGGCTCGGCCGAGCGCGTGGCTGGGACTGGGCGATTCGAGCGCCTGGAGTTCATTGCGGTCGGCGCCGAGTCGATGCGCCTGGACCTGCAGGGCTTCCAGCTGACGGTGGACCGCCATCAGGGAGCGTCCGGCCTGTTCCTCGGCGAGCAGTCGGTCTCGCTCGACGGGTTCGACCTGCAGTGGCCGGGCCTGGCGCCGCTGGCGCTGAGCAATCTGGTTCAGCGGGACCTGTTGACCCAGACGGACAATCTGCTCGCCGCCACGCTGAACCTGGAAGTGGGTGCGCTGGCCTACGCGGGTCAGCCGCTGGGCGCGCTGCATATGGACTGGAGTGCCAACGACCTGAATGCCGAGGCGGTTGCGGCGCTGGCGGAGCTGATCGGCGACTATGCCGAAACCCTGGATAGCGTTCCCGTTGCCGGCTTCAGCCCCGACCAGGAACAGCAGCTCAGGGTCGCGCTGGAAACCCTGCTGGCTGGCCGCCCCAGCCTGAACCTGGACCGTCTGTCGCTGAAAACCGCCAACGCGGAGAGCCGCCTGAGCCTCAAGGTGGGGCTGAGCAAGCCGCTTTCGAGCGAGCCGCTGCCGCTGGAAGCGCTGATCCAGCAGCTGATCTCCCGCCTCAACCTGCAGCTCGATGTGCCCAAGGCCAGCATTCGCGACCTGGTCGGCTATCAGGCGCTGCTCGATGCCAGCCTCGACCCGCAGGCGGTGGCCATGGAAGCCGAGATGATGGCCGAGATGGCCGGCGACATGGCGGTGAGCACGGAACTGGCCATCCTGCAGGGCGACAGCATCCAGACCCGTCTGGACTATGCCGACGGCCAGGTGACCCTGAACGGCCAGACCCGCCCGCTGGAGGAGTTCCTCGCCATGCTGAGCCTGTTAATGGCCAGCAACGACGTGGAATAACCCGCCCGGCTGACAGAACCACGGCGGAAAGGTGTGAGCCTTTCCGCCGTTTTTGTTTGCTTCGGTTAGGGGCGTATCCGTTCATTCAATCCTTTAATAAGGTGCACTTGCAGTTGGAAACTATGTGATCAGCTTCAAGTCGCTTCGCAATGAAGAAGCTACGCTCTGTTCAATCATTTGATTCGATTGAAGACTTCTGGGTCAGAAGTTCGCCAGTTTTTCAGAGCGGAGAATGGAATGGGCTCACAGGAAAGGGAAAATGGCGCAACTGCAATCAATTATTTCTGGAAAGGTTTGGCGCAGCCTTACGCAGTGAATGATGCTGCGGCGAAAGTGATGTATGAAGCCCTTAGGGAGGCTCAATCTTGTGGCGCATCAATGGATTTAGTGCCAAAGCCCACCTACACGCCAGGGTTGGGTTACATCGTCAAGGAAATAGCGAATATGGGCCGTCGAATATCTTCTGGAGATACTTCCATATACCAAGTATGTAGAGCCCAAATTGCAGCGAATTATCGATTGCAAATGCAGGCGGCGCTGTCGGGTATCTGACATGGGAAAAATGATCTATCTCACTCTGCTGCTATGCCTGCCAGGCATCGCGCTCGCTGGCCAGGACAGCTTGCGAGTCGTCTATCGGCATTTGAATTTTCACATTCCGGCCGACCCGCTCCTAGTGGGATTGCTGGGTAGCGACAGCAATATTGTTATCGCCAAGTACAGCGATGATCCCGGTCAAAAAATAATCGGATTCAGTGTGGAACAGGATCTTGAGTTCGCCGATTGCGAGCCCGGGATATTTTTCGAGGAGGTACTGGATGTAACGGCCGCCGGCTGCGAGGCGCAGTCAGTTGCCGCCTTTCGCCATGTGTTTGTCAGGAACCGGGAGACGGGTGTCTGGCGGGGCGAGGATTACCGGTTCTTCTATTTCCTAGGCCCGAAAAAATCGACGGTTTTCATGCTGGGCGAGCAGTCGGGCGGCGAGATCTACAAGATCGAATCGAACTTCCAGAGCAAGCGGGAGCTGCGGCGGGTTCTGTCCGACTACCTCGCGCCGCAAGCGGACGTCACGACGAGCAACTGATCTCCAGATGCTTGCCCCATTCCGGCGGGCGCTGGGTGTAGCGTTCCTTGCCAGGCTGCTCCTCGAAGGGACGGCTGAGCACCGCGTGCAGTTCGTGCAGCGGCGCGAAGTCGCCGGCCTCGGCGGCCTCGATGGCCTGCTGAGCCAGGTAGTTGCGCAGGCTGTAGCGCGGGTTCACCGCGTGCATGCGGGCCCGCCGCGCTTCGGCCGAGCCGCCCTCGCGCGCCACCCGGGCGCAATAATCGGCGGCCCAGGCATCGAAACCCGCCAGGTCGACAAAGTCCTCGCGCAGCGCCTGCACCGCCGCTTCGGCGAGTTGCTCGCCCAGCGCGCGGAAGAAGTTCGGGTAATCCACCGCGCCGCCCTGCATCAGTTGCAGCAGGCGTTGAATCAGCGCCTCGTCGCCATCCTCGGTGGCGGTCAAACCCAGGCGGCGACGCATCAGGTCCAGCCAGTGCGCCTGGTACAGCGGCAGGAACAGCGCCAGGCTCTCGCGCAGGGCCTCCACTGTTACGAACGGCGTCAGCGCCTGGGCCAGCGCGCTGAGGTTCCAGTGCGCGATGGGCGCTTGGTTCTCGAAGCGGTAGCGGCCCGCGTCGTCAGAGTGGTTGCAGATGAAGCCG
>DATJDB010000065.1:0-9085 GCA_035497635.1 Pseudomonas sp. | reverse complement strand
GGGGGGCAGCCGCGACCCGAGGGTGCCAGAAGCGTCGCGGCTGAAGCGCGCTACAGCGCCAGCTTTTCCAGATACGCGGCCAGGGACTCGATATCCGCCGGGGCCAGCTGCTTGGCGATCGGCATCATCACCGAACTGGCGCGGCGCGGGTCGCCGTCATGGAAGCGGGTCAGCGCCCGGCGCACATACTCGCCGGGCTGGCCGGCCAGGCGCGGAGCGTCCTGCTTGCCTTCGGCGCGCATGCCGTGGCAGGCGACGCAGGTGCCCTGGAAAATTCGCTCGCCCTGGCTGCGCAGCTGAGGATCGACGCTGCTGGTGGTCGACTTGACCTGCTGCTGGCTGAAATAGACGGCGATATCCACCTGCTCGTCGATGGTCAGTTGCTTGGCCAGTTTGGTCATCACGAAATCGGTGCGCAGCCCGGTGGCAAAACCGTCGAACGCGTTGAACAGGTAGATGGGGTTCTGCCCGGCCAGATTGGGAATGTAGTCGCGCTTGCTGTTGCCGTCCTCGCCGTGGCAGTAGCCACAGAACCGCACCCGCTCAAGCCCTGAGTCGTAAGCCTGCTGGCGCAGGACTGGATCGTTCATCAACTGCTGGAAACGGGCCAGTGCCGCCTCGTTGGCGGAAGCGAGCGGGGCGAAGCAGAGCAGCAGGGCAAGCAGGGTTTTACGCATGAGGGGGTGGACCTCGGCGGGTGAATGACGGCGCAACCGGACGGCGGCGAGACTACAAGAACAGTCCCGACCGACGCCCCGACACAAATCAATAAAACGCCTCGGGGCGAGCGGCTCGGAGATTGAGGTGTTATGTATCACATCGGTAGTGATATTGGATTGGCATCACCCCGGGACCGCTTGCCGCACGCGCGGGAGAAACCCTATACAATCCACGGCTTTATCACGACCCCAGCCACGAGGAGACGCCCATGAGCGCCCTGCCCCCCTGCCCGCAATGCGGTTCCGAATACACCTACGAAGACGGCACCCAGCTGGTCTGCCCCGAATGCGCCCACGAGTGGAGCGCCAGCGCGAACGCCGCTGAGGACGCCGATGGCGAGCGCGTCATCAAGGACTCGGTGGGTAATGTTCTGCAGGACGGCGACACCGTTAGCGTCATCAAGGACCTGAAGATCAAGGGCTCGTCCTCGGTGGTCAAAGTCGGCACCAAGGTGAAGAACATCCGCCTGTGCGACGGCGACCACGACATCGATTGCAAGATCGACGGCATCGGCGCCATGAAGCTGAAATCCGAGTTCGTCCGAAAAGTGTAGGCAGTACGGGTCGGCGGCTCTGGCCGCCGACCCATCCTCCCTCTAAAACTAAAAGACGGTGCCTTTCGTATCGTTAGCGCACTAACATAGGCGTGTCATCTCGCCGCAGAGCGCTCGCTATGTCGTCCTACGCTGCCAGTCGCGATTGCCCCGTTTCCTTGGCCGAGCCGCCCGTGGTCAGCGTTCCCTACCAATACGCTGAACTTCGGGACATTTCCGCCACAGGTGGCACCCGCCTCGCCGTCGAATCCCCCCTGGCCATCAGTTTCAACGGCATCAATCACAGCGTGATGATGGTCACGCCCCGTGACCTGGAAGACTTTCTCGTCGGTTTCAGCCTGAGCGCCGGCATCCTCGACTCCGCCGACGACCTCTACGATGTCCTGCTGTCTCAGGCCGTCGATGTCTGGTACGCCGAGGTGCAGATTTCCAGCCGCGCGTTCTGGAACCTCAAGCAGCAGCGCCGGGAAATGGCCGGCACCAGTGGCTGCGGCCTGTGCGGCGTGGCCGCCCTGGAGCAGGCCCTGCCGCGCCTCGAACCGCTGCCGGGCAGCCCGCTGCCGCCCGCCACGCACTTGCATGATTTGCGCACCCGTATCGCGGCGGCACAGCCCCTCGCACAGCACAGCGGCGCCATGCACGCCGCCTTGTTTGTCGACAATCAAGGCGAAATTCGCCTGTGTCGCGAAGATATCGGCCGCCACAACGCCCTGGACAAGCTGATCGGCGCGCTCAAGCGCCAGCGCCTGGGCAGCGATGGCGGCTTTGCCGTGGTGACCAGCCGCTGCGGCCTTGAGCTGCTGCACAAGGTCGTGCGTGCCGGCATCGGCACGCTGGTCAGTCTCTCGGCCCCCACCACGCTGACCGTGGACTGGGCCCGCGAGCACCGTCTCAATCTGATTCACCAGCCGCACCAGAGTCCGCCGCGGGTCTACAGCCCGACACCCGGACGTGCGGCGCCAACGCTGAAACCGCAACACCCTGCGGCCCAATAGGCCACAGGCAACAAAAAAACCAGAAAGCCTGACGCAGTCGGCCCACAAGACCGTCCTGCATTGCCCCGGCGCCGGACTGGCGCCCGATGAGGAGAACCATAATGGAGCTCGGCAGAAGACAGTTCTTCAAGCTTTGTACTGTCGGTGTCGCCACCGCGACCGCCGCCACCCTCGGCTTCGCCCCCGGCGTTGCCCAGGCCACCCAGCCGCGCCAGTACAAGCTGCTGCGCGCCAGGGAAACCCGCAACAACTGCACCTATTGCTCGGTGGGTTGCGGGATCCTGATGTACAGCCTGGGCGACGGCGCCAGGAACGCCAAGGAAACCATCTTCCACATCGAGGGCGACCCGGATCATCCGGTCAGCCGTGGCTCGCTGTGTCCGAAGGGCGCCGGTCTGATCGACTACATTCACAGCGACCAGCGCCTGAAGTACCCCGAAGTGCGCGAAGCGGGCAGCAATGAGTGGAAGCGCATTTCCTGGGACGAGGCGCTCGATCGCATCGCCCGTCTGATGAAGGACGACCGCGACGCCAACTTCATCGAGAAAAACGCCAAGGGCCAGGTGGTCAATCGCTGGACCACCACCGGTTTCCTCGGCTCGTCGGCGGCCAGCAACGAGACCGGCATCCTCGACGTCAAGTTCGCCCGCAGCCTGGGCATGGTGCACCTGGAGAACCAGGCCCGCCTCTGTCACGGCCCGTCGGTGGCCGGCCTGGCGCCATCGTTCGGACGCGGCGCGATGACCAACAACTGGGTCGACATCAAGAACGCCAACGTCATCCTGGTGATGGGCGGCAACCCGGCCGAAGCCCACCCGGTGGGCTTCAAGTGGGCCGTGGAAGCCAAGACCAAAAACAACGCCTACCTGATGGTGGTGGACCCGCGCTTCAACCGCACCGCCGCCGTGGCCGACTTCTATTCGCCGATCCGCGCCGGCGCCGACTCGGCCTTCCTGCTTGGTGTCGCCCACTATCTGCTGAGCCACGACAAGATTCAGCACGAGTACGTCACCGCCTACACCAACGCGCCGCTGATCGTGCGCGAGGACTACAACTTCGAGGACGGGCTGTTCAGCGGCTACGACGCCGACAAGCGCAGCTACGATCGCTCCTCCTGGGCCTATGAACTGGGCGCCGACGGCTACGCCCTGCGTGACGACACGCTGCGGCACCCGCGCTGTGTGTTCAACCTGCTGAAGAAGCACGTCGAGCGCTACACGCCCGAGATGGTCAGCAGCATCTGCGGCACACCCGAGAAGGATTTCCTGCACGTCTGCGAAAAGCTGGCCGCCACCTGCGTGCCGGACAAGACGACGACCATCCTCTACGCGCTGGGCTGGACCCAGCACGTCGGCGGCTCGCAGATGATCCGCGCCTCGGCCATCGTGCAACTGCTGCTCGGCAACATCGGCATGCCCGGCGGCGGCATCAACGCCCTGCGCGGTCACTCCAACGTGCAGGGCTTCACCGACCTGGGCGTGCTGACCACCATGTTGCCCGGCTACCTGACGCTGCCCCACGAGAATCAGCAAAGCCTGCGCGATTACCTGGAACAGCGCACCCCCAAGACCCTGGTGGACAACCAGGTGAACTTCTGGAAAAACACCCCCAAGTTCATGGTCAGCTTCCTCAAGGGCATGTGGGGAGAGAACGCCACCGCCGAGAACCAATGGGGCTACCACTGGCTGCCCAAGTGGGATCGCAGCTACGACGTGATGGCCTTTGTCGAGCAGATGACCAAGGGCAAGGCCAACGGCTACCTCGTCCAGGGCTTCAACGTGATTGCCGCGGCCGCCTCCTCGGGCAAGGTGCGCGAGGGCCTGGCCAAGCTGAAATACCTGGTGGTGATCGATCCGCTGCAGACCGAAACCTCCTCGTTCTGGCAGAACCACGGCGAATTCAACGATGTGAATCCGGCCGAGATCCAGACCACCGTGTTCCGCCTGCCCTCGTCCTGCTTCGCCGAGGAGAACGGCTCGATCGCCAACTCCGGTCGCTGGCTGCAATGGCACTGGGCAGGTCAAACGCCACCCCACGAAGCCTGGCACGACGGCAAGACGCTCGGCACCCTGCTGATGAAGTTGCGTGATCTCTACACCAAGGAAGGCGGCGTCTGTCCCGAGCCGCTGATGAACCTGGACTGGAACTACCGCGATCCGCAGGACCCGCAGCCGGAAGAAGTCGCCAAGCAGCTCAACGGCTATGCGCTGGCCGACCTGTTCGACGCCCAGGGCAAGCAAATCGCCAAGAAGGGCGAGCTGCTGTCCAGCTTCGCCCACATGCGCGACGACGGCACCACCAGCGGCCTGTGCTGGATCTTCACCGGCCAGTGGACGCAGGCCGGCAACATGATGGCCCGTCGCGACAACACCGACACTGGCCTGGGCAACACCCCGGGTTGGGGCTTTGCCTGGCCGGCCAACCGCCGCCTGCTCTACAACCGTGCCTCGGCTGATCCAGCCGGCCAGCCCTGGGATCCGAAGCGCAAGTTCCTGCACTGGGACGGCGCCCAGTGGGGCGGTGCCGACGTGCCCGACTACCCGCTGACCGCGGCGCCGAACAGCGGCGTCAGCCCATTCATCATGCTGCAGGACGGCGTCGGCCACCTGTTCGCCCTCGGCGCGATGACCGATGGTCCCTTCCCGGAGCACTACGAGCCGCAGGAGAGCCCGATTGACGCCAACCCGCTGCACAGCGGCAGCGGCAAGAGCCCGGTGGCGCGCATCTTCGAGGACGACAAGCCGAGCTTCGGTTCCCGCGAGGAGTTCCCCTTCGTGGCGACCACCTACTCAATCACCGAAATGTTCCGTCACTGGACCAAGCACGCCCGCCTGAACGCCATCGCCCAGCCCGAGCAGTTCGTCGAGATCAGCGAAAAGCTGGCCGCCGCCAAGGGCATCGCGTCCGGCGATGTGATCAAGATATCCAGCAAGCGCGGCTTCATCCGCGGCAAGGCGGTGGTCACCAAGCGAGTAATGACGCTGCAGGTGGCGGGGCAGGAAGTGGAGCAGGTCGGCATTCCCTGCCACTGGGGCTTCGAAGGCACCACCCGCAAGGGCTTCCTGGCCAACACCCTGAGTCCGCGTATCGGTGACGCCAACACCCATACCCCCGAATACAAGGCCTTCCTCGTCAACGTGGAAAAGGTGTAACGGAGCGCTCCCATGTCCATGCAATCCCAAGACATCATCAAACGCTCCGCCACCAGCGGGCTGACCCCCACGCCCCAGGCGCGGGACAAGAAGGCCGAAGTGGCCAAGCTGATCGACGTGACCACCTGCATCGGCTGCAAGGCCTGCCAGGTGGCCTGCTCGGAGTGGAACGACATCCGCGACGAGGTCGGCCACAACCACGGCATCTACGACAACCCCATCGACCTGACCGCCGATTCCTGGACCGTCATGCGCTTCGACGAGTACCAGAACGACGAATCCGGTCGCCTGGAATGGCTGATCCGCAAGGACGGCTGCATGCACTGCGCCGACCCGGGCTGCCTGAAGGCCTGCCCGCAGCCGGGCGCCATCGTGCAGTACGCCAACGGCATCGTCGACTTCCAGTCCGAACACTGCATTGGCTGCGGCTACTGCATCGCCGGCTGCCCGTTCGACGTGCCGCGCATCAGCGAGAAGGACAACAAGGCCTACAAGTGCACGCTGTGCTCGGACCGCGTCGCGGTCGGCCAGGAGCCGGCCTGCGTGAAGACCTGCCCGACCGGCGCGATCCGCTTCGGCAGCAAGGACGACATGCTGCATTACGGCGCGGAACGCGTGGAGGAGCTCAAGGGCCGCGGCTTTGCCGGCGCCGGCATCTACGACCCGCAGGGCGTCGGCGGCACCCACGTGATGTACGTGCTGCAACACGCCGACAAGCCGCAGCTGTACCGCAAGCTGCCGACCGATCCACGCATCAGCAGCGCCATCACCGGCTGGAAGGGCTGGCTGAAGCCGGCGGCGGCCGTGGCCTTCTTCGCCACCCTGGCCGGCACGGTGTTCCACTACACCGGCGTCGGCCCGCAGACCGTCGATGAAGACGCCCACGCCGAGGAGGACAAGGCATGAACAAGACGAACAGCGTGCAGCGCACCCCCTACGCCGTGCGCATCAGCCACTGGCTGATGGTGATCTGCTTCTTCTTCGTGGCGCTGTCCGGCCTGTCGTGGTTCTTCCCGTCGCTGAACTGGCTGAACAACCTGCTCGGCGGCCCGCAACTGGCGCGCATCCTGCACCCGTTCCTGGGCGTGGTGGTGTTCCTGTTCCTGGGCTTCCTGTGCCTGAAACTGGCCCGCTACAACCTGCCGGAAGCCAGCGACAAGGCCTGGTTCACCAACGTCGGCTCGGTGATGAAGGGCGAGCACAACGAGGCCCTGGACACCGGCAAGTACAACGCCGGTCAGAAGGTGCTGTTCTGGTCGATCATGGGCCTGATCGTGCTGCTGCTGATCAGCGGTGTGGTGATCTGGCGGCCATACTTCGCGCCGCTGTTCTCCATCCCGGTCATTCGCATCGGCCTGCTGGTGCATGCCCTCGCCGGCGTGCTGCTGATGCTGCTGATCATCGGCCACATCTACCTGGCCTACTGGGTCAAGGGGACGATCTCCAGCATGAGCACCGGGCGTGTCTCGCGTGCCTGGGCCCGCACTCACCACCCGCGCTGGTACCGTTCGCTGCCGAAGGACGGCCAATGAGCAGCATCAAACTGACGCCCATCGAGCAGCCCAGCGGCGGTGTCGAGCATGTCGACCCGCTGCTGCTGCCCGAGCTGGGCAAGCACTATTCGCGGCGCGCCGACCGGCTGCGCCAGTTGGCCAGTGAACATCCCATGGCGGATTACCTCGCGTTCGCCGCCCGTATCGCCGACGCCCAGCACCAGGTGCTGGCGCGTCGCCCGCTGCCGGAAAGCGCCAATGCCCGCCTGGACACCCGCAACGGCCAGGCGCCGCTGGACCCGGCCACACTGTCGCGTGATGCCTACTGGCGCGAGCTGCTGGCTGCGCTGATTGACGAGCTGAAGCCGCAGATGCCGGCACCGGCGGTGGCGGTGCTCGACGGTCTGCGTGACAGCAGCGCCGAGGAGCTGGAGAACCTGGCCAGCGCGCTGCTGGCCGGCGACTTCGCCACGGTCGGCAGCGACCGGGCGGTGTTCCTGTGGGCGGCCCTGTCGCTGTACTGGAGCCAGTTGGCGGCCAGCCTGAAACTGCGCGCCACCGCCGAGCTGGGCGAGCAGCGGCAGTTCTGCCCGGTGTGCGCCAGCGCGCCGAGCGCCAGCGTGATCCTCGACAACGGCCTGCGCTATCTGCACTGCGGACTGTGCGAAAGCCGCTGGCACATGGTGCGCATCAAGTGCAGCAATTGCGAGAACACCGGCACGCTGGAGTACTGGTCGCTGGACGAACGCGATGCGCCGATCAAGGCGGAAAGCTGTGGCGACTGCGAAAGCTATCTCAAGGTGCTGCACCTGAGCCGGGACCGCGAGCTGGACGTATTCGCCGACGACCTGGCCACCCTGGCGCTGGATGCGGAAATGGAACGCGAAGGCTTCGGCCGCAGCGGGCTGAATCCGTTTCTGTTTCCAGGCTGAGAGCGGCGCGCAGGCTCCAGGGTTCGGTCAACCTGTGGGGCCGGGTTTATCCCGGCCGGCAGGGGTGGGGACCTTCCGCTCCGCTGGCCGGCGTAAAGCCGGCCCCACAGGTCGAGCCACCCGTCTCGTGGCCGCCTCACTCCGCAAACAGATCCGGCCCGAACACTTCGTAATGAATGCGCGCCTCGGGAACGCCGAGGTTCTCCAGCGCATCGTGCTGCATGCGCATGAAGGGAATCGGCCCGCAGATGTAGTAATCGGCATCCGGCAGCAGGATGGCGTTGCGGATATGTTTCACATCCACCAGCCCCGCCAGGTCGTAATCGCGCCCTTCCTCGTCTTCCGGCAACGGCTCGTTGTAGAAAACGATCACCTTGAAGTTGTCGTGCTCGCGCTCGGCCTGACGCAGCCGGTCGCGCATGGCATGCACCCGACTGTTGCGTGCGCCGTGCACGAACACCACCTGCCGCGCGGGATTTTGTAGGGCCGTCTTGAGCATGCTGACCATCGGCGTCAGCCCGACCCCGCCGCTGATCAGCACGATGGGCGTCCGGGCCTCGACATCGATGTGGAAGTTGCCGTAGGGCGGCGCAATCTTCAGCTCGTCGCCAACCTCGATGTGCTCGTGCAGCAGACAGGACACCTGGCCAGCCGGCAGGCCGGGAGCATCCTCGCGCTTCACCGAGATGCGGTAGGTGAGGCCGTTGGGCATGTCCGACAGGCTGTACTGGCGGATCTGCTGCAGCCCCAGCGCCGGCACCTGCACGGCCAGACTGATGTACTGGCCAGGGTGGAAGTCCGGCAGCGTCCCGCCATCGCTGGGCGCCAGCACGAAAGAGGTGATCACCTCGCTTTCCGGGGTCTTCTCCTGCACCACGAAGGTGCGCCAGTCGTTCCAGCCACCCGAGTGGCTGGCACCTTCCTCGCGCAAGCGGCGTTCCATGCCGATCAGCATGTCGGCCAGCTCGCCGTAGGCCTGCGCCCAGGCCTGGAGAATGTCTTCGCTGGCCGCTTCCTGCAGCACGTCCTTGATCGCGCCGAGCAGGTGCTCACCGACGATGGGGTACTGATCGGGACGCACACCGAGGCTGGCGTGCTTGTGGGCGATGTTTTCCAGTACGGCGGCGAGGGTTTCCGGCTGCTCGATGTTCGCCGCATAGGCATACACCGCCCGCGCCAGCGCCTGCTGCTGCTCGCCGCGCTCCTGGTGGGTCATGTTGAACAGGTTGCGCAGCTCGGG